>NZ_CAXTHK010000016.1:0-97188 GCF_964244045.1 uncultured Jatrophihabitans sp. | reverse complement strand
GCAACCGCGGCCTGATCAACACACCCCGAGAGTCAACCGAACCCGGGGCAGTCCCCCGCGACGAACGCCGCGTTGTGCTGCGGTGGGATGGTCCAGCATGCCTTCAGGTGAGGCTTAAGCGCCCCCTTTCAGGACCCGCCCGATCGTGGAGTGATCCATCGGCGGTATCCCCTCGGTGAGGACGACCTGTTTCTCCAGCAGCCGCAGCGTCCACCGAGCTTGTCAAGTTTCTGTGTAAGCGGTCAAGATCAAGTGGGTTATGGGCCCGCGGGGAGCCGGCCGGGGTAGGCCAGGTCGAGGGCATTGATGGCGGCTCGCCAGCCGAGGGTTTGGGCGCCTTCGATGAGGCGTCCTGGGGCTACCCGGGGTGTTGCGGGCTTTACCTTTCTCTTTGGCTCGGGCGGCGGCTCGTTTGTCCTCGATGTCGAGGATTGCCAGCCAGAGCAGCTTGATCACCGAGTCGTCGTTGGGAAACTGGCCACGGTTCTTGATGATGAGGCGCGTTCCGCCCCCGTACCGCGGTGCGCGCGGGCGACCCGTGCCGAACTTGCTGTCGGGTCAAGACCGCCCGACTCGCCTGGCCGAACGTGAAAGGGCCAAGAAACGCCGGGCCACGTGGTGGAGCTGAGGGGATTCGAAACCCTGAACCCGGGTCCGATGCCTCACGAGCTGAACTATGCGTACAACGCATGAAACAACACGTTGTGTGAGTATCAGTCCACCTCGGCTTGCGTACCTTCCCCGGCGACACGCAGCTGCAAATTCTCGGTGCGACGTACCTGGAGCCAGAGCGGGAGTTCACGATTCCCGAGTTGACGGAGCACTCCCGGCGCCCCCGACCAAACGTGGCCCGAGAAGTCGTGATCGTGACCGCCCGCATGCTCTCCGTGGCTATCGGCAACGCAGACCTTACCGTCGATATCGCGCATGCCGCGGCGGTCATCCAAGCCGTCCGCGCCGCTCTCTGAACGACCTGTCAGGCCCGAGCAGTTACGCCACCAACGGGGACGTCACCGAAGCGGCCGGCTCAGCCTCAGATAATGGCAGCGGTCGGGTCAGCTTCCGTTTGCTCCTGGTGCCGCGGCGGAACGTCGCCAGAACAGCGCCAACTGCACTGTTGCGCCCGCCAGGCCGAGACCGGCGGTCAGCAGCGCTCGGAGCAGTGGCGCGCCGCGACGGTCGAGGCCAAGGCGCCGGTCGAGACTTGCCGGACCGGCGCCGAGCGCCGACAGCGCGACAGACGCAGCGCTAAGGAAGGCCACGTATTCCCAGCCTTCCTGATTGACGAAGTAACCGTTCGGCGCATGGACTGACCGGTAGGCGACCGTCATCGTCCCTACGACAGCCGCCGCAGAAAGTGGGGTCGCCGCACCGACCACCAAGGCGGCGCCCGCGCCGATCTCAGTAACGGCGCTGGCCCGTGCCTGCAGCTCCGGTCGGTCGAATCCGATAGAGCCGAACCAGCCGGCAGTGCCCTCGAGAGAACGGGCGTGCTTCATCCCGTGCGCGATCATCGTGCTGCCGATCGCCGCCCGCAGGATGAAGCCAGCGACATCAGAACCGTCAACGCCGCGGGGGCCTGTCATCGGACATCGCTCCCTGACGCGGCGGACCGCACACTGCGCTGGTCGTCAGTCATCTCGACGAACCCCTCGATTCTTGGCTCACGCACGATTACCTCCACCACGGTTGGGAAAGTGACGAACTCGCTTCGTCGATCAGCACGGATCGAGACAGATCCTGATCGGGAGAGTCGAGCCGGTTGCAGGTCCGGCGGCGAAAATGCGCCCGGCCTGCCGCAGCACCGCCTCGTCGATCATCGCGCCTTCGAGGACGAAGACGCCCGGATGTTTGGCAGCCGCTATCGGCAGCCGGCACGCCCGGTCGATCAGCTTCTGACTCGGTCGGTAAGTGGCCCGGACGACACCGACCTGGGCCGGGTGAATGCAGGCCTTGCAACCAAGCCGCTGGCGACGGCATCCTCGGCCTCGGCTCGCACGCCGGCGTGGTCCGGGATGTCGAGGTACACCGAGTCGATGGCTTGCTTGCCATGGGCCGCGGGCAAGCAGCACTTGGGCGCGGGTCCAGCGGGCGACGTCGCGGTAGCGGCCGTCGACCCCGCGGCTGGTGGCGTCCGCCAGACCGGCGATGATGTCCTCGGCGCACCACACGAGGGCCAACGATGCTCTCGATGGACGCAATCGTTACGGCTCTCCTGAACTTTAGGCACAACCCAGGTGCAGCGCCTGCGGGTTCATCGACACGGTGCTGAACCGAGTCCGCCTCCTCCGGCGGCCGCGGCTCGCCGGTTCGCAAGACGACCAGCCGCGCGACGGGCCGACCGGCCAGGTCGAGAATCAGCGCCACGCCGTCACCACCCATCGAGCTTAACCGGGCCCGGGGACTTCAACCCGGGGGGTCGGGCGATACCGGCCCCTCGACTACAGACACTGGCCTACCGGGGAACCGTCTGGGACCGCTCGGGCTGACTCGTGAGCCCGCCCGGGCCAACGCACGCCGGATCACGGCAGCTAACCGGGCTCGGTCAAGCCGGTCCCTGGCCTGCCAACGCCAGGCCGGCCACCGAGCTTCGCCCGCGCACGACGAACGACGCCTCGGCCGACCCGATGTAGACGTCACGCAAGTCTGAGCCGCCGAACGCGACGGTCGACGGCCGCACGACCAGCTCGTCGGCGGCACCGACGATCGTGCAGACCTCGCCGTCGGGCAGGATGGCGACAATGGCGTTGCGGCCGGCCAGCGTCACCCATAGGTTTCCGTCGACGTCGAATGCACAGCCGTCCGGCAGGGCCCATCGCGGCTGGAGCTCCGGGTTCCAGGTGGTGAAGTCCCGGATCGGGTTGTCGCCCCACGCGAAGCGGACGGCGTCCGCGCCCCACTCGGTCCGGTCGCCGAGCGGCGGACCGTAAGGCTCTTGGGCACCCAAGGTGCCGTCACCCAGGATGGGAAAGCGCACTACATCGCCGACGCTCGTCCGGACCACGTAAAGGAACTCCTCGGCCGCGTCGACCGCCAGGCCGTTCGGCAGCTGCAGACCGTCCGCGACGATGTCGGCGGTGCCGTCCGGCCGGATGCGACACACGAAGCCGTCGTCGTACGCGTGGACGATGCAGTCGATAACGTCGCTCGCGGTCGAGGACGTGCAGTAGATGGTGCCGTCGGACATCACGACCGGGTAGTTCGGGCGACTGAGGCGCCGGCCTTGCACCGTGTCGCAGAGCAAAGTTACCTCGCCGGTGCTCACCTCGCAGCGCAGCAGTTCGTGACTGCCGAACTCGGCGACGACCAGCGCTGAGCCGTCCACCGTCAGATTGAGACCGTTTGGTTCGAGCGCGGGGCGGCCGAGCCCCCGAAATGTCCCGTCCGCAAGGATCTCGGCGACAGTCGAATTGCCGTCCGCGGCATACACCCGCCCGTCACGACATGCTGCCACGCCCTCTGGGCGCCGCACGCCACGCGCGATCACTGAGACCTCGGTCAACGTCGGTCGGCTCATGCCGCTCCTCCTGTGGTCGCTCGCGACCCCCCCGGCCCTGGGGCGGGACGGTGGCGTCAGCCGAGGTTGTCGCGGATCTGCTTCGCGAAGTCAGAAGCGACCTGGACCGGGTCCTTCACCTCTTTGGCGCGGGCGTACAGGACCTCATGGGTGGCTTCGGATATTGCCTCCCATCGGGAGAAGAACCCGAGGTGGTAATGCGGGATCGGGATGTCCTCGCCGAAGTTCAGGACGTATACGCGCTCGTTTCCCATGGCGCGGATCGCCTGCGACAGCTGCGGGATGATCTTACCGAGTTCAGCGCCCTCCGCCTCGTTGAGTGCCCAGGGTCCGTCACAGTCGTGTCTCCGTGTCACCAGCATTACGCACCACGGATAGACCTCGGTCACGTAGCTGCGGAACTGCTCGGTGTCGAGAACGATCTTGCGGTCGTCAGCGAAAGCCTGCTCGCAGATCATGCAGCCGGATACCGGCTCAAGGTTGTGTTCGGCCGCCACGTCGGCAACCGTGCTCATATGTGCTCCTGTCGCTGCGGTCATCAGGCGCCAATGCCGGCGTTCACGGCGGGCCGGTTGCTCGAGGAGACACCCGGGTAGCTGCTGATGAGCATCGTGGTGTCGACGAAGATGTGCTGATTTTCGCCCAGGATCATGTCCCGAGCGATCCGCCCGAGCGGGTGCGGAACCCGCAGCCCCTGCGCGCCTGACCAGTAGTAGGCGAATTCGACGACCTCCACCGCACACTGCACGGCGTAGCAGCACGACTGCAGCACTTGGTGGGTCTCGAGTTCGGTGTTCTCCGCGCGGTCGGACAACCCCTCGGTCGCGGCCAGGATGGCCTCCTTGGCGTAGGCCCGAGCGGCGCGTAATTTGGCGTCAGCAGTAACGTAGCCGTGCTGGAAGAGTTGCTGCTCACGGATCGGCGGCGCGTTGCGACGCTGTTTGCCATTGTCGGCGATGAGCGTGATCTCCTCGAGCGCCCGCTTCGCGGTTCCGAGCGCCACGCCGAGGTGCCCGCTCGTCGCCTGGGCGAAGCGATCGAGGTAGAGCGCTCGCTGGCCCACGCGCGTCTGCGGGTCCCGAAAACCCTCCTCGCGCGAAGCTTCGTTGTTGTTGAAGGTGAATTCCTGCGGCACGAACAGATCGTGCACCGCGTAGTCGTAGCTACCTGTGGCCATCAGACCCTGGACATTCCAGTTGCCGAGGCATTCTGTGCTGTCCCGGGGCACGACGTAAGCGAGGATCTCTCTGCCGGAGTCGGTCTCGACGACCGCACCGCCCGTGACCCAGTTTGCGTAGCCGGAACCGCTGGCGAAGCTGAAGGTGCCGTTGATGATGTATCCGCCGTCGACCGGCCGGGCCTTGCCCGTTGGCGCGACCATGCCGGCAAGAATGCCCGGCTCCGGCTGGCCGAAGATCTCCTTCGCCGCGGACTCGCCTAGCCGCGGGGCGATCATGGCGCTGCCCATGACATTGGCCATGAATGCCCACCCGGTCGAGGGGTCGGGGCGGCTGAGCTCCTCGATCACCTCGACCGCCGTCCACATCTCGGCGCCCCAGCCGTTCATCTCGACCGGCAGCATCAGGTGGTACAGCCCGGACGCCTTGATCGCATCCACGACCGGCGCCGTCAGTGTGGTCTCTTGCGCGGCCGCCACCGACTCGCTATCGATCAGCGGCGCCAGCGATCGGGCCAGTTGGACAGCATCAATAGCCATAGCATCCGTCACTATCGTCCTCCGCAACTCCGACAACCGCGGGATACACGCCAAATGGCCGTCCCTCACGGTACTGCGCACTCGTGCCGATCAAAAGAGCTTCGGTTCTCAAAATAAATATTAACTGGCCGCACGTCCAGAATCAAGGGTCGGCTCTCCGGGTCGGACCTGTTCCGCCAAAATCTCCTCCGATCCGTTACGCTGACTACTCAGCCAGTTATATCGAGGCGGCGTGTACGAGACCCCGGTCGCGGGAGAGGACCCATGAACGATCTGTCCGGGCAGGTAGCCTTCATCACTGGGGTGGCCCGCGGTCAAGGGCGTTCCCACGCGATATTGCTCGCCGAGCACGGGGCAGATATCGTCGGCGTCGACATTTGCGCCCCGGTCGACACGGTCGGGTATGCGTTGGCGTCCGAGCAGGACCTCGCCGAGACCGTCGCGCTGGTGGAGGCGACGGGCCATAAGATGCGGGCGTCGGTGGTCGACGTGCGCGACCACGAGGCTCTGAGCCGGGCCGCCCAGAACGGTTACGCGGAGTTCGGCCGGCTCGACATAGTGCTTGCCAATGCCGGCATCCTGAACTATCAGATGCGGCCGTACACGAGGTCGCGGCAAGCCTGGCACGACTCGATCGACATCCTGCTCACAGGCATGTGGAACACACTGCAGAGCACGGTGCCCCTCATGATCGATGCGGGAAACGGCGGCGCCATCGTGCTGACGAGTTCGGCGGCCGGCATCCGCATCGTCAACACCAGCTTCGACGGCGGCTATGACGGCTACACGGCAGCAAAGTTCGCCGTAGTCGGTCTGATGCGCTCGTACGCCGGCACCCTGGCCAAGCACAACATCCGCGTCAACTCGATCCACCCCACGGGCGTGAACACGCCGATGGTGGTCAACGAATATTTCGGCGCCTGGGCTGCCGAGCAGCCGGAGATCTCTCGTTCCTATGCCAACGCGCTGCCGATCCCGATGGTGGAGCCCCTCGACGTCAGCCGAAGTGTGCTTCACCTGGTGTCCGAGTCCGGCCGCTACATCACCGGGCACACGATGGTCGTCGACGCTGGCCAGACAACTGTCGCGCTGGCCGGCGGAGGCAGTGCAAACATGGCGCTCGACCCGGGCGTATGACCGGTCGAGAAAATACCGCCCGCTCGAGCATCAGGAGGAATCCATGACCCGCCAGCAGGACGCCCCGGTCGTACCCGTGGCCCACCCGGATCGCTTCTTCATCGACGGCGCGTGGGTCGCGCCCTCGAGCGACTCGGCGTTCGACGTCGTCGACCCCGCCACGGAGCAGGTGTACTTCCGCGCGGCGGCCGCGTCGGCGGCCGACATGTCTCGTGCCGTCGAGGCGGCCCGGCGCGCCTTCGACGAGGGCCCGTGGCCCCGCCTGAGCCACGCCGAACGGGCGAGCTACCTCCGGGCCTTCGCCGAAGGCCTCCAGGCACGGGCGACCGACGCCGCGCAGATCCTCCCCCGCGAGTCGGGCATCCTCTTCTCGATCGCCTCGATGATGGCGCAAGGAAGCGGCTTCTCGTTCAACCTCTACGCCGACCTGGCCGACACGTTCCCGTTCCAGGAGCGAGTCACCCCAATGATGGGCGGTGACCACGGGCTGATCGTGCGCGAACCGGTCGGCGTCGTCGGCGCCATCGTGCCGTGGAACGCGCCGCTCGGACAGATCCCGGCGAAGGTCGCTCCGGCCCTGCTCGCCGGGTGCACCGTCGTGGTCAAGCAGTCGCCCGAGGCGCCTGGCGAGGGCTACCTCATCGCCGAGGTCGCCGAGCAGATCGGGCTCCCTCCGGGCGTGTTCAACCTCGTCACGGCCGACCGGGAAGTATCGGAGCTGTTGGTACGCGACCCGCGCGTCGACAAAATCTCCTTCACCGGTTCCACGGCAGCCGGGCGGCGCATCGCCTCGCTGTGCGGGGAGCGCATCGCGCGCGTCAGCCTCGAACTCGGCGGCAAGTCCGCGGCCGTGATCCTCGACGACTTCGACCTGGCTCGCGCGGCGGCCGTCATCGCCGGCGCAGAGACCCTGATGACCGGTCAGTTCTGCACCTCGCTCACCCGCATCGTGGTCTCGCGGCAGCGTCACGACGAGTTCGTCGAGGCCCTTGCCGCGGCGTTCGGCTCAGTGCAGGTGGGCGACCCGTTCGACCCGCAATCCAACATGGGCCCACTGGCCATGCGGCGCCAGCGTGATCGTGTCGAGGGTTACATCGCGCAGGGTGTCGCCGACGGCGCCCAGCTCGTAGCGGGCGGCGGCCGCCCGGCCGGCCTCGACCGCGGGTGGTTCATCGAACCAACGGTATTCGCCCACGTGAACAACGCGTCGACGATCGCCCAGGAGGAGATCTTCGGACCGGTGCTCAGCGTTATTCCCGCTGCCGACGAGAACGACGCGGTCGCGATAGCCAATGACACGATTTTCGGACTCAACGCGTCGGTGTTCACTAACGACGTGGACCGCGCACTGGCCGTGTCGCGACGCCTTCGCAGCGGCACCGTCGGCCACAACGCCTGCCGCGGCGACAACGGCATCCTGTTCGGTGGGTTCAAGCAGTCTGGCATCGGCAGGGAGGGTCGGATCGAGGGCCTGCAGATGTACCTGGAATCGAAGCTGGTCGTCCTCGACGGGCCAGTTCCCGACGCCTCCTGACTCGACGCAGCCGACCCCGATAGCGGTCGGACGACGGGCAGGATGGGCACCGGTGCTAACCCCGCCCAGAGGTCCGGGTGGATTCGTCGCACACGAAGCCACCCCAGCGTTGCCTACTCGTCGTGCGCGCGCGAGAGCATCTCCTCGCGCGAGTACTTGCCGACCAGTTCCGGATGAGCGGCGGCTACGTGGTCGGTCACAGCGTCGACGTAGTCCTGCTCGGTCTCACCACGTAGCTCTTGGCCGCAAGGGCAGGTCATGGCTTTCACAAGCGGACTCCTCTCTCAGGGTCGAGCGATCATCCGGCGGTATCGCGCCGCTCGGCGTAGATTCACGGCGTCGCGGGCTCATTCGCCGGCTCGGCAGGACGCCCCGGCAACTTGGGCTCGATGAGCACGACGGGGATGTTCTTGGTGGTGTTCGCCTGGTAGCTCTCATAGTCCGGCCACACCGCGCACACCCGCGGCCACCACTCCGCCTTCTCTTCCGGGCTGGCGGTGCGCGCGACGGCGTCGTAGATCGTGTCCTGATCGCGAAGTGTCACATTGGGGTCGTTCACAATGTTCAGGTACCACTGCGAATGCTTCGGGGTGCCCCCGATCGGGTCAGGCCCCGACCCCACGACCGCATAAACCCCGTCGTGCACGCATCGGACGAGCACGACCTTTCGCGGTTCGCCGCTCTTGCGACCCACAGTCGTGAGGATGACGAGGGGCAAGCCCTCGAGCCACCCATCGCCGGCGTGTGCGCCGTTCGTGGCCTCGTAGCGGGCGATGGTCTGTAGCTCCTGCTTGCGGTGGTCTTCGTTGCTCATCTCGTGCCTCTCATTGTCATTTGCGGTTCGACACTGCTCAGAACTGGGCGCGCAGCTCGGCCGCGACGTCGGCCGCGACCTGGACCGGATCGACGGCTTCCTGCTCCACGCGGTCGTGCATGGCGACGTGCTCGGCCTCGGACAGCGGGAGGTAGCGCGACAGAAACCCGATGTGGAAGTGTGCCAGTGGGAGCTCCTCGTTGAAGGCAACGATGTACGTCGCCGGGCTGCCGGTGCGGCGGATGGCTCCCGAAAGGCGCGGGACCAGCCGGCCCAATTCGACCGCCTCGGCGTCGTTCAGCGCCCAGGGGCCGTCGCAGTCGTGGCGCTGAGTCGCCACAATGACGCCCCAGGGATAAACGCGCGACGCGTAGCCCACCAGATGCTCGGTGGCGAAGATAATTTTGCTGTCCGGGCCCTGCGACTCCTCGCAGATCAAGCACCCGTCGACTGGCGTCCGGACGGCTGCAACGCCGCTCGCCGTTTGATTGCTCACGTGCTCCTCCTCTCGAACCATCGAAAACTTTCGAGCTCCTTCACGAGATCACCAGCCGACATCGGTCACCACGGTGCCCGGGGCAGTTCGAGAGAGAACTGCGTGCGCGGCAGGTGCTCACGTGCGACGAGCGCGTCCAGCTCGGACTGCGCCGGTTTGGCCACGTGCTGCTTCAGTTGCTCGCCACTGTCGAGGAACACGACCTGCGAGATCGCGTCGGTTGCCACCAAGTCGTGACCCGCGGTCGCCGTGCGCACCTCGTCGCCGCGTCCGAGCTGCATCATCAACGTGATCAGCTCGGCCCGGACATCGTCGCCGACCTTCGCCGCATCGACCTGGCACCCGTGCATCAGCAGGGTCGGGTGCGGTGCGACGGCCGGGGCGTCCGCCGGCATCTCGATGTTGAATTGCATCATCTTGTCGGGGTACAGGCCCAGCGGCGAGATGTACTCGGCCATCGCGCGGTACGCGGGCTGGCTGCGATAGTGCGTGAGCGACTGGAAGTCATCGAGGACGATCAGCACAATCAGCGCATTGGCGTCATGGACGTCCGCGCCCGTCGACGACGACCGCACAACGTCGATCTCCTCCAACGCCTCAATGCTCCGGCGCATCTCGCGTCGCGTGTCCTCGTCCACCGTCGACACGTCCCACCACTCCCCATGGAGCAGCACACCCCGCCTTGAACTCATGTACTACTCCTCATCGATATGGGTTTCGCGCACCTCGGCGCCGGCCACATGACCTGAAATGGCCAGCGCAGCCTTACTATGCGGCCAGTAAGCTATCAACGACGGATTCCGGTCGCGAACCGAATCGGTCATGACCGGTCCCGGGGGCGTCCGACATCAGCTCACCCGCCCGTTCCAGTTCTTCGCATCGCGAATCACCTCACCGAACGGCTTGCGGCTGTCGAACGATGGCTCACGAGGCAGACCCAGCACACGTTCGCCGATGGCGTTGCGTTGGATTTCATTGGTGCCTCCAGCGATCGCCTTCCGCCTACTGTTCAAGTATTCCTCCGCGATCACGGCTCCGCCGGGGTCGTCCGTCGACCACATCAGGGCATGAAGCCCAGCGATCCGGATCGCAATCTTGGCGCGCTCGGGTGCGGCCACCCCTGCGGCCAACGCGGCGTAGGCGGCGACCCCGGCATCCGCGGACCCATTCACCGCCATGTGTTCCTGGACGCGCTCCTCGACGGTCGCCACCGCGAAGTCGGAGATCATGGCCGCGGCGACCTGCTGGCGCACGACCGGGTCATCGGAGTTGCCACTCTTCCTGGCGAGGCGGATCAAGTCGGAGACCTCGCCGGCCAGGTTGGCCGAGCTGGTCGCGCCTTCCTCCGCGAAGCCACGTTCGAGTACCAGTACCGTCTGCGCGACCGTCCAGCCGTCGTCAACCGCGCCGATCCGCTCGGAGTCCTCGATGGTCACGTCGTCGAAGAACTCCTGGCAGAATTCGGTGTCCCCGTTGATCTGATTGATGGGTAGCACCGACACGCCGGGCGCCGTCAGCGGAATGGCGAACCAGGTGAGCCCGCGATGCTTGGGCACCGTCCAATTGGTTCGGGTGAGCGCCATGCCGTAGTCGCAGAAATACGCGCCGCTGGACCACACCTTGCCACCGTTGATCACCCAGCGGCCGTCGCGCCACTCGGCCCGGGTGCGAACGCCGGCGAGATCGGAACCGGCCTCGGTCTCGGAGAAGAACTGCGCCCAGACCTCGTCCCCTGCCAGGATTCTCGGCACGTGCCCGACCAACAGGTCTGGCCCGCCGTGCGCCAACATCGTGCGCAGGCAAAGCTCGGTCGTGCCGCTGACGACACCGAAGTCCGGGAGTCGATAGGCAGCCGCTTCCTGGTCGAAGGCCCGTTGATGGGCCTGGCTGAGCCCCTGGCCCCCGTACTCCGTGGGCGTGGCGATGCCCGCGTAGCCGGCGTCGAACAGGCGGCGCTGCAATGCGCGCTCAGCTGTAACGTCTTCCGGCGTGAGGTGGCGGAACCGGCGCGCGCCTCGTCCGCCGGGGACGTCGAGTTGCAGGTTGGCCGCGAGCCAGCTGCGCGCGTCGCGTCGAAACCGCTCAAGCTCCGCGGTCGCCGTGCCCGCCGCGGAGGCCGTCTCAGATGTCCTCACCGTCACCGTCCTCACCGTCATACGCCGACGAGCTGGCAAAGCCGCTCGCGGTGCCAAGAGGCATCGCCGTAGCGCAGGGCATCAGTCGTGACCCGCCGTAGATAAAGATGCTGGTCGTGCTCCCAGGTGAAGCCGACGCCGCCGAACACTTGGAAGCAGTTGTGTACCACCTCTATGCCGGCGTCACTGACGTACGCCTTGGCCATGGACACGGCCTCGGCCGCCCGGCTTTCTCGGCGTCCCAGCGCCCGCCCCGCGGCGAACACCATTGCGTCACTCGTCTCCACCAGGAGACTGGTGTCGGCGAGCAGATGCTTCACCGCTTGAAACGACCCGATCGGGCGACCGAAGGCAGTCCGTGTCTTGGCGTAGTCCAGCGCGAGCGCGAAGTCCGCAGTCATCGCGCCCACCATCTCGCCCATGGTCAGGACCGCCGCCAGCTGCAATTGCTGGTCGATCAGTTCGGCGGCCTCGCCCCAGGTGCCGAGCAGAGCCGCCTCCGGGACGGTCACGTCATCGAACAAGACGTCGGCGAAGCGACGGGTGATGTCGAGTCCGTCGAGTTCGACGATGCGGACGCCGGGGGCATCGGCCGGCACAAGGAACTGGCTCGCCCCACCCCCACCGGTCAAGGCCGACACCAAGATCCAGTCGCATGTCACGACGTCGGCCACTGCAGCCTTCTTGCCACGCAGGATGTACCCGGGACCGCCTCTAATGTGCTGCGAGGAGACACCTGCGGTCGGACCTGTTCCGGAGCCGGTACCGCCAGCGACCCACGCCGCCGTCACCGCGCCAGATATCAGCTGGGACAGCAACACCTCGACCTGGTCCGTCGATCCGGCCGCCGCCAGGGCCGCCGCGACCACGTTGGTGCCGACGAAGTTGTCCGGACACAGGTCGGCCCCGCGGGCGCGTGCCACGAGTATGCAGTCCACGAGCGGGTCGTCGGACAGCGACCCACCCCCGAATTCCTCCGGTACGAGCAGGGTGAACCACCCCAGCTCGGCTGCGGTACGGGACCGGCCGTCGTCTCCGGTTCCGAGCGCCGCGTCGCGGACGCGGGCGATCGGCCACTCGCGCTTGATGAATCGCATCGAAGTATCGAGAAGCGTCCGTTGCGCATCGCTGAGTAGCAGGTCCATGTCGTCATGCCTTTCCTCGCCGTCCCTCGACCCCTGTCGACGGCCGGGCTACCAGGCGGAGCGGCGAGGCGCTCAGGCCCCCGGGTGCAGCAGTTCGTAGGCGTTGTCGCGTAAGAACCGCCGCTGCACGAACTCACCGAGCGGCTTGGTCCGGTCGGCGAGTTCGGCCGGCTCGGCCACACCTTCCGGATGCGGGAAGTCCGACCCCATCAGCACGCGGTCTGCGCCGATCGCGTCCACCAGAGCCTGTACGTCCTCCTCCGGATACGGGGAGACGTAGATGTGCCGCTTGAAGATGTCGCTGGGGCGTCCGTCCACCCGGCCACCGACCCATCGGCCGTTGCGGCCCATACCCTTCATCTTGTCCATGACGGCCAGAAGGTAGGGCACCCACATGGACCCGTTCTCCACGCTGATCATGCGAAGGCCCGGGAAACGCCCGAACAAGTTGTGCATCACGAGCGAGGCGAACGTGTCCATGATCGGCCGGTCGCCGTAGAAGTTGGACCACTGCAGCGCGGACTTGCCATTCGGCGGGGGGTCGGGCAGCTCGCTGAAGTCGACCGAATACTGCTCGTTGTAGCCCGATTCGCCTATGTGGTAGCCGATGACGAGGCCGGCCTCCTCCACGCGGGCCCAGAACGGGTCGAAGATCGGGTGCGCCGGCGAGCGGCCGTAGGCATGCCCCGGCTTCATGCACGCGATCCGTGCACCGCGCTCGAGCACCCATTCCAGCTCCTGCACGGCGAGTTCCGGATCGCGCAGCGAAAGCAGCGGCGCGCCGTACAGCCCGTCCAAGGCGTAAGACCAGTCCTCGTAGAGCCATTGGTTGAAGCCGTGCAGGTTGGCGTACAGCGCCTGCGGATCGCTGCGCAGATGGTGCTCCCAGAGCACGCCCAAGGTCGGGAAAAGGAAAGTGGCTTCCAGACCTTGCTTCCTGATCACCTTGAGCCGCTCGGGTCGTGACGTCCACTCTGGGACGAGATCGGCCTGAACGCCGGCCTCGGCGAAAGTGAGGCCCTTCTTGACCGCCTGCATCATCTCCTTGAGCGATCCCGGGCGCAGCACCTTGTGGAAGAATCCGGGCTCGACGATCTCGAGCTGCTTTCCATTCCAGGTAATCGTCTCGAAGCCACGCTCGTTGATCTCAATGGTGATCGCCGACTCGCGCAACTTCGGATCCATGAACCGCGTGAAGCAGTCCGCAGGTTCGTAGTAATGCGTGTCCGCGTCGATCATAAGGTAATCGAGATCCCTTTGTGCCTGTGCCACCGTCACGTACCTGCCTCCCAACTGCTCAACGCCCGTCCGGGCGACCAGACTATCATCTTAAGTGGTCACTCGACCAGTTAATATTTGGATGAAGCAACTCGATTCGAGCGTCTCGGCCGACCACGCGACGGCCCGTGCCCCCATTTTGAGAGCACGTGCGGCTCAGATGTGGCCGCGGATCATGCCACCGTCGACCCTGATGGTGGTGCCGGTGACGAAGCTGGAGCTGTCAGAGCACAGGTAGAGGAGCGCGCCGACGAGGTCGCGCGGGCTGCCTTGGCGCTGCAGCTTCTGCTCGGAAACGACGCGCGCCACCTGCTCGGGCGCGAGCTTGGCCGTCATCATGCCGGGCGCAATGGCGTTCACCCTGATGTTGTCGGGACCCAGTTCCGCGGCGAGCAGGTTGTTCAGACTGGCCAGCGCCGCCTTCGACACGGAGTAGGCTCCCGATTCGCGGTAGGCGCCCATCGAAGTGATGTTGACGATCACGCCACGCCCCCTCGCCACCATCGCCGGACGGCAGGCCCGCGCGCAGACGACCGCCCCGACGACATTGACCGAGAAGATCTGCTGCCACTCCTCCGTGCTCAGGTCAATGCCCAGCGACCAGCGTCCACGCGCGAGCCCGGCGTTGTTCACGAGAATGTCGACGCCGCCATACGTGCTCTGCGCCAGGTCGACCAGTGCGTGAACATCGGCGTCCTTCGTGACGTCGACCTGGCAGCCGATCGCCTTGCCTCCCTTGGCGCTCAGGGCGCCGGCTACGGCCTGCGCGGCATCGCCGTCGATGTCGCTGACCACCACGGAGGCCCCGGCCGCAGCAAGCGCGGTCGCGAAGACGACTCCGAGACCGCCGACACCAGCGCCACCGGCGCCGGTGACCAGGGCCACCCTGCCCGCGAGACTGAGGGTCGATGTGAAGCCTTCCTCACCGTCCGTGACACTCACCCTGACCACTCCTTCACTGTCGTTCATCGATTGTCGTGTCGCACGAGTTCGGTCCGGGCGTCAAACCGGGAGCGATCGAGACGAGCCGGCGGCCAGGTCGGCCCGCAGCCGAACCTTGTCCGCCTTGCCGGTCGGGGTCCGCGGGATCTCGTCGATCACATACAGCGTTTCCGGGAGCTTCTGCATCATCAGGCCGTCGGCGAGGCAGGCCGCAGCCACCTGCTCGAGCGTCAGCTTCAGGCCCGGCCCGAGCGACACGACGGCGCACACCCGCTCGCCCACACGCGCGTCAGCCACGCCTACGACGACCGCGTCGCGCACTTCCGGCATCCGGAACAGGACCTTCTCGATCTCCTGAGGCACGATGTTCTCACCCTTGCGAATGATCACGTCCTTGAGCCGGCCGACGATCGCCAGGTGCCCGTCCGACCGGAGCACTCCGAGATCCCCGGTGCGGAAGTACCCGTCGTCGTCCAGCACGTCGCCGTTCAGCGCGGGATCCGAATAGCCCACGAAGACGCCCGGGCCCTGCACGCGGATTTCTCCGACCTCGCCTGCGCCCAGAGCGGTGCCGTCCGCGCCGACGATGCGCAGGGACATCCCGCCGACGGGCCGGCCGACCGTGTTCTCGAGTTGCTCATCGGTGTCATCCGGGGTTGCCACCGCGATGGCGCCGGCCTCGGACATGCCATAGGACGTCACGAGGCCCCGACCGCCCATCGCCGCCCGAACGTCCGAGTGCAGGTCTGGCGGTTTGGGTGCCGCGCCGCTCGCGCAGAACCGCAGTCGCGCCAGACCAGCGCCTCTGCCGGATTCTCGCCACGACTGGACCAGAGCCGAGAACACCGTCGGCACGCCGACGACCACGGTCGCGCCGTGCCGGTCCATCTCGGCCGTAGTCCGCTCCGGATCGAACCCATTGAGCAGGAGTGCCGTGTTGCCGCATGCCAGGGCTTGGCCGACCATATACGCACCAGCGATGTGCGCGAGCGACACCGAGTAGGCGACCACATCACGGGCACCGATGCGCTGCGCACTGGATTGCGCACGGACCCACGCCAGGATCGACGCATCGGTATGCATGGCGAGTTTCGGAGTCCCGGTCGAGCCTGACGTGGCGTAGAGAAAGCGGACGGCGGTCGAGACGCTCTCGGCGGTTCCAGCCCACGCCAGGTCAGGAACGTCCTCTGTCGCCAACGGCCCCGCCCGGTGCTGGGCGATGGCCTTGTCGACATCGGCAATCGCCTCGGCCACGATCACGTCGTGGTCGCGACCGCCCTGGAGTCCGGCACTCACCACGAGGTCCGGGCGGGCGAGGCGTAACAGCTCACCGATCTCGCGACGTCGGTAGGCGATCGGCATCGGCGCCTGCTGCGCGCCGAGAAGGGCCAGGGCCCCGAACCGCACCATGGCGTCGACGGTGTTGGGCAGCTGCCAGCACACGGTCGAGACGGAGCCGATGCCCAGGTCGGCGAGCTCGCGGGCGCGCGCCCGCGCCTGACTGCGGTAACCCGCAAAAGTGACCGTGTCACCGCAGTCGTCGACGAGCATCGTCGCATCCGGCGTCAACTCGGCCCGTGCGTCGATGAGCACGGCAAAGCTGTCGATTTCCCAGAGCATCCCAGTCACGGTGCGCATTCGAAGTTGATCATTCCTCGCCCATCTCGCAAAGGTCGCACGGGCTCAGACGGTAACTGGCGGGCCGGTAAGTTTCAACAACCAGCGCGTCGCAGCTGCCACGAGCCCGATCGGACGCGAACGGGACAGGACCTGCAGACCTTCCGATGCTACCGCGTGAAGCAGGTCCCGATGCTAGGCTCGGTCCGCCGCGACCCTCCGGTCGCGCATGGAAGGGACGCAGTCACGCCGGTGAGCACCAAGATCCCTCGTCCGACGCCTCGCTCCGGTGCCCGGACCCGCACTGGGGTCATCGGACGTCCGCCGGACGTCGACGGGGCAGACACTCGTCACGAGATCCTGCAGGTCGCGCGTCGCTTCTTTGCCGAGATCGGCTACGCCGGAACGACCACCCGGATGATCTCGGACGAGGTGGGGGTGTCCTCTGCGGCCATCCACCACTACTTCGGCCGTAAGAAGGATCTTGCGATCGCGGTCTGGATCGACACGACGGACAAAGCCTATTCGCGGCTGTACGAGGCGGTCCGGGCCGAGACCACGTTCCAGAACAAGGTCGGCGTGCTGATGAACGAGTCCTACGACGACCTCCGCCGGGACGAAGAGACCGCGCTGTTCATGTTGACGATCCGGGAAGACGCGCGTCGCACCCCCGAGCTCGCAGAGATCCGCGGCGACAACCGGCTGGGCAAGCTGATTCGCGAGATCGTCGACTTCGGCGTGGAGACCGGCGCTGTCAACGAGGCGCAGCGTCCGTTGGTCCAGGGTGCCCTATCCGCCGTCGCCCTGGGAGTGACGCTCTTGTCCATCGACGTCAGCGCCCGCCGTACGGCGCAGGCCGTCGAAGGCTGCCGACAGTTGTTCGGCGGCACCTTGATCTCGCCGCCGCAGTCCCGGTGACCGCCCGAGTTCATCAGACGCCCGCTCGCTGGGCCAGCAACTCCCGGTGCAGGTAGGGATCACCGAACAACTGGTTGTCGGTGACCGCCCTCCGGAAGTACCGGTGGGCCGGGTGATCCCAGGTGAAGCCGAGCCCGCCGAACAGCTGGATGGCCTCGGTCGCCACGGTGACGAAGGCGTCCGAGCAGTATGCCTTCGCCAGGCTGGCCAGCGCCGGGAATTCGGCTGATCCCGCAGCGGCGGCAGCGCTCGCGCCCCATGCGGCCGCTTTCGCCGACTCGACCAGGAGCAGCATGTCGGCGCAGGCGTGCTTGACCGCCTGGAAGCTTCCAATGGGTCGACCGAACTGGACGCGCGTCTGGACATGGTCGATGACCAACTCCAGCAGCCGCTCCGCTCCCCCGGCTTGCTCGGCGGCGAGATAGCTCACCGCGAGGTCGCGCACGGCGTCCAGGTGGGCGCGACCCGATCCCGGTTCGGCCAGCATCGCGGCAGGAGTTGCGAGGAAGCGCACCGCGGCTTGGGGACGGGTCTGGTCGAGCACCTCGAGGGGCGTCACGACGGGGCGGTCGGCGTCGGGACCCGACGCGTTCCGCACCGCGAAGACGGCGGCGCCGTCCGGTGTGTCGGCGACGACCAGGATGGCCTCTGCGCGCTGGCCGTCGAGCACGAAGTGTTTCTCGCCCGTGAGGCGCCACTGCCCGCCGTCCGGGACGGCGCGCACGCTGCAATGCTCGGCGTCCCAGCTGCCCGCTTGATCGGCAAGCGCCACTGTCGCGACCGCGACACCCTCGGCGATGCGGGGCAGCAGCCGCATGCTGACCGGGTGGTCAGGGACGCGTGCCAGCAGACTCGCTGCGAGGCCGACCGTCGAGAGGAACGGCACGCAGGCCAGGCTGCGGCCGAGTTCGAAGGAAACCACCGACAACTCGACGGACCGCGGGGTCGCGCCGCCTGCTTCGGGCGGCCCGACGATGCGCGCCGGTCCGAGCCGCGCGGCCAGATCCTTCCACAGGCGCCGATCGCCGCGCGGCTGCGCCGCGCCGCCTCCCCCAGGGTCGATCTCCTCCAGAAGGGCCCGTACGGTGGCGCCGAGTTCGACCTGATCCGCGTCCAGCGCGTACAAGGCTGAACTCACCGGTCCTCCGCAACCGGGTCACGTCGCACGTCGCGGAACGGGAGCCGGGCGTCGGACGACGGGTCGCGGGGCAGACCGAGCACCTTCTCGGCGATGATGTTCTTCTGGATCTCATCCGTCCCGCCGGCCAACGACACGGCGGGCACCGACAACAAGATCTCGGCCACGACATTGTCCCCGGCACCAGCCGCGCCGAGCATCGCCCGCGCACCCGCGAGCTGCGCGTGCGCCACCGCGCACGCCCGCGCCAGCTCGCTGGCCATGAGCTTGGCGAGCGAGCTCTCCGCCCCGCTGCCGGCTCCCATCCGCTGGGCAGCGTGACGTCGCGCGCCGTACCACTCCGCGATCCGTTCCTGGGAGATCACGCGGGCGATCTGCTGCCGGACGTGCGGATCGGCGGAATGCGACTGCCGCACGAGATCGGGCCGCCCGTACCGCTGCGGATACCACCGGTACGGCCGAGCCGCGCGCTCAGCTTCCTCGGCCGCCTCGCGGTGGCACCGGCCGCTCAGCCGTGCGACGGGCGCGCCGAGGTTGGCCGGGCTGCTGCGTTCGCTGGTGAGCGTGGTGGCTGCGACCGTCCAGCCACCGCCGACCTCGCCGACGACGTGGCTCGCCGGGACCCGCACGCCGCTGAGGGTGACCGCGCTAAAGGTGGCGTGCTCGTTCATCTGCTTGATCGGCCGGACTTCGACCCCCGGCTGATCCAGGTCGACGATGAAGTAGGTAATGCCGCGGTGCTTGGGGACGTCCCAGTCCGTCCGCGCGATCAGCATGCCGTGGGTCGCGACGTCGGCGCCGCTGCTCCAGACCTTCCGGCCGTCGATCACCCAGGTGCCGCGGTCGAGGACCGCGCGCGTCGACACGCTGGCGAGGTCCGACCCGCTGCCCGGCTCGCTGAACAGCTGCGTCCACCGGTGGGAGCCGACGAGGGCAGGCCGCAGGAACAGGGACCGCAGGTAGTCGGAGCCATGCGCGAGCAGCGTCGGCGCTGCGAGGGTGACGGCCGTGGTCGCCGCCACCCCGACGGCGCCGGCGGCCATGAACTCCTGTGCGATGGCGGCTGCCGCCTCCGGCGTGGCACCGCGTCCGTACCACGCGCGGGGCCAGGTCGGGCAGCCCCAGCCGGAGTCCGCGAGCCGCCTCCGCCACTCGGCCAGGCTCAGCCCGGGATCCCAGTTCTCGGCGAGCCAGCGCGCTGCCTGGTGGCGGACGTCGTCGGGTTCAGCCTCGTCGGGTTCAGGCGCATCAGCACCTACCACCGGAATTCCTCTCTCGCCCAAGTGACCAGAGTAGGTTACCAGTCAGCAAGTTAGCTGTCGTATGCTCCCGCCGTGGATGACTTCTCGGATCGGACCGCGGTCGTGACCGGCTCGGCTGGCGGAATAGGGCTGGCGATCGCTTCGGCCTTGGTGGACGCGGGCGCGACCGTCGTCCTCGCCGACCTCCAGGGCGCCGCCGCCGAACGGGCCGCAGCCGAGTTGTCGTCGCGTGGTCCCGGCCGCGCGATCGGCGTGCGCTGCGACGTGACGAGCGAATCCGACATCGCGGCGGTCACGACCGCCGCGACCGACAATGGCGGCCTGGACTTCTGGGTGAACAACGCCGGATTCACCCGGGACAAAACCATGCGGAACATGTCCCTGGATGACTTTCGCGCCGTCATCGACGTCCACCTCGTGGGCGGATGGCTGGGCACCCGCGCCGCCGCCGAAATCATGTGTGAGCAACGGCGGGGCGCGATCGTCAACATCTCCTCGATTGCCGCCAAGGTCGGCAATCCAGGCCAGACGAACTATGCGGCCGCGAAGGCCGGCCTCATCGGCCTCACCAAGGCCGCGGCAAAGGAACTGGGCCGCTACGACGTCCGGGTGAATGCGGTGCAGCCGGGACTCATCGGAACCGCCATGATCGAAGCCTTGAAGCCGGAGGTGCTCCAGGCCAAGCTGCAGGACATCCCGCTGGAGCGCGTCGGCACACCGTCCGAGGTCGCCGACACCGTCCTCTTCCTCCTCTCGGAGCGAGCCGCCTACCTCACCGGCGCTGTCATCCAGATCAGCGGCGGGCGGCACATGTGAGGCGCCCGCCCGCCGATCCGCCGCTCCGATTCCAGAAGGGTCACAGCGCATGAACGAGGCGATGATCGTCAGTTCGGTCCGGACACCAATCGGCCGCGCCGTCAAGGGCTCGCTGATCGACGTGCGCCCGGAAGACCTCGTCGCGCGCGCCATCTCCGCCGCGGTCGACCGAGCGCGCGTCGACCCGGAGCGGCTTACCGATCACGCGCTCGGCTGCGCCTATCCCTCCGGCCGACAGGGCGCGAATCTCGCCCGGCGGGCCTCGCTCCTGGCCGGCCTTCCCGTCGAACTTCCTGGCTCGACCATCACGCGCTACTGCGCATCGAGCCTGCAGGCGGTGCGGGTCGCCACCCACGCGATCTGGTCTGGCGAGGCCGACGGCTACCTGGTGTCCGGCGTCGAGTCTTTCAGCCAGGTGGGTCGTCCCGCCGACGAGGACCGGCACCCGGCGTTCGGAACCGGCGAGCTTCCGGACGTGTACGTCCCCATGGGGACGACGGCCGAGAACGTCGCCGAGCGCTTCGGGATCGGCCGCGACGAGATGGACCGCTTTGCCCTGCAGAGTCATCGGCTCGCCGTCGCCGCGCAGGATTCCGGCCTTCTGGCTCGCAGCATCGTCAGCGTCACCCGGCCAGACGGCCAGGTGGTCGACACCGACGACTGCCCGCGACCCGACACCACGTTGGAGCGTCTGGCCGGGCTGCAGCCCGCCTTCAGTGCGGACGGGCGGGTGACCGCCGGCAACTCCTGTCCGCTCAACGACGGCGCCGCGGCGGCCGTCATCGTGTCGGGCCGGGTCGCCCGGACCTACGGACTGGCCCCACGGGCCCGCGTTCTCGGCACCGCGGTCACCGGCCTGTCTCCCGACATCATGGGCGTCGGGCCGATCACCGCCATCCGAGAGGTGCTGCACCGCACAGGGCTTCGTATCCAGGACATCGATGTGGTCGAGTTCAACGAGGCGTTCGCTTCGCAAGTGCTCGCAGTGTGCAATGAGCTGAAGATCAACCTCACTGACCAGCTCAACCCGGCCGGCGGCGCCATCGCCCTCGGCCACCCGTTCGGCATGACCGGCCTGCGGCTGCTGACGATGCTGCTCGACAACCTCGACGAGTGCAACGGGCGCTACGGTCTCGCCGCATTGTGCGTGGGTGGCGGCCAGGGCATGGCCGTCGTCGTAGAGAGGATGTGAGTAGAGAGGATGTGACCCGCCGGCACGCCGTGGCGATGCCGGCCGCGATGTCCGCGCGGCGATCCGGGCCGACTACGGCACCGTCTTCTGCGCCGGCGCCATCGGCGGCGCCGTGCGCCAGTCGACGACTCCGTGCTCGGGACGCCCGGCGGCGTAGTCGTCACCGTTGACGACCGTCCAGTGCGAATGGTTCAGCTGGTGCAGCGTGAAGCAGGCCTGCAAGGCGTTGTAGAAGCCCATGTTGTCAACGGACTGGTTCACCGACTCCTTGACAAGCAGCGAGGTGATGGTCGGGCGCTGGGCAATCCGTCGCGCGAACGCCAGCGTGCGCTCGTCCAGTTCGTCGGCCGGAAAAACCTTGCTGAGCATTCCGAGCCGGTACGCCTCGTCGGCGTCGATCGAGTCGCCCGTGAGCAGCAACTCCTTTGCCTTGCGCGGCCCGAACTCCCACGGATGGCCGAAGTACTCGACCCCGCACATTCCGAGCCGATGCCCGACCACGTCGGCGAACACCGTGTCGTCCGCCGCCACGATGAGGTCGCACGCCCACGCGAGCATCAGGCCCGCCGCGAGGACGGGGCCGTGCACCTGAGCGATCGTAATCTTGCGAAGGTTGCGCCACCGCAGGGTGTTCTGGAAGAAGTAATGCCACTCCTGCAGCATCCGGCGTTCGGAACCGTCGCGGGTCCCGCCGTTGACGAGCGCGCTCGGGTGCTGGTTCGGCCCTGGGCTGCGCTCCTCGAGCGCTTCCTTCGAACCCATGTCGTGGCCGGAGGAGAACATCGGCCCGGTGCCACCGAGGATCACGACGCGGACCTCGTCGTCGCGCTCAGCCTCGGTCATAGCTTGATCCAGTTCCACCAACAGCCCGCGGCTCTGCGCGTTGCGGGCCTTCGGTCGATCCAGCTTGATCCGAACGATGCGGCCGTCGTCGAAGGACTCGACCTGAAGAGACTTGTACGTCATCGCACCCCTCACGACCGGCGCTGTTCGCCCTCGACCTGTCGAAAATAATAAGTGGTCGTCCGGTTTGTCAATCGGCGGCATCTTGGCTAGCGTAAACCGGTGCCGATCGAGCCGGAACGTTCACTTCCGTCGCTGGACACGATTGTGCTCGAACGTCATGAGCATGCTTTGCTTGCGACGCTGAACCGACCGTCTGTCCTGAATGCCATCGACGCCCGACTCCGGGCCGACTTGCACCGGCTAGTCGAACACGTCGCGTCGGCCGACGACATCCGGGTGCTCGTCCTCACCGGGGAGGGGCGCGGCTTCTGCTCTGGCGGCGACGTGGCCGGCCTGGCGGCGGGTCCGGAGGACCTCTCGCATCAGAACGTGCTGCTCGACGAGTACCTGTCCGCCGGCGACCGCGCGCTCGCCCTCGACCACCTCCACAAGCCGGTGATTGCCGCCGTGAACGGCATCGCGGCCGGATCCGGCATGAGCCTGGCGCTCAGTTGCGACCTGCGGGTCGGCGACAGCCGGACGCGTTTCCGCACCGCGTTTGTCGAACGGGCGCTCAGCCCAGACGCCGGGATGACGTACACGCTGCCGCGCATCGTCGGTTATGCGCGGGCCGCCGACCTGATCTTCACCAGTCGCGATGTCGCGGCGGATGAAGCACACCGACTCGGACTGCTCGACCGCCTGGTGGCCGATGACGGGGCGGTGGCCGCGGCGCTCGAACTGGCCCACACCATTGCTGCCAAGCCACCGGTGGCCGTGCGCGCCTCGAAGCAGGTCCTCAAGCGCAGCGCCGATCTCGCCCTCGAGGACGTGTTGAGATTGGAGACCGCGGCGCTGACCCGGTCGGCACGGGCCAGTGCGGACCGCCTCGAGGCGGTCGCGAGTTTCAAGGAGCGTCGTACGGCGACGTATCTCGGTCGGTGACCGGGCAGCCCGGTCGTCAGCGGCCACGGTTCGGAGCGAGCAGGGAGACAGACATATGTTTGACGACAATCCGGCCGCGTTGCGCTTCGGCGACCTGGAAGTCCGTATCGGCGACGACTATGTGGCCGAGGTCGAGCTCCAGCGGCCGCCGAACAACTTCTTCGACGTGCCGCTCATTTCCGCGATCGCCGATGCCTTCATCACGCTGGACGGCGAGGACTCGGTGCGCTGCATCGTCCTGTGCTCGCAGGGCAAGCACTTCTGCGCCGGGGCGTATTTCCGGGAAGGGGAGACCGGACCGCGAGGGGGCTCCGAGGATCTTTACGGGGAAGCTGTGCGGCTATTCCAGACGTCGAAGCCGATCGTGGCGGCCGTTCAGGGCGGGGCGATCGGCGGCGGACTCGGCCTGGCGTGCTCGGCGGACTTTCGCGTTGGCGCACCGGAATCCCGGTTCACCTCGAACTTCGCCCAGCTCGGCTTCCATCACGGCTTCGGCCTCACCCTGACGCTCCCGGCCCTCGTCGGCCGGCAGCGGGCGCTCGAGCTCATGTACACCGGCGCCCGCATCGGCGGTGAGCGTGCCTTCCAGATCGGTCTGCTCGACCGCCTCGTGCCTGCGGACGAGATTCGCCCGGCAGCCCGCGTGCTCGCCCGCGAGATCGCCACCTCGGCCCCCCTGGCCGTGCAGTCCATCCGGGCGACGATGAGGGGCGAGTTGGCCGAGGCGTTTCGGGCGGCGACCCGGCACGAGAGCACCGAGCAGATTCGATTGCGTCAGACGGCCGACTTCCAGGAAGGAATCTCGGCGAGCGCGCAGCGGCGGGCCCCGGTGTTCCAGGGTCGCTGACGCGCACGATGACCGGCGGCATCACTGGGCCGCCACGCGTGCGGACTAGTCAGTGCGGTCAGAAGACGATGACGCCGCGCAAATTCCGCCCGGCGTGCATGTCGTCGTAGCCCTGCCCGATCTCGTCGAGCGTGTAGCGCGTCGTGATGAGTTCGTCGAGCTTGAGCTGGCCCGTTCGGTAGAACTCCAACGCCCGGGGGATGTCCGCCAAGGGGGCGGCCGATCCGAAGAGCGAACCCTGGATCCGCTTCTGATAGAGCACGAGTTCGTCGATGGACACGGGGATTCCACGGTCCGATCGCGGCCCGAGCCCCACCACCACGACGGTGCCGGCCTTGCGGATTGACGCGAACGCCTCCGCAACGTGTTCCCCCGTGGTGATTCCCACGGTCACCACGGCGACGTCGGCACCCTGGCCGTTCGTCAGGCTGCGCGCGTGGTCGCGGGCTTGGGCCATGTCGGCGAACGCGGCGGTCGCGCCGAGTTCGAGCGCCTTGGCGCGTTTGAACTCCACAGGGTCGACGGCGATCACGTGGCCGGCTCCGGCATGCGCCGCGCCCTGCACGGCGTTGATCCCGATCCCGCCGATACCCATGCAGATGACGACGTCGCCCGGTCTCGTGCCGCCGGAGTTGACCGCAGCGCCCCAACCGGTGAGGACGCCGCAGCCGACGAGCGCCGCCGACTCCAGCGGGATGTCCTTGTCGATCTTGACGACCGAGCGGCGGTCGACAGTCGTGCGCTCGGAGAAGGTCCCGACGCAGGATCCCTGCCCCACCGGCACGTCGCCGAGATGCAGGCGGTAGCTCGTCGGATCGCCCGGCCGCGAGCCGTGCAGCGTGCCGGCGCCCATGTCGCACAGCCCCTGCAGCCCGTTCGAGCACCAGCGGCACCGCCCGCAGACCGGGAGGTAGGTGAAGACGACATGGTCGCCGACGGCGAGGTCGTGCACCTCGGGGCCGACCGCCTCCACGACCCCCGCGCCCTCGTGACCGCCCGCCATCGGCAGCGTCCGCACCGGGAGATCACCCGTGGCGATGTGATCGTCAGAGTGGCACAACCCGGCCGCTACCAGCCGAACCAGAACCTCACCGGGCCCGGGCTCGTCCAGGTCGAGTTCAACGACCTCCCACTTCCCTGGTACCGCACGCACGATTGCGCTACGCGTCCTCATCGTCAGTCTCCATCTCGACCCCGGTCGCCCGCGGCCCCATCAGATCACGCCCTCGGCGCGATAGGTCTCGAGCAGGTCGCTGGAGTAGCCAGGCAGGCCTCCGTAGACCGCTTCGTTGTCCGCACCGAGCCCGCGAGCGGATTCGAGCGGGATTCGGGCCGAGTCGGCGAAATGCAGCGGCGAATGCATCAGCGGCAAGGTACCGATCGTCTCGACCTCGACGTCGCGGATCATCCCGCGGGCGCGGAAGTACGGGTCCGCGATCACGTCACCCAGCGAGCGGACCGGCGCGCAGACAACCCCGGCCGCCCGCAGTCCGGCGAAGGCCTGCTCGGTATCCTGGGTCCGGGTCCAGTCGGCCACCAGCGCATCGACGTCGTCCATCGCCGCGATTCGCCCCAGCTTTGTCGCATACCTCGGGTCGGTCAGCAGCTCCGGACGGTCCATCACCGCGACCAGGCCCAGCCAGTGCTGCTCGGTGATGCACACCAGCGCGAGGTGCCCGTCCTTGGTCGGGTAGATGTTGTACGGGCTCTCCGCAAGGCCGCCCTGGCGATTGCCGGTGCGCTCGGGCGGGGGCGTCCTGCCCTCGATGCCGGCGGCGACGAACGGGCCGATGTTCGACATCAGGGCGGGGAGCACCGAATCGATCATCGCGACGTCGAGCACCGCGCCCTCGCCGGTGCGGGCCTGGCGGTACAGCGCGGTAGTGATTGCACCGTAGAGGTGGATGCCGCCGAGGAAGTCCGACAGCGCGGGCCCCGACTTCAGCGGCGTCTCCTCCGGGAACCCGGTGGAGGCCACGACACCGGTCATGGCCTGGACCGTGAGATCCATGGCGGGCAGATCGCGGTAGACGCCGGTCTGGCCGTAGCCGGACCCGGACGCGTAGATCAGGCGCGGGTTGCGGGCGCGCAGGACCTCCGGACCGACGCCGAGTCGCTTCATGACCCCGGGGCGGAAGTTCTCGACCACGACGTCGGCTCGATCGGTCAGCTCGGTCAGCAACCGCTGCCCCCGCGGGTCCTTCAAGTTGAGCGTCACGCACTGCTTGTTGCTGTTGAGCATGTAGAACGCGATGCCCGCGCCGAGGTTGACCAGTCGGCGCGTCCGCGAGATCTCGCCGGCGATCGGCTCGACCTTGATCACCTGCGCTCCGGCCAGCGCGAGCAGCAGCGTCGCGTACGGCGCGTTGTAGATCTGGCCGAGGTCGACCACGACGACGCCGTCGAGTGGGCCGGTCGGCCGCGGGGCGTCCTGCGGGGACTCGGTCATCAACCGTGACCCGGGACTAGGCCGGCTGTCACGGTGGCCGCCCTGTCGCCGTCGGCGTCGTCATCACCGTCGGTGACAACCCGGCACTCGACACCGGCCAGGTCGTCGCGCGCCCGCCAGGTCTCGAGGATCCCGAAGAACTTCACGGGGCCGTCGGCATAGGTGCCGGCGTAGATGCCGCCTGTCGTCTCCCCCGGCCGCCCTTCACCGTTGAAGAATCCCGGCGTGCACTCGGCGCGATAGCGCGCGCCGCGGTGAGCGCCCCGCGCAACCTCCTCGGCCCACTCCTTCTCGGCCTCGGGCGTGACTTCGAGGATGTCGGCACCGCGCTTTAGCCCGGTGCTGATGATGTACGCGATGTGCCGCGCCTGCTCATCGGCGAGATGCGTGTAGTTGGCTGTCCGCGGCGCGTGGTTCGTGTTGGTGAAGAACGCATTCGGGAAGCCGCTGCAGTGGACTCCGTGCAGAGTCTCTGGCCCCCGCGCCCACTTGTCGCTGATCGTGCGGCCGTCGCGACCGACCGGGTCGAAGCCGACCCGGTGCGCGTAGTTCGTACCCACCTCGAAGCCGGTGGCGAAGATGATGCAGTCCACTTCGTAGCGCCGGTCGCCCACGACGACCGCATTGTGGTCAATCGCGTCCGGCCCGCGGCCGTTCGTGTCGACGAGCGTCGTGCCGGGTTGATTGAACGCCGGCAGGTACTCGTCGTGGAAGCACGGCCGCTTGCACCAGCGTCCGTACCACGGCTTCAGGAGTTCAGCGGTGCGTGCGTCGTGCACGGTCCGGTCGATACGGGCGCGGATGCCGTCCATGACGTCGAGGTCAGCGCGCTCGAGGATGACCGCCCGCTCACGCGACGTGATGTTCGGACGCTCCTTGAGTAGGCGCGCGGACGTCAGTGCGCGGAACATCGCCGTCCATCCGTCGTCGACCAGGTCGTGGTCCACGTCCTCGCCGGCGAGTATTCGGGTGAAGTTCTGGCGCCGACGACGCTGCCAGCCCGGCTCGGGCGTGTCACCGAAATCCGGCGGGGTCGGCCGGTTGTTACGAACGTCGACCGCCGACGGGGTGCGCTGGAACACGTAGAGTTCCTTGGCGGCTTCGGCTAAGTGCGGGATCGCCTGCAGTGCCGTCGACCCTGTGCCGATGATGCCGACCCGCTTGTCGGCCAACCGGTCGAGGCCGCCGTGGATGGTGCCGCCGGTGTACGCGAAGTCCCACCTGCTGGTGTGGAACATGTGGCCCTCGAACAGCTCGATGCCGGGGATCCCGGGCAGCTTGGGCCGCAGTAGCTGACCGGTGGGGATGATCAGGAATCGGGCACGGAACAGGTCTCCGCGGTTGGTCGTCACGTGCCACCGGCCCGAGGGCTCATCCCAGGCGGCTCCGGTAACCGAGGTCCGGAACACGGCCTGCTCGTACAGCTTCAGGTGCCGTGCCACGCGTTGCAGATGCAGGCGGATCTCGTCGCCGTCGGCGTATTTCCGCGTCGGGATGTAGCCGGTCTCCTCCAGCAGCGGGAGGTAGATGTAGGACTCGACGTCGCACATGACGCCGGGATAGCGATTCCAATACCAGGCACCGCCGAAGTCCCCGGCGGTGTCGATCACCCGGATATCGGTGATGCCGACCTCGCGCAGATGCGCAGCAGTGACGAGGGACCCGATCCCCGCTCCCACCACGACCACGTCATTGTCGGTGATCAGTGCCTCGCGGTCGATGTCGCTGCCGGTGTACGGGTCGCCAAGCCACGAGGCGAACGGTCCGTCCATCTCGCGGTACTGCCCGATGCCGTCTCCGCGCAGGCGCTTGTCCCGTTCCTCGCGGTATTTTCTGCGGGCCTGCTCGATGCGGCTTTCGTCGCGGCCGTTCGTCACCGTATCGTCGCCCCTTTGGATCAGTGTCACTTTCGCTACGGACGATAACTTGCTGACCGGTTAGTTTCAACGTTACCGTGGCCGGCATGGCAGAGCTGCGTTTCGACGACCAGGTTGCCGTGGTCACCGGTGCTGGCGGCGGTCTGGGACGCGAATACGCGCTCCTACTCGCGCGCCGAGGCGCGGCCGTCGTCGTGAACGACATATCAGCAGGCGCGGATGACGCCGCCGCAAACGTCGTCGAGGAGATCCGTGCATTCGGCGGCCGCGCGGCGGTGGACACCCATAGCGTCGCCACGCCGGAGGGCGGAGCAGCGATCATCGACACGGCCGTCGACGCCTACGGACGGGTGGACATCGTCATCAACAACGCCGGGATCGTGCGGGACAAATCCTTCCACAACCTGACCCCGGATTTGCTCGACGTCGTGCTTGACGTGCACCTGCGGGGCGCCTTCTACGTCACCCAGCCGGCGTGGCGGCTGATGCGCGAGCAGCGGTACGGGCGGGTCGTCTTCACCTCGTCGAGTTCGGGCATCCTCGGCAACTTCGGGCAGAGCAATTACGGCGCGGCGAAGATGGCGCTCGTCGGGCTCACCCGGGTGCTCGCCGCGGAGGGTGAGCGGTACGGCCTGCGCGTCAACGCGATTGCTCCGTCGGCACTGACCGGGATGACGGAGGCGAACCTCACGGACTTCGTGGGAGACCTCGCGCCCCATTACGTCGCCCCGGTCGTCGCCTGGCTCGCCCACCGCGACGTGTCGGTCAACGGCGAGGTCTTCACCTCGGGCGCCGGGCGGGTAGCGCGCTTCTTCATCGGCATGACCACGGGCTACACCAACCCTGGCCTGACGATCGAGCACGTCGCCGCCCACATCGATGAGATCCGCGACGAGACCGGCTACACCGTCCCGGCCGGTCCCGCCGACGAATTCGCGGCGATTTCGGCAGCAGCCCGCCAGGCCGCCGCCACGCAAGACCCACGGCCTGCATGACCGACAGGCGGGCCGTTGGCCGACCTACGAGATGGAGCAGTTCAGATGCGTGATGCAGTCATCGTCTCGGTCGCACGCACGCCGATCGCCAAGTCCTACCGAGGCGCCTACAACGACACCTCGGCACAGACCCTCGCCGGTCACGTCGTGCGGGCCGTCGTCGAGCGCGCCGGAATCGAACCGGACGCGGTCGAGGACGTCGTGCTCGGCTGCGCGATCCAGCAGGGCACCAGCGGCTTCATGATCGGTCGGCAGGCCGCACTGCGCGCCGGGCTGCCCACCAGCGTCCCCGGCATGTCGCTCGACCGAGGGTGTTCCTCCGGCCTGATGGCGGTGTCGGCGGCGGCCAAGCAGATCTGCATCGACGGGGTGGACATCGCCATTGCCGGCGGCGTCGAGCAGATCACGCTCGAGGAGAACGCGCACAAGAACGACTTCCGGGTCGAGGACCCGTACCTGGTCGCGCACCTCCCGGCGCTGTACATGACGATGATCGAGACGGCCGAGATCGTGGCGACGCGCTACGGCGTCACCCGGGAGGCCCAGGACCAGCTCGCGCTCGCGTCCCAGCAGCGCGCGACGGCCGCGCGCGACGCAGGGCGGTTCGATGAGGAACTCGCCCCCCTCAGCACGGTCAAGGTGGTCACGGACAAGGCGACCGGTGAGCAGAGCCGCGAGCGCGTGACCTTGATGAAGGACGAGGGCATCCGCCCCGACACCACGGCCGCGGGTCTCGCAGCGCTCAAGCCCGTATTCCACAACGGCCAGCAGGTAAGCACGGGGCAGCACGTGACGGCGGGCAACGCGTCGCAGCTGTCTGACGGAGCCGCCGCACTACTGCTGATGGAGGCTAGCGAGGCCGAGCGCCGCAACGTCGAGGCGCTGGGCGCCCTGCGCGGCGTCGCCGTCGCCGGCTGCCAGCCGGACGAAATGGGCATCGGCCCCGTGTACGCGGTGCCCAAGCTGCTCCGCCGCCACGGGCTGTCCGTCGAGGACATCGACCTCTGGGAACTCAACGAGGCCTTCGCCTCGCAGCTGCTCTTCTGCCGCGACAAGCTCGGCATCCCCGACGAGATCCTCAACGTCTCCGGCGGCTCGATCGCGCTCGGCCACCCGTACGGCATGACCGGGGCCCGCCTCAGCGGACACCTCCTCCTCGAGGGCCGGCGCCGCGGTGCCCGCTGGGGGGTCGTGACGATGTGCGTCGGCAGCGGCATGGGTGCGGCCGGACTCTTCGAGATCTTCTAATGGGACGCCCACTCGACGCCGGGCCCGTGCGCCTGCAACTCGACGGTCTGCCGTCCGCGGTAGGGGCGGCTTTCGGCCCGACCCCGTGGCTGCGGATCGACCAGCGCCGGATCGACCTGTTCGCCGAGGCGACAGGGGACCACCAGTGGATCCACGTCGACCCAGTGCGGGCAGAGCGGTCGCCGTTCGGCGGCACGATCGCGCACGGCCACCTGACGGCGTCGCTGTGCAGCTACTACCTCCCGCAGCTCTACGTCGTCGAAGGCGCGGCGATGGCCGTCAATTACGGATCGGACCGAATCCGGTTCCCATCCCCCTTGGTGTCCGGTTCCGACCTGCGCGGCAACGCCCGCATTGTCTCCGTCGACCTAATCGCCGGGGGTTTCCAGGTCAAGACGGAGGCGACGCTGGAGCCCCGCCTCGGGACCAAGCCGGCGTGCGTCGCCGAGCTGATCACGCGCTACCTCCGCTGATGGACGGCCGACGCCCACGGGCGCGAGCCCCGCTCAGAGCTGGATGCGCCGGCTCGTTTCCTCGGGTAGTCCCATCCGGCCACGCCGAGTCGCCACCGCCTGCCGTAACCAACCCGGGTAGATCGCCCGGGGCGCCGTAGCCCCGTCGAGCCGGGCCACGTCGTCGGGCGACAGCTCCAATTCCCCCGCCCCCAGATTGTCAACGAGCTGCGCGATCGAGCTGGCGCCGACGAGCACGCTGGCCACGACGGGGCGCGACAGCACCCACGCCAGCGCGACGCGGGCCGGTGTGGTGCCCAGCCCGGCCGCGACGTCGCGGACGACGTCCAGAACGTCATGCCCGTGGTCGAGGTCGAAGGGCGGCACGGCGTCGTAGCTGGCGAAGCGGCCGTCAGCGGCGCTGAGGTCGCCCCGGGCGTAACGGCCGCTGAGGAAGCCCATAGCCAACGGGCTCCAGGCCAGGACGCCGATTCCCGCGTACTCGCAATAGGGCACGATCTCGTGCTCGAGGTCTCGTCCGAGCAGCGAGTAGTAGCTCTCCGCGGCGCAGAAGGTGTGCCACCCATTGCGCTCCTGGATCCCCCGCGCTGCGGCGGCGGCCCAGGCCGGCCAGCTGCTGAAGCCCAGGTAGCGCACCTTGCCCTGCCTGACGACGGTGTCGAAGGCGTCGAGCGTCTCCTCCAGGGGCGTCACCGGGTCGAAGTGGTGCGCGAGGTAGACGTCGATGTATTCCGTTCCGAGCCGCCGCAGACTCGCCTCGACCGAAGCCAAGATGTGCCGCCGGGACAACCTGTTCAGCACCGGCGAGGACGCGGTGTTGCCCGACACCTTGGTCGCGATGAGGACCTCGTCCCGGCGCGCGCGCAGGGCGCTGCCCAGGATGACCTCCGACTGGCCCGCGCCGTAGGTGGCCGCCGTGTTGAAGAAGTTCACGCCGCGGTCGAGCGCCTCACCCACAAGACGGTGGGCGGCCTGCTCGTCCAACCGGGCCATCGGGCCGGATCCCGTGCCGAACGTCATCGCGCCGAGCGCCAGCCTCGACACGAACAGTCCGGTGGTGCCGAGCGGGACGAACTCCATACAGACCGTGACTCCTCGTCCGTGGTGAGGGACCGCCTTCCCCGACAGTCACCATAGGTCTAGAACTGACTGGACGACAACTTACCTGTTGCGGTTCGAGTACTATGCCGAAGTCTTCGCCGGTGGTTGACGCCGTCGGCGCCCGCTGAGCTTCGGTCAGGAGGAACAATCGTGTATCCGGGCACCTTCGCGGCGAAATTCCCCGACAAGCCGGCCGTGATCATGGGCGACGGCACTACCGTCACCTACGGCGAACTCGAGGCACGGTCCGCGCAACTCTCGCACTACCTCGCCTCGGTGGGCGTCGGCGAGGGCGACCACGTCGCCCTCCTGGCCGAGAACCATCCTCGGTTTTTCGAGGTTTATTGGGGGGTCATCCGTTCCGGCGCCTACCTGACTGCGGTCAACCGCCACCTCTCCGCAGAGGAGATCGCCTACCTGATCGAGGACAGCGACGCCGCCGTCGTCATCACCACCGCGGCGATGCTCGACAAGGCGGCTGCCGCCCTCGCCCTGACGTCGGATGAGCGGCACTGCCTGGCTATCGACGCGCAGCATGACGGCTTCGAGGACTACGACGCCGCCCTGGCCCCGTGGCCGACGATCGCACCGGAGCACCAGCCCCGGGGCGACGTCATGCTGTACTCGTCCGGGACGACCGGAACACCCAAGGGCATCCAGCGGCCGCTCACCGGACGCCAGGTCGACGACCCCACTGGACGTTCGGGCGTCGGCCACTTCCTCGGCCTCACCGAGTCCGCGATCTATCTGTGTCCCGCGCCGCTCTACCACGGCGCCGCCATCCAGTGGTCGGCGGCGGCGCAGACCATCGGCGCCACTGTCGTGGTGATGGAGAAGTTCGACGCGCAGGACATGCTTCGCGTCATTGACCGTGACCGAGTCACGCACTTGCAGGTCGTGCCCACCATGTTCGTGCGCCTGCTCAAGCTCACCGAGTCGGTTCGCCGCGGCTACGACCTCTCGAGCCTGCAGTTCGTGGTGCACGCTGCGGCGCCGTGCCCCGTCTACATCAAGCGTCAGATGATCGAGTGGCTCGGGCCGATCGTGCACGAGTACTACGCCGGCACCGAAGGCGTGGGCATGACCTTCATCTCGGCCGACGAGTGGATGACCCACCAGGGCTCGGTGGGTCGCGCGGTCATGGGGACGCTGCACATCTGCGACGAATCCGGCACGGAGCTTGCCGAGGGGGAGGCTGGAATCGCCTACTTTGAGATGCCGGGCTCGCGCTGGGAGTATCACGGCGACGCCGGCAAGACGCGCTCGGCGCGGCACCCGCAGCACGAGGGCTGGGCGACGTACGGCGACATCGGGTATCTGGACGCGGAGGGCTACCTTTACCTGACCGACCGGCGTTCATACACGATCATCTCGGGCGGGGTCAACATCTACCCGGCCGAGATCGAATCGGCGCTTGTCGAGCACCACAAGGTGATGGACGCCGCGGTGTTCGGCCTGCCGGATCCCGAGATGGGGCAGTTCGTGCAGGCCGTGGTGCAGCTAGACGAGGGTGTCGATCCGTCTCCCGATGTGGCGGAGGAACTGCGCGCCTACCTACGCACGCGGCTGGCCGGATTCAAGATCCCGCGCGCCCTCGACTTCCGCAGCGAGCTGCCGCGTCAGCCGAACGGCAAGCTCTACAAACAGCCGCTGCAGGAGGAGTACCTGGCGGCCGCGGCGAGGTGAACCGCACGGGCCGCGCCGCCTACCGGGCACGAGCCTTTCGGGTGCCGGCACCTGGTCGCGGCGCAACGTATGGGCTACCGGGCGGGTAGATCAGGTCGATGGCCTCGTCCACCCCTCGGCGAACCTCCGCCGCGGTCAACGAGCCTGTCCCCCACGCGCGGAAGGCTCCGCCGAGCACCAGGAGCAACGTCCGCCCGACCGCCCCGGCGCGCTGCCCGTCGAACTCGGAGACAGGCTTCTCGACTATGTGGTGCGTCATCGCTGCAAACTCGAGATACAACTGGCGCCCGCGCTCGTCTGGGCTTGTGTCCAAGGTCGATATCAGGCGCAACACCTGGGGGCGCCGATCGAACGCGTCGATGACCCGCGAGACGAGGTCACGCAGCCGTTCCACCGACGTCGCCCCGTGCAGCGGGTCGGCGGCGAGGTGCCGCTCGAACGAGCGCCCCCACTCCACGAGGACGGCACCGAAGAGATGGTCCTTCGAGGCAAAATATCGATAGACCGTTCCCAGCGCGACGCCGGACCTGAGCGCGACGTCGCGCATCTGGATGCTGTCGAATTCAGCGCGCTCGAGCAGCCGCAGCGCCTGGCGGACGATCGCATCGCGGCGCGCGCGCTGGACCGGGCTGAGGCTGTCCGCATCACGCGGGTCGGCCGTGACCGGTCGCCCAGTGCGCGTCGAGCCGGCGGGGGCGCCCGGTCGCGTCATCCTGTCCATCCCAGTGTGAGATTACTGGTCGAGCCGCTCGATGATGATGGCCGGAGCCATGCCGCCGGCTGCGCACATCGTGACCAGTCCGTACCGGCCGCCCGTGCGCTCGAGTTCATCGAGCACCGTCCCGATCAGCATCGCGCCGGTCGCGCCGATCGGATGGCCCAGGGCGATGGCCCCGCCGTTGACATTGACCTTGTCGCGGTCGAGTCCGAGGTCGCGGATGTACTTCTCGGCGACGACGGCGAACGCCTCGTTGATCTCGAACAGGTCGATGTCGGTCACGGTCAGCCCGGCGCGTGCAAGCACCTTGCGGGTGGCCGGCACCGGGGCGTTGAGCATCAGGGTTGGGTCGTCACCGATGGTGGCACTCGCGATGACCCGGCCTCGGGGACGCCACCCCTGACGCCGGGCGTACTCCGGCGAGGCCAGCAGGAGCGCCGCCGCGCCGTCGACGACGCCGGAGGAGTTGCCGGCGTGGTGCACCGGATTGATCTCGAGGTCCGGGAACCGGCTGTTGATGAGGCCGCGGAAGGTGGTGCCCTGGCTGTCGAGCGGGTAGTCACCGATAACCCCGAATGCGGCCGGCAGGGCGGCCAGCGACTCGACTGTCGTCGACGGCCGCGGGAACTCCTCATGATCGAGCAGAAGCGTGCCGTCCTCGGCGGCGACCGGCACCAGGCTCGGCGCGAACCGGCCCTCGGCGATCGCCACGGCGGCCCGCTGCTGCGAGGTGGTCGCGTATTCGTCGAGCGCCCGGCGCGAGATCCCCTCCATCGCGGCGACGGCATCCGCGGCCACACCCTGGTTGGGCTGCGGCCAGCGGGCCCTCAGCCGCAAGTTTCCGTTGTCGAGCGTGCTCGGGCCGCTGGCGCCGCCGCTGCTGTACGTCGACATCATCTCAGTACCGCCGGCGAGGACCAGGTCGTCCGCGCCGGCCTTGATCGTTGCGGCCGCCAGGGCCACCGTGGTGATGCCCGAACCACAGAAGCGGTCGATGGTGACGGCGCTGGCCCGCGGGTCGTAACCCGCATCCAGCGCCGCCATGCGGCCAAGGTCGCCGCCCTGCACGCCACGTTGGTTGCTCGTGCCCCAAACGATGTCGTCGACGTCGGCGGTGTCGAGTCCGGTGCGCTCGGCCAGCGCGCGCAGCACCGTCGCGCCCAACTGCTGCGGGTGCATGCCGCTCAGCGCACCCTTGCCAGCCTTGCCGATACCGCGTGGCGTCCTGCATGCATCGATGATCCACGCCTCGTTCACGAGCCACCCCACTTCTGCTCAAGCATCTCAGAAACAACTAGAACTAGACTACAGTTCATTCCGACGCTCGTCCTCCCACGTCGACCCCGACTGATGAACGCCACTGTCAGAGAACAGGACAACCCATGGAACTGGTCGAAGTACGCGCGCTGATTGTCGGAGGCGCCTCCGGCATGGCCCGCGCGACCGCTGAGCAACTGGCCGCCTCGGGCGCTGCGGTCGCCATCCTCGACCGACCCGGCAGCGCAGGCCCGGAAGTCGCGGCCGCCCTCGATGCCCCGTTCGTCGCGTGCGACGTGACCGACTTCGAGGCGACCGAGACGGCAGTGAACGAGGCCGCCGCCCGCCTCGGCGGTATCAACGTCGTGGTCAATACCGCCGGCGGAGCCGTCGCCATACGCACCCTGGGACGGTCGGGGCCCCACCCACTCGACAGCTTCCGCCGCGTGATCGACTTGAACCTGGTTGCATCGTTCAACATCGCGCGGCTGGCGGCGGACCTGATGAGCACGAACGACCCGAACGCCGACGGCGAGCGCGGCGTCATCATCAACACCACGTCCATCGCCGCCTTCGAGGGCCAGATCGGGCAGGTGGCCTACGCGTCAGCCAAGGCCGGCATCGTCGGGATGACATTCACGATGGCGCGCGACCTCGGCTCGCTCGGTATCCGCGTCAACGCCATCGCGCCCAGCCTGTTCTCGACCGGCCTCACGGCGAACGTGCCCGAGGAGTTCGCGGCCCGGCTAACGGAGGATGCCGCGTTCCCTCGCCGGATGGGCCACCCCACCGAGTACGCGCGGCTGGCCATCGCAGTCATCGAGAACCCGATGCTCAACGCCGGCACGATCCGCCTCGACGGCGGCCAGCGCTTTGGGCCGAAGTGAGTATCGACGGGGGCAACGACATCTCGGCGGTCGTGCTGACGGCCGTGCTCGACAACATCATGGAGATCACGATCAACCGGCCCGAGGCGCGCAACGCGCTCAACGGCGCGGTCGGGGCCGGGCTCGCCGCGAGCGTGACGCGCGCCGTCGCAGACCCGGACGTCCTGGCCGTCATCCTCACCGGCGCGGGTGAGCGGTCGTTCTGTGCCGGCATGGACCTCAAGGCGTTCAGCGGCGGATCGGACCTGTCCGACGTCGGTGCCGCCTTGGCCGCCCTCCGTGACTGTCCGAAGCCGATCATCGGGGCCGTCAACGGCGCTGCGCTCGCGGGCGGCTTCGAACTGCTGATGTTATGCGACCTTGTGGTCGCGGCCGAACACGCCACCCTCGGTATCCCGGAGGTCAAACGCGGCCTGCTCGCAGCGGGCGGCGCCACCCGGCTGCCCTCGCGCATCCCTCTTGCGATCGCCCTCGAACTCGGGCTGACCGGCGATCCCGTCGACGCCAGCGGCGCCGCTCGGTGGGGCCTGGTCAACCGCGTCGTCCCGCTGCCCGAGCTCATGACCGCGGCCCGCGCGATGGCCGCGCGGATCGTGACGAACGCCCCGCTCGCGGTGCAAGCGACCAAGGCGCTGATGCTGGGTGAGCTCGGCGGCGGCCACCCGGATGCGGTACGGGCGCGTGCGGCGGTGCTGTTCCGGAGCGCCGACGCCCGGGAGGGAGCTAGGGCTTTCGCGGAGCGCCGGAGCGCCAAGTGGACCGGACGATGAAACCGGCCCACGGTCCAAATAACTTGCTGACAAATAAGCACCTCCCGGGTTATCCTGCTCCCGTCGCGTGCGCCGGACTTCTAGTGGCGACCGGCAGCCCTCCTGACCAGCATCCGTCCGTTTGGCCTGCCGATGGACCGACGAAGCAAGGTGATGTGGAACGTGGCGACCGCATCCATGCCTGACATCGCCCATCGCGAATTGCGCGAGGCAGTACGCAAGCGCTGTGCGGGCTTCGGGGACGACTATTGGCGCGACCGCGACGAGCGGCACGAGTTCCCCTGGGAGTTCTACAACGCCCTGGCCGACGACGGGTGGATCGGCATCGCCATCCCCGAAGAGTACGGCGGCGGCGGCGGCGGCATCACCGAGGCGTCCATCCTGCTGGAGGAGATCGCCGCCTCCGGCGCGGCAATGAATGGCTGCAGCGCGATCCACCTGTCGATCTTCGGCATGAATCCGGTCGTCAAGCACGGCACTCCCGAGCAGCGCGAGCGCTACCTCCCGTCCGTCGCCAGCGGTCAGTTGCACGTGTCCTTCGGGGTCACGGAGCCCGATGCCGGCACGGACACCACCAACATCAGCACCCGCGCGGTCCGGGTCGACGGCGGGTACCTCGTACGCGGCCAGAAGATCTGGACGACCAAAGCGACCATCTCCGAGAAGGTGCTGCTGCTCGTCCGCACGACCCGCCGGACCGAGGTCACCCGCCCCACGGATGGCATGACCCTGCTCCTGGCGGACCTGCAGGACCCGCGGGTCGACATTCGTCCGATCGCCAAGGCGGGCCGCAACGCCGTGGTGTCGTGCGAAGTGCGCTATGACGACCTCTTTGTCGCCGAGTCCGACCGAGTGGGTGAGGAGGGCGCCGGCTTCCGGTACCTCTTGGACGGACTCAACCCCGAACGAATACTGCTCGCTTCCGAGGCCCTCGGCATCGGCAAGGCCGCTCTGCGCAAGGCGGTCGCCTATGCGAATGAGCGAATCGTCTTCGGACGCCCGATCGGGCGCAACCAGGGTTTATCCTTCCCCCTCGCGCAGGCCCACGCGCAGCTGCGGGCCGCCGAACTCGCCATCCGCGACGCCAGCGCGCGCTACGACGCCGGGCTGCCGTGCGGGGAGGCCGCGAACACCGCGAAGTTGCTGGCTGCCGACGCCGGCTACTTCGCCGCCGACCGTGCGGTCCAGACGCTCGGCGGGATGGGATACGCGACCGAGTACGACGTCGAGCGCTACTGGCGCGAAGCCCGCCTGCTGCGCCTCGCACCCGTGTCACAGGAGATGGCGCTGAACTATCTTGCTGAGCACGTGCTCGGCCTACCCCGCAGCTACTGAGTCACTAATAGGAGAGCCATGACACCGGATGTCCGGACGCCGACGAGGCGCGCAGTCACCGTGCTGGCCAGCATCAATGATGACAGCGACGTCTCCTGGCGTGCGGTCGATTACGCGGTGGGGTTGGTGCAGCGCCAGCCGGGCCCGGTCCGCGTGATCTTCGTTCACGTGGTGCCGAAAGCGGGTGGCGTCAACGTCTATCCCGACCTGTACGCCGCAATGGTCGATGCACAGGACGACTGCGTACGAACGGTACGTTCCCGGCTCACCGCCGAACTCCAGCCGACCCCGATCGAGTGGGATTACCGGTGCCGCACCGGGAGCCGCTCGTTGGAGCTGAGGCGGGTTGCCGAAGAGGTAGAGGCTGACCTGCTCGTCATCGCCGGCGAGACGAAGCGAGGGTGGCGGTCGTTGTTCAGCACCGCAGCGCTGCTGCGTCGGGCTCACTTCCCCGTCGTCTTCGTCTCGTAACCGACCTTCGGAAGAAGCGAGCTCGATGGAGATCCGCGCGCCGGTCCTCCGCGAGCCGGACGGCGTTGCTCATCGCAGCGCTGCGTCTGAGCCTGAACCGGACCTACTGAGCCACCCCGACTGACACACCTGCTTCGGCCGCTGCTCCCATTGCCGGGCAGGGGTCAGTTGCGCGACGCTGGGGCGGGCCGGTTCACACGTTCTGCGACGGCTCGTTCGGCACGGCCACCCTGGCCTGCCGTCGGGTCGACCATCGCGTCGGTGCTCCAGGTCGCAACACGAAGCTCGCCCTGGACTGGACCGACGTCGTGGCGAACGGCGAAGGCGTCCGCGGGGTCGTGATGGGCTGGAGCCGGCCGGCGACCGTCATCCCCTATCTGATCGAGAACTGGCAAGCAGGACGCGTCCCATTCGACAAGATGATCACGGTGTTCGACTTCGATGACTTCGAACGGGGCCGTAGCGGCCATGCAGAGCAGACCGGTCGTGAAGCCGGCGATGGTTTCCCCCGACCGGCGAGTGGCACGCCGCCGGACGCCGCCAGACCGATCGTGCATCAACGGTGCGGCAGGCGGTGACATGTGCTGGCATCGAACACCAACGGGGCGCGTGTCGGGTCGTGCTCGAGATGATGGATTTGTAGCAGTGCGATGGCGTGATCACCCGCCGGCACCTCGGCACAGCGCGCTGTGCCCGTCGGCCAGGACGCTGATGCCGATACGCCCGCACGGGCGCAGTTGCGGCCAGGTCGTCGAGGAGTTCGCTACACACACCGACACCAGGGGGGCTCCAACGACACCGACGTGAACGAACTGGCCGCCATCCCCACGGCTACCCCGTCGACGAGCGAACATACGGCGACGACGCCGGTGGGGAAGCTGGCAAATGCCTCTCGCAACTCCTGCGGCAAGAACAGCGACTCCGCGGTCATGCACGAGCCGTTCAGGCATCGTCCGCTCCTCTAGATCGCGGACCTCGAGACAAAAGTATCTGGCCGGCCGTCCACTATAACGGCGTGACATGACAGGATGATGTGGTGTTCACTCCGACGCTGCCGACCAGCCACCACGACCTGCTCACCGGGGCCACCGTGAGCCTGTCCACATTGAATGCCGACGGCTCGATCCAGACGACGGCGATCTGGGTGATGGTGGACGAGAACGACGTCGTGCGGACCTCCCTGGCCAAGAACCGCCGCAAGTACGTCAACCTGGTCGCGCGGCCCGTCGCCACGCTGTTCTCGATCTCGCCGACGAATCCCATGCACACGCTCGAGATCCGCGCGACGGTCGAGATCGAGGACGACGACGCCGACCTGTCCTTTCTCAAGCGGCTCCTCGCCACTTACGACGATTCGCTCGACGCGCTCCCGCTCATGGCCGAGGAGGAGCGGACGGTCGTCACCTTCCGTCCCACCCGCATCCGAATCTGAGACGCCCACGGCACGACCGTCAGGCCGGAGCCCCGACAGGCCAGTATTTGGCTGCGATCGCCCGCTTGAACACCTTGCCGACATCGCTCCGAGTGAGGTAGTCCACGAACTCGACAACGGCGGGCACCTTCAGCCCACCGAGTTCCTCCCGGACATACGCCCGAATGTCGTCCGCCCCGACCTCCCGGGTGCCATCGAGTTCGACCGCGACGCCCACCGCCTCGCCCAGTTCCGCGTCCGGCACGGCGAACGCGGCCGCCAGTGCCACGCCGGGGAGTCTCGCCAGGATGTTCTCGATTTCGATGGTGTAGATATTCACACCGCCGCAGACGACCATCTCGCGGGCCCGTCCGGCCAGGAACAGGTAGCCGTCCCGGTCCAGGTAACCGAGATCACCCTGGGTCACAAAGCCGTCGCGGCCGACCTCGGCCCGGCCGGCGGAATTGCCGATGTACTCGAAGTCATCGAAGATCTCAGTCTTGATGAAGATCTCGCCGATCTCGCCGACCGGCACCTCGTGGCCGTGTTCGTCGAGGATCCGCAGGTGGACGCCGGGCACGGCCCGACCCACCGTGCCCGGGTGGGCGAGCGCGTCCGCGCTGGTGGCGAAGGTGGCACAACCGGCCTCCGTGCCACCGTAGTATTCCCCCACGATGGGGCCGAGCCACGCGATCACGCGTTCCTTGACGCTGACCGGGCACGGCCCCGCGCCGTGTACCACCTTCACCAGCGACGAGAGGTCGTAGCGGGTGCGCTCGTCCTCGGTGAGCGCCAGCATCCGCACCATCATCGTCGGCACGAGCATCAGGAAGTTGACCCGGTGCCGTTCGACAAGCGCCAGCAGTTCCACGGGATCGAAGCGCGGCATGATCGTCTGGAAGCCGCCGCTCTTGACGGTCGTCAGCGCCTGCGACGCTGGGGCCGTGTGGTACAGCGGGCTGACGACGACGCCGCGCCGGGTCGGCGCCGGCAGGCCGAGCAGACCAGCAACCTGCTTGGCCGCGTCCATGTTGATCGCCCGCGGGATCCGCCGAACCCCCTTCGGCCGCCCGGTCGAGCCCGAGGTGTAGCTGATGACGCGCGGCGCTTGCATCTCGTCGGGCACTTCGTAGGACTTCGCGACCGCCTCCGGCCAGGCGGTCCAGTCCCGCCAGTGGGGCACGCCCGGCACCGGGGCCAGCTGCAACTTGTAGGCCCGTACGACTTCAGGGTGCGGCTCGACCTGCACAACGGTGACGTCCGACGGCAGGTTCGGCGCCAACCGCTCGATGAAGTCGGGGTTCGCCACAAGCACCTTGACGCCGGCGTCCTTCAGCACGTACAGAACCTCATCATCGGTGCTGTGCCAATTCACCTGCACCGGCAGCGCACCGAGAATCTCCGCGGCCAGGTTGGCCTCGTACCAGGCGAGGTCGTTGCGCACCATCACGGCGGTGCTGTCGCCCGGCTGAACACCGGCGGCCCGCAGCGCCGCCGCGGCCCGGCCGACGCGGTCGTCGAGTTCGGCCGCGGTGACCACGTCGTCGCCCAGGGCGAGCAGCGGCCGTGACCCGGAAGTCATGTCGTCCATACAATCGCCTCTTCTGGAACTGGGGAGACCGGGCGGGTTCGGGCCGGGTCGGGTTCGTCGGTCAAAGACCGGCCAAGCCGGCCAGGCGGGCGCGGTGCTCTCCCGGAGGACCGAAGAGCATCTCGTTGGTCTTGCTGCGCCGCAGGTAGAGGTGCGCGTGATGCTCCCACGTGTAGCCGATTGCGCCGTACAGCAACAGTGTGTTGGTGGCGACCCGCGAACCCCCCTCGGTCGCCTGCGCATGCACCAGCGCCGCCATCAACGGGAAATGCTCCTCGTTGGTGTGGCGCTGCGCGAACTCCACCGTGGCCCGGACGGACTCTACGTCGGACAGCACGTCGGCCAGCGCGTGCTTGATCGACTGAAACGAGCCGACGGTTCGACCGAATGCCTTGCGGACGGTCACGTACTCGACGGTCCGCTCGAGGACGTATTGCATGATCCCGAGTTCTTCGCTCGCCACCGCGAGGCTGGTCAGGTCCAGCACATGCTCGGCGACGGCGGCGGCAGCGTCACCCACGAGGACGGGCTCGGCTCGGGCTTGGTCGAAGACGACGGAATAGGCGCGTCTGGTGAGGTCGAGCGACTCAAGCCGGTCCACCGTGACGTGGCTGTCGGCTGTGGGCACGAGGTACAGGCCGTAACCGTCGCGACCGTCCGCGCCGACCAGAATCAGGTTGCTGGCCCCGGCGTCGAGCACCGGCGTGACGGCGCCGTTCAGCACCACGCCGTCATCGTCGCGCCCTGTGCTGGCCTGCGCCCGCAGGCGGCCCGCGCCGTCGCGTCGGCCGACCGCGACTGCGACGATGGTCTCGCCGGCGCCGATCGCCTTGCGCACGGCGTCCGTCGCGCCGGCGTCGGCACCGTGCTCCGCGCACGCCCCCAGCGCTGCATCTGCGACCAGGCAGGAGAGCAGGGGTGCGGTGAGCAGCGCTCGGCCGGACTCTTCCAGCAGCAGGCCGAGGACGTCCCAGCCCTGGCCCGCGCCGCCGAGATCCTCCGGCAGGCCGAGGCGGAGGAATTCGACCTCGCTCGCAAGGCGCGCCCACACCGAGCGATCGAAGCTCTCCTCGGTGACGACGATGCGGCGCACCGCCGGCTCGGCCGAGTGCCGGGCCAAGAACGTCCGGGCGAGACTGCGCAGCTCCGCCCGTTCCGGTGCGGACAGGCGTTCCAGGCTCATGCCGTGCTCCGGGTGTTCTGCGGTTCGCGGGGCAGCCCGAGCAGCCGCTCGGAGATCACGTTGCGCTGGATCTGATCGGTGCCGCCACCGAGGGCGATTCCGGGGAAGACGAGCAGCTCGCGGCTCCACCGCTGTTCGTCGGGCGCCTCGGCGGGCCACGCGACGCCAACCGGACCGGCGGCCTCGAGCATCAACTCGGCGCGTTCGCGCAGCGACTGCGACAGCTTGAGCTTGCCGATCGATCCTTCACCGCCGGGAGTCTGCCCCGCCCTGAGCGCAGACCGGACGCGGTCCCCGAGCAGCTGGATGGTCACAACGTTTGTGTAGAGCTTGGCGAACTTGTCCCGGAACACCGGGTCGGCGTCCAATCCGGTGCGCCGGGCCAGTTCGACGAGCGGGTCGAGGTCGAGCGTCTGGACGCCCTCGGCGCCGGACAGGGCCACGCGTTCGTTCATGAGCATGGTGATGACCGCGGCCCAGCCCCCGTCGACTTCGCCGATCACGTTGGCCGCAGGCACTCGCGCCCCGTCGAAGAACACCTCGTTGAACTCGGCACCGCCGTTGATCTGCCTGATCGGGCGGACCTCGATGCCGGGCGTCCGCATGTCGACAGCCAGCATGGTCAGGCCGCGGTGCCGGCTCTCCACAGTCCCGGTGCGCGCGATCAGCACGCCCATGTCGGCGAACTGAGCTGCAGAGTTCCAGACCTTCTGCCCGGTGACGACGAAATTGCCGCCCTCGGCGACCGCGCGCACGGACACCGCCCCGAGGTCGGAACCGGCTCCCGGTTCGGACAACAACTGGCACCACATGTCGTCGCCGCGCAACAGCCGCGGGAGGTACCGGTCCTTGAGCTCGTCGCTGCCGATCGCGAGGATCGTCGGCCCGCACATGCCGAGCCCGAGCATCAGCCGGTTCGAGGGGATGTGGAACCCGGCCGATTCCTCGAGCCAAATGAGGTTCTCGACGACGCCGAGACCCGCGCCACCGAACTGCTTCGGGTAGGTGATCCCGGCCAGTCCGGCGGCGAAGAGCCGGCCCTGGAACTCGCGGGCCTTGACGAACGCGTCAGGATCGGTGTGGCGTGACCAGCCGCGGTGCGCAATGCGTTCGGCGTTGGCGTCAAGGAACTCGCGCACCCTGCGCCGGAAGTCGGCCTGAGCCGGGGTGTCCTCCACGGACCCGGCGGTACTGCTCGGCATCCAGAGTGTTTCGGCGGTCACGATTGGCTCTCTCCTGCCTCATCTGCGCTGAGCAGTATCTGCGCCGACCCCGTCAACGTCACGGTTCCGTCCTCGAGGGTGGCGACCAGGGTCAGCGTCGCGAGCCGCGACCCGTCCTCCTGTTCCTCCAGCGCGGTCACCGTCGCCGAGCACGCTGGACGGGCGCCGACCGGCGTGGGCGCGACGAAGCGCACCGAGAGCTTGCGAATTCGGTCCTGCAGGACCGAACCGGTGAGCAGCCGCCCGAAGTACGCGGCCGTCAGCATCCCGTGCGCGATGACGTCGGGCATCCCCGCGCGGAGCGCGAAGTCGGTGTCGATGTGGATCGGGTTGTGATCACCCGAGCCGCCTGCGAACAGGGCGAGGGTCGTACGCGTGATCGGACCGACTTCCGGGCGCGGCAGCTCGTCGCCAACGGCCAGGAGAGCCACCATCGCGCTCACAGGTACGCCCCTTTGCTGCTCACCGTTGTTCGGCTGGGCGACGCCCCCCGTGTTCCCGAACCCGGTCATGTCGCGCTCCGCGGCAGGATCAGCGTCGTGCGCATCGTCACCACCGGCGCATCGTCGGACTCGTGGGTGATCGCCGTTTCGTTCACCACGAACACCAGCGCGCCCCCTCGTTTCTCGTACACGTCAGCGATGCAGGTGCGGTACCGCAGCACGTCGCCGGCGTACGCATTCTGGTGATAGACCATCTCCTGCTCACCGTGCAGCACGCGCGCCATGTCGGCGCCCGACTCCATCAGCGCCGCACGGATCTCGGGCCGGTCGCCACCCAACGCGAACAGGAAGGTGGGCGGGGCGAGCACGTCCCGGTGCCCCGCGGCACGAGCGGCGTCGACGTCGAGGTAGAGGGGATCCGACTCACCGATGGCCTTCGCGAACAGCCGGATCAGGCCCCGCTCGAGGGTCACGACGGAGTCGGGAATAGCGGTGTGCGTCAGCGGGTGCGGCGTCATGCGGACGAGCCCTCTCTCGGGTTGGGCGACGTCCGATCCGGCCGGAAGCGGGGCAGGGCGGGGGAACCCACGCCGCCTGTCGGCTCCAGCACCACCCGGACGGGCAGGTCGATCTCGATCGCCTCGGGGTCGACGCCGACCAGGTTGGTCAGCATCGTCGGACCCTCCGCGAGTTCCACGTAGGCCAGCACGTAGGAACCGGCCTCCGCGTAGGCCCCGACGCCGCGACGCGTCAGCGTCCAGGAGTAGACGGTCCCGAGACCTGACGCCTCCCTCAGCTCGGCCGGGTGTCCGCCTTCCGGGCAGTACGCCCGATTGGGGGGCCAGAACCAGGTTGCACACCGCGGGCAGTGCCCGATCAGAAACCGGCCTTTGGCCGTGGCCTCCCAGAAGGCGCTCGCTTCGCTCGTTAGGCCGGGTGCTGGTGCCACCAGGCCTGACGCCGGCTCGGTGCTCATCAGTCGGCCCTTCCGAGAATCACGGTCGCGCTCCCCATTCGGGAGCCGATCGATCCGCCCATTCCGTTGACGAGGGCCACCTGGCACTGCGGCACCTGCACCTGCGGGGCAGCCTGCCCACGCAGCTGCCGGACGGCCTCGACGAGCTTCGGCATCCCGCCGCGCCCGCCCGGGTGGTTGTTCGACAATCCCCCGCCGTCGGTGTTGGTGGGTATCTCACCGTTCGGCGCAAGCAGGGCACCGGACGCCACGAATGGCCCACCGTGCCCCTTCGTGCAGAATGCCAGGTCCTCGAGCTGCATAAGCAGCGTGATGGTGAACGAGTCGTACGCGCCCAGGTAGTCCACCGCGCCCGGGCCGATCCCGGCCATGGCGTAGGCATCCCGGCCTGACTGCACCGCCGCCGTCGAGGTTAGGTCGATCCTGCCGCCGTACGAGGCCTTGATCGCCGTACCGTGGCCGAGCACCGCGATGCGCGGCGTGGACAGCGTGCGAGCCACTGCCTCGCTCACGATCACGAGCGCGCCGCCGCCGTCAGTGTTCCTGCAGCACTCGAGCCGGTGCAACGGATCGGCCACCATAGGCGAGTCCAGGACCTCGTCCACCGAGATGGGCTCCTTGACCCACGCGTTCGGATTGTGGTGCGCATGGATGGTGGAGGTGCTCTTGACGGCGGCGAGTTCCTCCGGCTTGGTACCGAACTCGTGCATGTGCCGGCGCATGGCCAGCGCGTATTCACCGGTGATCGTCGTTCCGAAAGGGGTTTCGAAGGGGATCTCTGGAGCGAGGAAGTACCCGGCCGGGATGCCCCCGCCCTTCGTCTTGCCCCCCATGACGACCAGAACGACCGAGCAGAGCCCGGCCTGGATGGCCATGGCGGCGTGCCCGACGTGCGCGATGTAGGCCGAGCCGCCGGTCTCGGTGGTGTCGGTGAACCGCAGCCGCCGCATCCCCAGATAGTCGGCCATCGACAGCATTCCGAGGCCGGGCGCGTCGGGTGTCGACAGGAAGCCGTCGACGTCGCCCGGTGAGAGCCCGGCGTCGTTGAGCGCCCCGATAGCCAGGTCAGCCTGCAACTGCGCGATCGTCGTGTCCGGCAGGCTCCGGGCCGGATGCTCGTAGGCTCCTGCGATGAACGCGCATTCGCTCACGCTCGCTCCTGAATCAGTTTGCGAGTTCGGCGCGCAGGCGCTCACGGGGGCTGGGGTCATTCGCGACGGCGGGAAGCAAAGTCGTCTCGACCGCCGTCACGAACTCGTCGAGATCCCAGGCCTCCTCGGACGCGATGTGGGCGATCGTGTCGAGGTGCCCGTAGACCTTGAAGACGCGACGCCCGGCGTCATAGATACGGCCGGTACTCCACGCGGAGCGCTCAGAAGCCAGGTAGGCCACGATCGGTGCCACACTGTCCGGATTCATCGCCTCGTTGTCCGAAAGGATGTTTCGGGAGCCCGGGATGCTGGTGACCATCCGAGTCGTCGCGACCGGAGCAACCATGTTCGCCGTCACGCCGTAGCGCGCCAGTGACTGCGCGGCCGAATAGGTCAGGCCGACGATGCCCATCTTGGCGGCGGCATAGTTCGGCTGCCCGAAGGAGCCATAGATGCCGGCCGCGGAGATGAAATTGATCAGTCGGTAGTTCCCGTCCGGATTGCCGATCGCCTTCCAGTGCCGCGCCGCGGTCGAGACCGTGTTGAACGTGCCCTTCAGGTGCACCCGGATGACGGAGTCCCATTCATCCTCGGTCATGTTCCACAGCGTGCGATCGCGCAGGTTGCCGGCCACGTTGACCACGACGTCGACCGTGCCGAAGGCCTCGAGCGTCTCCGCGAACAGCCCCTGCACGCTCGTCAGGTTCCCGACGTCGCAGACGTTGTGCGCCGCCGCTCCTCGCTCGTCTCGGATCCGCTGGGCGACCGAGGCCGCCGGACCGGCGTCCTGCCCCGTGCCGTTCAGCTCCGCGCCCAGGTCGGCGATCATGACGTTCGCGCCACACCGTCCCAGCAGACGGGCGACCGAAGCGCCGATACCGCGCCCCCCTCCGGTCACGATTGCCGTCCGGCCCTGCAAGTTGATCACGAACAAATCCTCTCTCCACAGTGACGCGTGAACTCGCAGCGCCTTACGTTCGCCGAGTCGGCCGAACGAAACGGCCCCGCACCTGCTCCCGACTTGAACATCTCCTGGTCAGTCGCTGGCCGGGAGGGCTTTGGCTTGCTTCAGGATCATCAGCGTCCCGTCGACGGCCGGGACGCCGGTACCCGGCTTGGTACACAGCAGTTCGATCGATCCCGCCGCGTCCGTGTAGCGCTTGCCTAGTTCCGCACCGCCATCGTGGCCGGACACGGCATCGAGCACGTCGGCCGGGTGAGCGTCCTGCGCCGGCGAACGCCCCCCGATAGTCACCTCCGACGCCTCGCTGCCCGACCGCACGACGATGAATTCACTTGTGGAGGTGGCGCAGTACAGCCGCGTACCCGGCTTCAAGGTCATCACGATGTCTCACTACCTCACGTGGACGTAGCGGCCGGTCAGGCCTGAATAGATGTCGATCCCGGCGGGGGCGTCGGCAGGTTGTACAGCTTGGCCGCATTCTCACCCAGCACCTTGCGCTTGAGGGTCGAGTCGGCGCCATCGAGGGCCTTCAGCGCACGCGGGATTGCTTCCGGATACAGGCATGTCGGGTGCGGGAAGTCGGTCTCGAACAGGGCGTGGTCGACCCCGAGCCGCTCGATGTCGTTGACGACATTGTTCGCCTCGAACCAGAAGCAAGCGTAGATCTGCCGCTCGAAGTACTCCGACGGCAACATCGACAGCTTCGAGATGCGCTTCGGGTCGATCTCGCCCATCTGGTAGTCCAGCGCCTCCAGCATGAACGGGATCCAACCAATGCCACTCTCGATCGACACGATCTTGAGGTCCGGATGACGCTCGAGGATCCCCGAGTAGATGAAATTCCCCATCACGCGGGAGTTCAGCAGGAACATCATGCAGGAGCCGAGGGCCATCTTCAGGTCGTCAGGGCTGGTGGATGGCCAGTTGCTCGTCCCGTAGAAGGACATCGCACTGAAGCTCGCCCCGATGTGGAAGTTCAGGGGCAGTTTCGCTTCGGCGGCCGCGGCCCACAGGTCGTCCATGACGGGTTCCCCGAGGTCGGGGTAACCGTGGTCCTGGGGGTCCGTGCTCGTGTTCAGCGCATGCAGGCCGAGGCTCTTGATCCGCTCGAGTTCTTTCATCGACGCGGGGATGTCCCACCAGGGCAGCAGTCCGCTGGGGAACAGCCGCTGCCCGGACTCCTCCTGGATCTCGGCCATCGCATCGTTGAAGATGGTGATGACGAGCTTGCGCAGCTCCGCGTCCTTGCACGCCATGATCGCCTGACCGCCGAAGCCGACAGCGTTCGGGTACAGCAGGTGGGCCCAGATGCCGGCTTTGTCCATCATCTCCAAGCGCGGCCCGACGAGCGTCGCGCCTGCGTGCCCCAGCTCCGGCGTCATCGACCACAGCTCGTCCACGGTGTTCACTTTGGTCCCGTCGCGACGCACCACGCCGCCGGCGCGGGCGGGGCCGAGTTCGATGGACCCGTCCAAGATCCACCTGGCTTGGCCGTCCACCGTCTTGACCTGCGGAACACGCTCGGCATACTTCGCCGGCGCACGCGAGGTCCAGAGGTCCCACGGCTCGGTGAGGTGGGTGTCGGCATCCACGACAAATGTTTCCGCCGTCTCTGCCTGGACCGCTTCGGGGGCTAACGTCATTGTCCGACTCCTTTTCCGCGCCATTTCTCTGCCACGCTCGCGCAGCAAAAATAGCTACTACTATTCCGCATCTATAGTTCGTACTATGGTGGTCGTCGGTGGCACTGTCAAGGCCGCGCCACCAGCCCGCGACCGTGTTTCTCGGGCCCGCCTCTTCGAACTGGTGAGGGCACTGAAGTGGACATCCTGCGCGACGTGCGCGTCATTGATTTCTCCACCGGTATCTCTGGTCCATACGCCACGAAACTGTTCGCCGACGCGGGCGCCGACGTTGTCAAGGTCGAGCCCGAAAGCGGCGACCCGCTGCGTCAACGCTCGGCCAGCGGCGCTGATCTCGCAGACCGCGACTCCGCACTGTTCCGCTTCCTGAACGCCGGCAAGCGTTCCATCGTCGGCACGCCGGAAGACGAGGAGGTGCGGGGACTGATCGAGGGCTCGACTCTCGTCGTGGAGTCCTTCCCGCCGGACCAGTTCGATGCGACGGCGTGGCGCGAACGCTTCCCCGGCTTGGTGATCCTGTCCCTGACCCCCTACGGCCGCACCGGCCCGTGGGCCGGCCGGCCGGCGAACGAGTTCGTCGTGCAGGCGGAGGGCGGTTCGATCGGCAGTCGGGGGCGCGCGGACCAGGTCCCGTACCAGATCGGCGGCCGGATGATGGAGTGGACCGCCGGGCTGTACGGCGGTGCGGCGGCGCTGGCCGCCGTCGTCACCGCGCTACGGACCGGCCAGGGCGAGCACATCGACTGCTCGCTGATCGAGGTCACCGCGTTCTCGACCAACATGGGGGCGTCGACGAAGTATCTGTTGGACGGCGCGCCTGCGATCACTACTCCTGGCCGCAGCTCCGAGATCCCTTCGATCGAGAGGACGTCGGACAGCTGGGTCGGGCTGAACACCAACACCCGCCAGCAGTTCGACGATTTCCTCGTGATGATCGAGCGCCCGGACCTCTCCTTGGACGACGCGTGGGCGACCTTCGACTACCGCGACGCGCACCACGAGGAGTGGAACTCGTACGTGCGGCCTTGGATGTCGACGCACACTACCGACGAGGTTGTCGAGCTGGCTTCCCTGTTGCGTATCCCGGTGGCTCCGGTGTGCAACGGTCAGACGATCCTGGGCAACGAGCAACTCGCCGCGCGCGAGATGTTCATGACGTCACCGGACGGCGACTTCGTCCATCCGGCCCCGCCCTACCTGCTCGACGGACACCGGCCCGCTGTCCGGGGCCCGGCACCGCGGCTGGGCGAGCACTCAGGGCGGATCGAACCACACAGGCCGGTATCGGCGACGACCGAGGACGGATCTGCCACGTCATTGCCGTTCGCGGGTCTGCGCGTCCTAGACGCGACTGCATGGTGGGCCGGGCCTTCGGCGAGCCAGGTGCTGGCGGCGCTCGGGGCCGACGTCATCAAGGTGGAGTCGATTCAACGACCGGACGCCATGCGCCTGCGGCGCAGCAGCCACTCGCTGTGGTGGGAGTCAGCGGCGATGTGGCACACGACCAACTGGAACAAGCGGGATCTCACCCTCGACCTCAGTCGGGAAAGGGGGCGCGAGTTGCTCACCGAACTCATCCGGCAGAGCGACGTCATGATCGAGAACGCCTCCCCGCGGGTGATGGAGCGCTTCGGCTTCGACCATGACCATGTCCGCGGCATCAACCCCAGGGTTGTCTACGCGCGGATGCCGGCCTTCGGACTGACCGGCCCCTGGCGCGACCGCGTCGGGTTCGCCCAGACGATGGAGCAGCTGAACAGCTCGGCGTGGATGACCGGGCACTCTTCCGACCAGCCGCGCATCCCCCGCGGGCCGTGCGATCCGCTGTCCGGGTACCACGCGCTGTTCGCGATCCTGCTGGGCCTGGTGCAGCGCGACCAGACCGGTCGGGGCAGCTGCGTCGAGTCGGCCATGCTCGAGGCGACGATGAACGTGACGCCCGAGCCGCTCATCGAATTCACCGCCTATGGCGCCGTGGTCGAGCGCGACGGCAATCGCGGTCCGGACGCCGCACCGCAGGGTCTGTATGCCTGCGCGGGGACGGAGAACTGGCTGGCGCTGAGCGTGGAGACCGACGCCCACTGGGCCGCGCTCAAGGAAGCGATGGGCAGCCCGCCCTGGAGCGAGGACCCTTTGCTGGGCAGCCGGTCCGGACGGCGGGACGCACACGACCGGCTGGATAAGGAGATCGGTCAATGGGTCGCCGAACGTGATGTGGACGAGGTGGTGGCCGACCTCGTCAGCCGCGACATCCCCGCGGGGCGCGTCACGGATCCTCGACTGACCCCGCGCCACCCGCAGCTCGCGGCCCTAGGCTTTTACCAGAGTGCCGAGCACCCCGTCCTGGGCGAGGTCACGGTCTGCACTCTGCCGTTCCGGTTCACCCGCATTCCACGCTGGCTGCGCACTGCTCCGCCCACGCTCGGCCAGCACAACCACGTGATCCTGGCCGAGCTGGGCTGCTCCGCGGCCGAGATAGCGGAGCTCGAGCGGGCCGCCGTGATCGGAACCCGTCCGCCGGGGCTGTGACGGCCTCACGGCGCACCGTTGCCACCCGTGCCGTGGCATCCACTGGAAGATGCGCACGCACGTCGAGAAGGGAATATTGCACATGGCGGCCAGACAGCGGGCGGCGATCGTCGGCGTGCACAACACGAGGCAGGCTCGACATCTGCCCGAGGAGACCTCGGACTCGATCACGTTCAAGGCGGTGCGCGGCGCGCTAGCCGACGCCGGCCTCACGTTCGCTGACGTCGATGGGTACAGCGTCGTGCCGGGGTTCGACGCGCACTCCCGCGCCTCGGGGCTGTTCGGCTACTCCGTCGGCAACACGATGTTCTGGGCCGGTTCGGGGCGCATCGGGCCCGCGGCGGTCAACGAGGCGGCCCAGGTGATCGAGGCGGGTGGGGCGACCACCGTGGTCGTGGCCAGCGGGCAGGCCGGGCTTCTGACGGATACGACCGCGGTCGCCCCCTGGACGCGACCGGCCAACGAGTACGTCCAGTGCTTCGGGCTCATGACCCCGGCGGAGTGGGCGCTGTCCGCGCAGGAGTACATCTGGCGGTTCGGCACCAAGCCGGAGGAGCTGGCCTACATCGCGTCCGTCATCCGCAACAACGGGCACCGGAACCCCGAGGCGGTGTATTACGGGCGCGGCCCGTACACCGTCGAGGACATCTTGGCCTCGCGCATGGTCGCCAGCCCTTACCGATTGCTCGAGTGCGCCACGGTCGGCGAGGGCGGCTCGGCGCTGGTGCTGACGACCCTCGAGCGGGCCCGCGACCTTGTGCAGAAGCCGGTCGAGATCCTCGGCCATGCGTTCGAGACATGGGGCGGCATCTATCAGCAACCGCAGACCTATGACCGGGTCCGGGACTGGGGCCGCACATCCGGCGACAAGGCCTTTGCGATGGCCGGACTGCAGCGTGAGGACGTCGACGTCTTCGAGTTCTACGACAACTTCTCGTGGGAGATCATCCGGTACTTCGAGTCGCTCGGGTACTGCGGTGAGGGCGAGGGTGCCCAGTTCGTCGCCGACGGGGCCATCGAGTCCGACGGTCGCTACCCCATCTGCACGGACGGAGGGGTCATGGCCCACTCGCACACCGGAATCTCTCAACTGCTGCAGAAGGTCGTGCAAGGTGTGCGGCAGATCCGCGGGACCAGCGCGGCGAACCAGGTACCCGGTGCCGAGATTGCCCTGGTCGCCAACCTCGGCGAGGTCACGCTCCTGGGGCCGGCGTCATGAAGTGGGACACCGACGTGTCGACACTGCGACCGGTGCCGGTCCCGACCACGGCCTCGGCGCCGTTCTGGGATGGCTGCTACCGGCGCAAGCTGCTGTTCCAGCGGTGTGACTCGTGTGCCGCGGCGGTCTTCCCGCCGCAGCCGTACTGCCGCCACTGCCTCGGCGACGAACTGCACTGGCAGGAATCGTCGGGCATCGGCGAACTCGTCACTTTCTCCGTCATCCACCGTGCCCAGACACCGGCCTTCGAGGTCCCGTACGCCGCCGCCGTCGTCCGGCTCAACGAGGGCTACGAGATCATCACGAACATCGTCGACAGCCGACTGGACGAGGTGGAGATCGGCCAGCGTGTGGCGGTGCACTTCGTCGACATAAGGCCGGATTTCGCCATCCCATGCTTCCGCATCGTCGCGCACCAGCAGTGAAGGCGTGATGACGGTGCAGACCCTCGCCTTCTCCGGGGCCGGCGGGATACCCCTCGCCGGCAGCGCATGTGGCGAGCCCGGACGCCCGACCGTGCTCTTCCTCCACGGCGGCGGCCAGACCCGGCACACCTGGGATGCCGCCCTGAGTGCATGCGCCGAGCAGGGATGGTATGCCGTGGCCCTGGACCTGCGTGGGCACGGCGACAGTGGGTGGTCACCCGACGGCCGCTACGACCTGCCGGCTTACAGCGAGGATGTGTACCGCGTCGCGTCCGTCCTCGGGCAGCCTGTGCTCGTGGGCGCCTCGCTCGGCGGCATGGCCGCGCTCCTGGCGGTGGGCGAACACGCGGATCCGACCGCCGCCGCCGTCGTCCTGGTCGACGTCACCCCGACCATCACGACGGTCGGCGCTCGTCGGGTAGTGGACTTCATGGCCCAGGGCGCGGACGGCTTCGAGTCTCTCGAGGACGCCGCCGCAGCCATCGCGCGTTACCTTCCGCATCGACGTCGTCCGGCCAACCTGCGGTCGCTGCGCAAGAACCTCCGCCGTCGGCCCGACGGCCGTTGGCGTTGGCACTGGGACCCAGCCATGCTCGGCTCCGGCAACGTCGACGAGGACGAGCTCAACGCGATGGCGGCACGGGTCGCTGCTGCGACCGCCAGTGTCGCCATACCGACGTACCTGGTGTACGGCGGCGAGAGCGACGTCGTTGGGCCTGAGGGTATCGCCGAACTCCGCGCGCTGGCGCCGCAGCTCGAAGTTGCCGAGGTCGCGGGCGCCGGGCATATGGTGGCCGGTGACCAGAACGACCGGTTCCTGAGCGCGATCCTGCAATTCCTGCAGCCACACGTGGGCGCGCCGATGGCCGGCGCGCGCGTCGGGTCACCGCCTGACGAGCTCTAAGTAGACTCCTCCCATGCCGCGCGAAGGTGCTCACGAGACCCGCGACCGGGTCATCGCGGCAGCGGTGTCGTGCATTCACGAGGTCGGGCTCTACCGGGCCACGTCCAACGCCATCGCCCAACGTGCTGGCGTCAGCTGGGGCGTGATCCAGTACCACTTCGGCAGCCGCGAGTCGCTCATGCTGGCCGTCGTCGAGAATGGCGCCCGGCGCTATGCCGAAATGCTCAGCGATGTCGTCCTGACCGCCGAGACCACGGTGGGCCGGGTCGAGCAGTGCTTCGCCTTCCTGGCCGACTACCACGGCAGCACCGGCCATCTGGCAGTCGCGCAGGTGATGATCGACCTGGCCCGCGACCCCAACACCTCCGCTGAAGGACGTAAGCGGCTCACCAGCCTGGGCGAGCTCGGCGTCGCGGAAAAGGACCACCTCGGCCGACAGATCCTGCAGGGCAACAGCGCCCGTATGCAGGAACTGCGCGACCTCGTGTTCTTCGCCATTCAGGGGGTGGGCATCGGTTACATCCTGTCCCCCGGGTTCGCGAGCAGCACGGAGATCGATGCCGCGCAGTACCGGCGACGTAGCCGGCTCATCGCGCGCGCGGTCGCGTTGCTCATCGACGAGGAACAGAGCCAGCGTGCGGCCGCCGCGAGCCATCGCAGCGGTGGCCGACGCACTGCTACTGCCGCGGCTGGCCCGGGCTAACGGACCGCGGCGCCGCCGGCGAGCGCCTCGACACCCAGGATGAAGATCTCGATCGAGAGGTCGAGCTGACGCGCGTCGTAGGTGTTGAGCTGCGACTCGGCAAGTTCGCCCAGGTAGTGGGGGCGAGCCTCGGGTCGCTCGTCGAGCACCTCCTGCAACCACCGGTGCCGCCGCCCGGCGCCCTTTGCAGCCATGAGCGCGACGCCGCGCCCGTGCGCATCAGAGATCTCGGCGAGCAGCGAGACGGCCCGCACACTCATTTCCAGATCCAGCGCGCCCTCGACGAATTTGGCGAGCACGGTCTCGGTGACGGCGAGCAACAGCGCATCGGCCGACGCACCGACGCGCACCTGACCGGCCAGCGGGCCGAGCGCGGTCACCGCCGCAGCGATGCCGTGGCCGTAGATCCGACTCGCCTCCCGCCAGTCGCATTCGGCCGGGATCGTGACAGCGGAGAAGCTGCGCGAAAAGGCCTCGACAGCCACCAGCCGGCGCAATGTCTCGCGATCGGATACGTAGTGATTGACAGCCTTCCGGTCAACGCCGAGCACGGACGCGACGGCCTGCATCGTGAGCCTCTCGGCGTCAATCGAACAGGCGGCGTCGAGGACCTGATCGAGATCGAGACCGGCCCGGGTCCCCTGGCGCCGACGGGTGGCGTGCGGAGCGCGGGAACCCATCACATCACCTGCTCTCACCGGGTTGAGCCGCGGCGCTTGACGCGGGTCACCATCCGACCTAGTTTCACTGTATCGCAGTTCCCGACCGGGAACTTATGGTGTAGCGGAGGAGTCACCCGGACATGACCGTGCGCATAGTCGTCGATCGACATCGCTGCACCGGCATCGGCATCTGCGAGTCAATCGCTCCCGACCGCTTCGAGGTCGAGGACGACGGCGGTCTCGTCGTCCACGAGTCCGTGGTTGCGCAGCCCGTCGCGGCGGATGTCGAAGAAGCGGTTCGCTCCTGCCCGGCCCACTCTCTATCACTGGTGACCGACACGGAGTGACCCACCGGTTCACCGACGACCCGGAGGTTAGGCAAGCGTGTCAGGACCTCGCGGAACAGCGCACGCGGCTGGACTTGGCGACGCCGTTGCCGAGGCAGTAATGCACGCCGCCGCCGCCGAAGCCGGCGTGCTGGTTCGGACGACGGGACAGGTCGAAGCGATGCGGGTCGGTGAGGACGCGCTCTCGTCGCGGTTGCCCGAGCAGTAGAACAGCGTGACCCTGTCACCGGCGGCGATCTTCTCACCCACGATGTCCTCGGTCGCCGCGCGCGCAATGTCCATCACGGTTGCGGCGTGCCGGATGAGCTCCTCGACGCGGTGCCGATGCGCTCGTCGAAGTCCTCCATCAGCCAGTCGCGCTGGTCAGGGTTGCGGTCGAGGCTGACGAGCGTTCAGGAGGTGGTTTGCTTGATCGAGGAGCGCGCCGAGGCCATCGTCAGCGCGGCGCGGGGCGCCGGGAATTCGACTTCGTGGAGCGGGTTTCATCGCGGCTGCCCATGCTGACAGTGGCCGACATGCTGGCCTACGTAGGAAAGCAGATGGCGATCCTGCGCTGCATCGGGACCGATCTCATCGGCTACCGTCGTGAGCACCCGGGGGACGACGTGGCCACGGCGCTGGCGGCGGCGAAGATCGACGGCAACCGCTCGCCGGGCGACGGCCTTCGGCGTGAACCCAACACTCATGAACCGCCGGTAGCGGGTGTGCTCGGGGGGATCCATGGCGAGGAACGTCGGCGCCTCGGTATACCCCGCAGATCGTTGGCATGCAGTGGCCGCCGCGGCGCTGGTCACGACCGCCCACGGCGGGACGGGCCGGCGATGACCTGCAGATCGGTGTACTCATGCAGACCCCACGGCCCATTCTCGACGCCGATACCGCTGTGCTTATGGCCGCCGAACGGAAGATTCGGCAGCACGGCACCCGCGTGCGCGTTGATCGAGACCTGGCCCGCGTCGATGGCGAGTGCGAGGTCGGCCGCGCGCTCCGGGTCACTGGACCACACCGAGGCAGTGAGCCCGTATTCGCTGCGGTTCGCGCGGGCGATGGCGTCCGCCTCGTCGCGGAAGGTCAGAACCGGCAGCACCGGTCCGAACTGCTCCTCGTCGACCACCCGCACCCCGTCGCTAATCTGATCCAGGATCGTGGGCGGGAAGAAGTAGCCGTCGCGGTCGAGCGGCGAGCCACCTGCCGTGACCCGTGCCCCGCGGCTGACAGCGTCGGTCACGAGGCTCATGACCCGCTCGTGCTGGGGCGCGCTCGCGAGCGGACCGAATTCTGTGCCGTCCAGTGTCCCGTCACCCACTTTGGCCGCCCGAGCCAGTTCGGTGAGCGCCTCGACAAGTCGCGGCTGGATGCTCTCGTGCGCGTAGACCCGTTTGACGGCCACACACATCTGTCCGTTGTTGGCGAATCCGCTGGCGAACAGCGACTGGGCCACCGTCTCCACGTCGACGTCCTCCAGAATCACCGCAGGGTCGTTGCCGCCCAACTCGAGCGTGACCCGCTTGAGGTCCGCGGCGGCGGCCACCGCCACCTGACGCCCGACCGCGGTCGACCCGGTGAAGCTCACCTTCCGGGGCACCGGGTGCGAGACCATGGCCGCGCCCAGCGGGTCGAGACCAGCCACAACATTCAGCACGCCGGCCGGCAGGACCTCGCGCAGGATGTTGCCCAGCGCGAGCATCGAGAGGGGGGTGTAAGGGGAGGGCTTGACCACGACGGTGTTGCCCGCACGGAGCGCGGGCGCGATCTTCCACATGGCTAACAGGATCGGAAAGTTCCACGGTGTGATCGCACTGACGACACCCATCGGGCGCCGTATCACCTCCTGAAAGGCCTGTTCGTCGTCGCGCACGATCTCCCGGGGAATCTCCAGGTCGGCGAAGTACCGCAACCACGCGGCCGCATAAGCGAACTCGCCGCTCGACTGACTCAGGGGCTTGCCCTGCTCGAGCGTGAGGAGGCGGGCGAGTTCGGGGACGCGGCCCTCGATCGCCGCGACCGCGGCCCGCAGGACCTCACACCGCCGCTGGTCGTCGAGCTTCCACTCGGCCTGCGCGGTCAGCGCGACATCGAACACCTCGTCGAGCTGCTCAGCAGTCACGGCCGGTGCTTGGGCGAAGACACCGCCGGTCGCCGGGTTCACGACGTCGAAGGTCCGCGACGTGGCGAGATCCACGCCGCCTGACGTGGCGCTGGTAACCAACGGCTGGTGGTCATTGAGGGTGGTCATGGAGGAGTGCTCCTGTCAGATGGGTTCCGGTGCGAAGGCCCGGGCTCAGTGCAGGGACGGCAGCAGCACCGGCTTGATGGTGATGCCAGCGAGCGAGTCGGCCTCGGCGGCCGCGATCTTCTCAAGCGGATAGGTGCGGACGAATGTTTCGAATGGGAACCGGCCCGCCTGCCACAGCTCGATCAGCGAAGGGATGAACAGGTGAGGGACCGCGCTGCCCTCGAGGGCGTAGGTCACGGTCTTGCCGGCAAGCGACATCGGGGCGACTTCCAGGATCCCAAGGCCGGCGCCGACGAACACGGCCTGACCGCCGGGGCCGAGTGCGGCCACCGCGGCGGCCATCACCGCGCTGTCCCCAGTGGTGTCCAATACGAAGTCCAAGCCCTGGCCGCCGCCGGTCACCGCGGCCGCGAGATCGGCGGTATCGCCACGCACCGTCCTCGTCGCGCCGAGCTGCTCGGAGATCTGCAGTCGCGAGTCGTGCAGGTCCACGGCGACGATCTCTCCGGCGCCGGCCGCCCTGGCGGCCATCACCGCCGCCAGGCCGACGCCGCCCGCCCCGAAAACTGCGATGCTCTGGCCGGGCCCCAACCGCATCACGTTGAGGACCGACCCGGCGCCGGTCTGCAACCCGCAGCCGAGGGGACCGAGCAGCTCAAGCGGGAGCGAGCGATCAACGACCACAGCATTGCGTTCCGTGGCGATGGCGTGGGTGGCGAAGCTCGACTGTCCGAACCACCGGGCAGCGACCGAGCCGCCCTGTGCATCCTCCGCGCCCGCAGAGAAGTCGGCGCGACGCCCCGACGCGTTGCGCAGCATGAAGTCCGCGCAGTACGCCGGCTGACCGGCCCGGCAAGGGCGGCAGCGCCCGCAGGACTCGAAACTCAAAACGACGTGGTCGCCGACCTCGATACCGCTGACGCCCGGGCCGACCACTTCCACTACGCCGGCCCCCTCGTGACCGAGAATGACCGGGCCGACCCGGTCGAGGAACCCGGCGTCACGCGCCGCCAGGTCGGTATGACATACCCCGACGCCCACGATCCGGACTAACACCTCGTCCGGACGGAGCGCGCCGAGACGCACCTGCTCGATCTCGAAACCCCTGGCCGCCGCCCGCAATACCGCAGCCGTCGCCATCGTTGTCATGTGCTGATCCACTGGGCCTCCGTCGCACCTCTGCTCCAGCCGCAGGCACCCCGGACCAGCCGACGCAGTGCCCCGCATCGGCACGTAGGGGACACAATTCGTCGGGGCAGCCTACCCGGCGTCAAATGCGCACGTGCGGATACGAAAGCGCACATCGGGATTTTCCACCATTGTGCATAAAATGGTAACTGGCCGCACAGTAAGTGTCAAGCATCAGTTAATCCGAAAGAGGTTAAACAATTCGAGCTGGACTTGGACTCGCGCGGCATTTAGGGTCGGCCGATGCCCACCGTTGATGAGACAGCTCTGCGTCAGCTAGTTGATCGTGCTGAGATCACCGACGTGCAGTACCGGTACGCGCTCGGTACGGACTCCCACGACTGGCAGCTGTTTCGCAGCTGCTTCACCGAGGAGGTCGAGACCGACTTCAGCGAGGTGGTCGGCCTGCCCGCCTCGCGGGTGAACGCCGACGAGTGGGTGCGCAGCCTCGCCCCCACGATGGAGTCGTTCACGGCGACGCATCACGCGATGTCGAACGTCTTGATCACGTTCATCGATGACGACCACGCGACCTGCGTCGCTTACGTCCAGGCGCGGCACCACAAGCCAAACAGCACCGGCGATAGTGATCAGACCGTCTACGGCTATTACACAAACCAGTACGAACGCACGGCGGGCGGGTGGCGGATCGCGAAGCTAAAGCTGAGCGTCCGATGGATGACCGGCAACTTCGCCATCTTCGCGGGTACCGCACAGTAGAACCGCGCCGGGGGCGAAGCTGGCCGCCGGGTGGGAGCCGGTGGACCGGGCGCCTTGCCTTCAGGCCACCTCATCGCTCCCCAGGTAGCGCCGGAGCACCTGCTCCCCCGCGTCGGCGGTCCGGCCGGCCCAACTCACGGATCCGCGCGAAAGGATCACGCATTCGTCGGCGAAGGCCAGCGCACGGTGGATGAACTGCTCGATGAGGATGATCGAGATGCCTCGTTCGCGCGCCCGCTGCAGGCTAGCGAACATCGTGTTCACCATCAGAGGTGCAAGGCCCAGCGACATCTCGTCGGCGATGATGAGCCGCGGGGACGCCGCGAGCGCCATCCCCATTGCGAGCATCTGCTGCTCGCCCCCGGACATGCTTCCGGCCCGCTGCCCGAGGCGGGGCTTGAGCGCCGGAAATACCTCGAGCACGTTCTCCAGAGCGTCGGCCCGCTCCGCGCGGGGCATCCGACGAATTGCCATCTTGACATTGTCGTGAACCGAGATGCCCGGAAATATCCCGCGGCCCTCGGGAATGTAGGCGAGCCCGGTTTGCCTGATCTTGTGCGCCGGCATCTCGGTGATTTTGACTTCGCCAAAAGTCACCCGACCGGAGCTGATCGGGACAAGCCGGGACAACGCCCGGCCCAATGTGCTCTTGCCGGCCCCGTTGGCGCCCAGAACCGCGACAGTGTGCCCGGTTGGTACCGTCATCGACACGTCGAACAACGCTTGATGCGCGCCGTAATTGACCGAAAGGTTGCTCACAATAAGATCGGAATTGTTCACATCGCCACATCCTCATCGCCGAGATAGGCGGCGCGCACGTCGGGATTACTGCGAATACTTCCGGGGTCGCCACTCGCGATCATGCGTCCGAAGTCGAGCACGTAGACCTTGCTGCAGTGTTCGAGCACGGTGGGCACGTCGTGTTCGACCAGAAGCGCCGAGATGTGCTCTTGCTCGACGGTGCGGCGCAGCGCATGTGCCAGGGAGGCCGCCTCGTGGGCGTCGAGGCCCGACAACGGCTCGTCCAACAGCATGACCGACGGCGACGTCGCCAGCGCACGGCCGACCTCGACCAGCCGGCTCGTTCCCAGCGAGAGAACGTCGACCACGGTGTCGGCGACGGGACCCAGCGAAAGCAGTTCGATCAGGCCCTCGACGCGCTCGGCCTCTGCCTTGTCCGGCCGCCGCAGCGAGCCCACCGTGAACATGTCCGACCACAGGCGCGAACGCGCATGCCGGGAGCGATAGGCCAGCACAAGATGCTCGCGAACGGTTAGCCCCAAGAACAGCTCAGGTTGCTGGAACGTCCGGGCCAGGCCGCGCTGTGCGCGGCGCTGCGCGCTGAGCCGTGTGACGTCGTCGCCGCCCAGGCTCGTCCGTCCGGCCTTCGGCCGCAGCAGACCGGACAGCACCGCGAACAGCGTGCTCTTCCCGGCGCCGTTGGGGCCGACCAGCCCGACCATGGCCCCGGCTTCCACCTCGATGGACACGTCCGACAATGCCACGATGCCGCCGAAGCGCACGGTGACGTCGGTCGCCGCGAGCGAGATCGTCGGGGCGCCGACCCCGGACGGGCTCACGACGCACGCTCCTTCGAGCGCGGCGGAACGAGCGAGTCGCGGCTGGCGGACTCGGAGTTCACCGGCTCGGAGTTCACCGGCTCGGAGTTCACCGGCTCGGCCGATAGGGGCCGACCCCGGGTCGTCCCCACCCCGAGGCGCGCCCGAACGCGGTCAGCGGCGGTGCGCACCGCTTGGCCCTGCGCCACCAAGACACCGTCAGGACTGCGGGTGAGACCGATCGCTCCGAGTCCAAACAGGATCGGGATGATCTGGTTGAACCAGGTGGGCAGGTATTGCAAGCTCACGCCCGGCAGGATGGCGTACGCGATGCCTGCCGCGAGCGCTGCGACGTTGGACCGGATACCCATGGTCACCAGCGCCGCGAGCCAGATGACCCCGCCTAGGGCTGCGTAGTTTGCCGGCAGCGCCACACCGTTGGCGACCGCGAGCAGCGCGCCGCCGACACCGGCGACGAACGCCGCCAACCCGGCGATGACAACCTTCATCTGCAGCACGCTGATGCCCAGCGTGCGCGCACCGGGTTCGCTGCAGCGGACCGCCGCTAACGCCGCGCCGGTGGTCGACCGGCGGATGTTGACGATGAACAGGGCGACGAGGCCGAAGACCACGAGTCCGAGGTAGACGAGATCGTCCTCGCTGGACAGGAACCTCGGCGGGCTCAGCGACACGCCGATCCCGTTCTGGAAGAAGGTTTGACGGGAGAACACCAAGTTGTCCATCAGCAGGCCGAAGGTGAGCGTGACGAGGGCGACGTAGAGTTCGCCGAGCCGAATGGTCAGCACGCCCAGCAGCAAGCCCATCGGAAGGGCGACAAGACCGCCGGCGACCACGGCGAGCAGGACCGGCCAGCCGTGCACTGTTGCGAACTGCGCCGCAGCCATACCGCCGACGCCACCGAAGGTCACCTGGCAGAGCCAGATCATGCCCCCCTCGCCGATCACGAGCGTCCAGGAAAGGTAGAGGACCGCCAGTGCCACGCCCTGGGCGAGCAGGCCGACCCAGAACTCCGACAGGAGCGACGGCAGGAGCGCGACAACCGCGACCGAGATGACACCTGACCCTGCGTTCAGCCGACGGGCGGGCCCTCGGCCCCTCTCCGGGTGGCTCGCCTTGCGGGACTGGACGGGGCTGCCCTGCGGAGTGATGGCGCGGTCCAGGAAGCCGCCGACGCCTTGGGCCTCACTGACCCGACCGAACCGAGCGACGCTGTAGAGGAGGAAGAGCGCGGTGACGGCGAAGGGAATGCTCGGGATGACGGCCGACGCGAAGGTGCTGTCCGGGGGGATCCAGTACTGGGCCAGCGCGCCGGCGACTCCCATGGCAAGGCCCACCACGACGGCGACCGGCAGGTTCCGGAGCTTGGCTGCAACCACGGCCGCGAACGCCCCGGCCATCAACAGCGTGAAGTTCGTGATGTCCAGTCCGATGATCGGGGCCGACAGCACTCCGGCGAGACCGGCCAGGAACGACGACGCCGCCCAGACGCCGGCCGCCACCGACCCTGGCGCCGTGCCTTGCAGGGAGGTCATTGCCGGTGAGTCCACCATCGCGCGTACGCGCAGGCCTATATCGGTACTGCGGAAGATGATGAAGCCGACCACCAGGATGAGGACCACCGTCGAATACACGATGATCTGATCCAGCGTCACGGGGACACCGTCGACGTAGTAGACGTGCACCGGTTCGGGTGCCAGACCAGGAGCGTGCAGGATCGGTTCGATACCGAACAGGAGGTCGGCGACCGCCGGGAGCACGACCGAGACGCCGAGCGTCACGACGATCTTGACGAGTTGGGTGGCGGTGCGCATGGAGCGGAACAACGTCGCGTACAGCACAAGGCCGAGCGCCGGGCCGGCGAGCACGAGGGACGCCACGGCTGCCGTGCCGATGCCCCAACCGTGCTGGACGTGAAGGTAGTAGTACAACCGTGCGACGAAGTACGCGATGGCACCGAAGCTGAAGTTAAGCACGCCGGCCGACCGGTAGGTGACTACGAGGCCGGCCGCCGAAATTGCATAGATTCCGCCCAGCACGAGCCCTGCGATGATGAACTGAAGCACGGTGCATCCCAATCCAGTGACGTCGGGGTCGGGCCGGAAGCAGACGCGGTGCCCGTCGCCGCTACAACTTCACCTATATGGAGCCGTGACCTGCCGGCGGTAATCCCGCCGGCAGGTCACGGGGCGCCCGCCTAGGGCGTGTACGAGATTCTGGTGCCGCAGACCTTGCCACCGGGTGCATCGTCGACGAACTTCCCGTTCTTCACCTGCAGGAAGAAGTCGCAATGCTCCATCGGGATCGCGTCCGCCGTGCCGAAGTGTGCGAACGTCGTCGGGCTCGGCAGGATGCCGCCTGCCGTGTAGTCCGTGACCTTCTGCAGGTTCGTGATGAACGACTGGCGGGTCGGGTTCTTGCCGGCGACCTCCAGGCCCTTCAGCGCGAGGTCGACGGCCAGGTAGGACGCGCTCGCGCCGTTACTGGGTACGTCACCGGCCTTGAACGGCGACGCGTACTTGACGAGCGCGTCGATCATGTTCTTAGAGGCGGGGTTGATCGCCGGGTCGTACACAGCCGGGGTCAGCGTCCAGGTGTCCTCGAACGTTGCCGAAGATTGCGACGTGGCGACTGTGTCGGGGTTGTACGAACCGAGAATGAGAAGCTTCGCCTTGCTGCCGCTGCTCTTCACCGAGGCGGCGAGCGCCTCGTTCGACGAGCTCGTCAGGACCGAGTAAACACCGTTGCAGCCCTTGTTTTTGATGGCAAGAGACGTGGCCGTGAAGTCGACGCCACCCAGCGGGATCGACTTGTTCTCGAGGCACTTCGTAACGCCGGCCGAGGCGGCTGAGGCCAGCGTCGCGTCCGAGAAGGTGGACGGAAGGTTCACCTGCACGGTCGCCAGCTTGGTGACGCCGATGGACTTGAGGAACTTGCCGACATCGGTCCACGTGTAGGACTTGCCGTTGAAGACCGACGCCTGGACAGGCGGCTGGTAGCTGAACATGTTGTCGAAGCCGCGCTGCGTGTATTGCGGCGCATTGCCGTCGCCGATGTAGGGCACGCGCATCTTATTGATGTAGGGCGCGCCGGCGAAGGCCAAAGCGCCGACGCTGACGATTCCGAAGACCTTTTTGGTCTGGATCAACGACTGGGCTGCGGTGGCGTTGCCGGTCGGCGTCGATTGGTCGTCCGCCGACTCCAGCTTGATCATGTGACCGTTGATGCCTCCGGCCGCGTTGGCCTGATCAACTCGCGCCTGCGCTCCGGCCAGGCTGGACTTGCCGTAGGACGAGGCCGCGGGACCGGTCAGGCTGGTGATGTAGCCGAGCGTGATGGGCGATCCGGTAGCGCCGGAACTCGTCCCGTCACCCGAGGTCGTGACGCTGCCGGGCGCCGAGGCGGTGCCCGAACTCGCCTTGCCGGAGCTGCTGCACGCGGCGAGCGTCAGGACGCCCGCCGCCGCGCACGCCATGATGGTCATCGTCCTCGTCATCTTGAGTCTGCCATTCACTCGAGGGTGCCTTCCTTCGCGTATCCGATGGAGTCCGGAGAAAGCTGTTCCGTGACCACTGCCTGTGTCGATTCCCGAGGCATCGGCCGGTCGGAGCTCGTGCCCCGATGCCCCGGCGCAGGCCGTTGCACGCGCAACGCCGCCCGCCCCAGAGTGGCTTCGGTCACTTAACCATGCGTCCAGTAAGTTAGCAACGACCGGGCCGAATTTTAATTGAGCCGAATTTTAATTGAGTTGTGTTGTTGGCTGGCTCCGGAACGCCGGATCACGCACTCACGGCGAGACCAGCGCAGGGCCGGAGCCGTTCGACGAGCACGCCCTCGCGACGCGGGTGGTGGCCCGATGCTCAATCCGTCATCGGCCTCATCGGCGCCACGCCCGCGCGACCAGGCCCGGTCGGGAAGGTCGCTGAGGAGTTGATGTTCACTATGCCGCTTCTGATCTGCGATGTCGTCTTCCGCGCTGCGGCAACAGCCCGGACAGCGTCCTGCCGGCACGCCGTCGGCACCGATCCGACGACCTCACCGCGCATTGCTGCTCTCTTGTAACTGGACGGCCAGCCACTTAGGCTAGCAGGATAAGCCTCGCGTCGACCCGCGAAGGTCCGAACCGCTGCGCGAAGGGCTACTGCGCCGATGGGCACGATCGCATGACCACGACACCTGTCAGCGAGGCCCACCGCGTGCTGGCTTACGACGTGGGCTGCGACGTCGATGATCTGTCCCTGCATCGCATCGACGACGCCTACGTCGAGCGGTACGCGGCCCTGTCGAGAGCGGCGCACCGGAGGGGGGCCCTGCGCGAGGCCGAGCGCGAACTGCTGTGGATCGCGGTCTTCGCCTCGGCACATCTGCACGACGCTGCCGCCGTGCAGATGCACACGAGGCGGGCGCTCGCGGCCGGCGTGACGTCGGCGCAGATCCTCAGCCTGCGGGTAGAAACACTGGGGACCCACACTATGTCCTTCGCGGTACCAATCCTGCTCGAGGAGCTCGCTGCCGCCGGTCACGCCACGCCTGCTGCTGGCACCGCGCTCACGGCGGCGCAGGAAGCCGTCAAGCAGCAGCTCATCGAGCTTCGCGGCTGGTGGAACGAGGGCTGGTTGCCCCTTCTGCACACCGACCCGCACTTTCTGCTCGCCACCCACCGCCTGCTCGCGACGGAGAACGACCCGCTCGATCCACGGCTGCGCGAGCTCATCTACATGGCGCTCGACGTCTCGACGGCGCATCTGTACCCACCCGGCGCCCGCGCGCACATGCGCAACGCCCTGCGGCTGGGCGCGACCGAGGAACACATCCTCGAGGTGCTGGAACTCGTCGCGCTCGTCGGTTACCGGTCCCTGTTACTGCTGACCGGGGGCCTCGACGCCGCACAGGGGCATCCAGCCGAACGGCTCTGTGCAGGCGGTATCTCGTGACCGGTATCGACTGGGAAACGACGGCGAACCAACCGGTCCCGATCCGGACGCCTGATCGCTTTTTCATCGGCGGCGAGTGGGTCGCGCCCCGCGACGGCCTGGCCGCCCAGGTGACCCGGCCGGATACCGAGGAGCCGCTGTACTCCGTCGCGGTCGCGACGAAGGCAGAGATGTCGGCGGCCGTGGCCGCCGCCCGGGAGGCGTTCGATGACGGTCCGTGGTCGCGGATCTCGGTCGCGGAGCGCGCCGACTACCTGCGTGCGATCGCGGCCGGGCTGCGCGAGCGTAGTGCGGATCTGGCCTGGCTCTGGGCCGCGGAGGTGGGTATCCTGCATTCGGTGGCCCGGCGCGAGACTGCACACATGGCCGACGTCTTCGACGAGTACGCCGAGTTGAGTACCGCCTTTGGGTTCGTCGAGGAGCGAGCGACGAAGCTGCGCGGCAAGCGGGCGGTGCTCGCGCACGAGCCGGTCGGCGTCGTCGGCGCAATCCTTGCCTGGAACGGCCCGTCGATCTCCATTGCCTATAAGGTGGCCCCCGCAATTCTCGCGGGGTGCACCGTCGTCCTCAAGAGCGCACCTGAGGCACCCGGCGAGGCCCTAGTCCTGGCCGAGGTCGCGGAGGAGGTCGGACTTCCGGCGGGCGTGCTCAACGTCGTCACCGCCGACCGGGACGTCTCCGAGCTCCTGGTCCGCGACGCGCGGGTGGACAAGATCTCGTTCACCGGCTCGACCGCGGCCGGGCGGCGCATCGCAGCCTTGTGCGCCGAGCGGATCGCGCGCGTCTCCCTCGAACTCGGCGGGAAATCCGCTGCGCTGATCCTCGACGACTACGACCTCGAGCGCGCCGCCTCCACACTGGCCCGTGCGCAGTGCTACATCAGTGGACAGGTGTGCGCCGCGCTGACGAGGGTGGTGATCTCCCGGCACCGGCGCGACGATTTTCTGGAGGCAATGCGCTCGGCGCAGGCCGAGGTGCGGGTCGGCAGCCAGTTCGATCCGGCCAGCACCATGGGGCCGCTGGCGACCAACGTCCAGCGAGCGCGAGTCGAGCGATACATCGCTACCGGCCTGCGGCAGGGCGCGACACTCGTCACCGGCGGCGGCCGGCCCCGGCACCTCTCGCGCGGGTACTTCGTCGAACCCACGACCTTCGCCGCGGTCGAACCGCACTCGTCGATCGCGCAGGAGGAGATCTTCGGGCCCGTCCTCGCGGTCATCGACTGTGACGACGAGCGGAACGCCATCCGGATCGCGAACGACAGCATCTATGGCCTGAACGCGGCGGTGTTCACTCACGATGAAGACCGGGCGCTGGGCGTCGCCCGCGCGCTGCGCTCCGGATCGGTCGGTCACAACGGCCCGTTCGTGGACTACAGCATCGGCTTCGGCGGTTTCAAGCAGTCCGGCGTCGGCCGGGAGGGCGGCGTCCAGGGGCTCCTCCCCTATCTCGAGAGCAAGACCATCGTGCTGTCCGGCAACTCGACACCCGACCGGAGGATTGGCTCATGACGATTGACACCACGCGTCTCCAGGAACTGTCCGACCGGGCCGCGATCGCTGCTGTGCAGTACCGCTACGCAACCGCCAGCGACAGTCACGACATCGAACTGCTGCGCAGTTGCTTCGGCGCCCAGGTGGAGATCGACTTCAGCTCGGGGTTCGGTTCACCGGTCGTCCAGGTCTCGGCCGACGAATGGGTTCGCAACGCGTCCTCGTCCATGGGTGGCATGACGGCGACCCACCACCTCATGACGAACCTGCGCATCGAGTTCTCCGGCGCCGATCACGCCACCTGCGTCACCTACGTGCAGGCAAACCACCACAAGCCAAACCCGTTCGGTGACAGCGACCAGGCGGTCTACGGTCACTACACGAACCGGTTCGAACGCACACCCGAGGGGTGGCGCATCGTCGGGTGCAAGCTCACATCCCGGTGGATGACGGGGAACTTCGGGATCTACGGCGATCTGGACGCGCACTGGCGCCGGGTGCAGTCCGCGCAGTAAGCGCGACCGCACTGGACGGCCGGGCCGGGTACCGCGGCTTCACCACGGACGCTTGACACCCAGTTGCGGGGCCGCAGTGAAGGTGACGGGCATCGACCACACGCCCATCAGGTAGGGGTTGCCGCCGTACTCGACCACCTTGGCATCGTCGACGACGTAGTCCGGAACGCGATCCAAGATCTCGGCGACCATCACGCGGAACATCTGCCGAGCGACGTGCGCTCCGAGGCACCGGTGCACACCCCGGCCGAAGGCCAGGTGCCGGTTGGACGTCCGCTCGACGTGGAACACGTCCGGATCAGCGAAGACCTTCGGGTCACGATTGGCGCCGGACAGCGACAGCACGGCGGGTTCACCGCGGCGCAACTGCTGGCCGGCGAACTCGACGTCCTGGGTGATCGTGCAAGTCATGACCTGCGCCGACGGATACATGCGCAGCGTCTCTTCGCAGGTCGCGTCGATCAGCCTCCGGTCGGCCATGACCGCGGCACGCAGCGCCGGGTCGGCCGCCAGCTGGTGCAGGCCACGCGCCGTCGTGTTGTTCGTCGTGTCAACGCCGGCGCCGACCATGTTGGTGAGCACCTTGGTGAGCTGCTCGTCGTTCATCAACTCGCCGTCGTACTCGAGCCGGGCGATCGCGCCCAGCAGCTCTTCGGCTCGATCGTGGCGGGCCGCCTTCGCCGCTGACAAGAACGCGTCCATCAGCCGAGGCATGGTGATCTCGACCGTGTGGGTGAACTCCGCGGTGTCGGGCGCCATCCCGAAGATCGAATGGTAGACGTCGGCGGTGTCCTGCCAAAGGTCGGCGGGCAGACCGAGGAAGAGCAGCGTCGAGATGGCCGTGACGGGGGTAACGAAGTCGTTCATCAGGTCCATCGCGCCATCCTCGACCCGTTGATCAAGTACCCAGGACGCGACCTGGCGCATCGCCGGCTCGAAGCGACGCACCGCCGTCGGCGAGAACAGCGGGTTGAACACCCGTCGCAGGTAGCTGTGGTGCTCGCCGTAGGCCTCGCCGATGGCGAGTTCGGGCCAGTCCATCCGCGGATACCCGTTCTCACCGATGTAGTTGATGCCGTCGTCGGCGTCGGGTTCGTAGCGATTCGAGAAGATCTCTCCGTTCCGGCAGGCCTCAGCCACACTCGCATGGTCGGACAGGATCCAGTAGCCGTCGTACTGGTCGCTGCGGCCTACCGGGCAGCGTTCGCGGAGCTCCTTCCACGCGGCTGCGCGAACGGCGACGTCCGGGGCGCAGAACGGGGCGGCGTTGTGATCGACCCCTCGTAAGTCCGCGTGCGCCGTCTGCGAGTCGAGCTGTCCCATTCGCCAATCCTCCGAACGCTGTGTCAATGATGGTCTGCGACGAGCCTGTCGCACCAACGCGTCCGGTGTCATCCAGAGCGCGCGCAAAATGTAACTGGTTCCACAGTAAGTGACAAGCGCTTCGCAAGGTCGCTTCAGTCGTGGGCGCCGGCATGCTGCGTGCGCTCGGCCAACAATTGTGCGACGTCGCGCCTGACGAGTTTGCCCGTCTCGGTCCGCGGCAACGCGTCCCACACGTGGATGCGATCGGGCGTCAGCGAGCTGCGCAGCAACCGGCGCAGTTCCAGCCGGATCTCGTCAGGATCTACCGCCCGCCCCGAGACCGGGACCACGATGGCCTCGATGCGCTGACCCCACACTTCATCCGGCACGCCGACGACCGCCGCGTCGCCTACGTCGGCGCGGGCCAGCAGCACGTCCTCGATCTGCGCCGGTGCGACGTTCTCGCCGCCGCGAATGATGGTGTCGTCCGTGCGCCCACCGACAAACAGATATCCCGCTTCGTCGAGGTAGCCCTCATCTCGGGTGTCGAACCAGCCCTCGTCGTCGAGCACCGACCCTAGACCGGCGTATTCGCCGGAAACCTGGTTGCCGCGCACCCAGATCCGGCCGACCTCGCCGGGCGGTCGTTCGTTGCCCTGCTCGTCCCTGATCTGCATCTGCACGGTGGGGACGGCCTGCCCCGCCGACGCCAACCGGGCCCGCACGTGCGGCTCACTCGACGCAAAGGCCGAGCGATGGTCGTCAGGTCCCAGCACTGCGATGGTCGAACTGGTCTCGGTCAATCCGTAGGCGTTGACGAAGCCGACATGCGGCCACGCGAGCAATGCCCGCTCGATAACCCGCTGGGGCATGCTCGCCCCGCCGTACGCGAGCGTGCGCAACGACGGCACCGATAGATCCTCGCCGGAGTCCATGATGCGCGCCAGCATGGTCGGCACGACGAGGGCATTGGTGACGCCTTCGGCCCGGACCAGCTCGAGCCATTCCGGCCCCGTGAAGTTCTCCAGCACGATGCACCGGCGGCCTGCGTACAGATTCGTGATCGCGTTAGCCACGGCGGCGACGTGGTAGGGCGGCACGCTCACCAGAGCCGCGTCCGCGGGCTCAGCGCCCGCGAATTCGACCGTGCCGAGCACATAGCTGACCAGATTCTCGTGCCGTAGCAGCACGCCCTTCGGTTCCGACGTCGTGCCGCTCGTGTAGATGATCACCGCCGGCGCGCCGGTGTCCGTCGGCTGCTCTTCTCCGATCTGGCCAACCGACGTCGCAGCCAGCCATTCCTGCGTCCCGAATACGGGGACGCCCGCCGTGGCGAACAGCGGTGCGTACGCCGCGCTCGTGATCGCTACCGAGCCGGGATGCTTGGCGATCATGTCGGCCAACCGGTCGCGATCGAGGCGGTAGTTCAATGGAACGAGCGGCACGCCGGCACGACTCGCTGCGAACAGCGCCACCGGGAACGCCGGCCCGTTGACGTCGAGATAGATCAGCGCGGAGGCATCGCGCTCGCGCAGCAGCGCGGCGCCGACGACACTCATCAACTTGATATCGATGGCCGAGTACGACGCACCGCGCGTGCCCATCAGCGCGCGACCGCCGTAGGCATCCGCGGCCATGTCACTCAACAGGCTCAGGTTCATCCGGCTCGCCGTCCCGCCCCGCCGGTCAGTCCGCGAACGTGATGACGCCGCGGATGTTCTTGCCTTCATGCAGGTCGCGGTAGCCCTCGTTGATCTCATCCAGCGAGTACGTCCGCGTGATCAGCTCATCCAGCTTCAGCTTGCCTGCGCGGTACATCGTCAGCAGCATGGGGACGGCCTCCCGGGGAGACTTCATGCCGTACAGCGCGCCCTGGATGCGCTTCTGCTGCATGGCCAGACTGACCGCGTTCACGCCGGGTATGGCCGAATCGTCCGTGGCTGGCCCGATGCCTGTGACGACGAGCGTGCCGGCCTTCCGCACGGCTTGGTAAGCCTGCCCGACGAGATCATTACGCACGACGCCGACGCAGAGAATCGCGACGTCGGCGCCCTGGCCGTTGGTCAACTGCGCTACAGCGGGCATGGCCGCCGCGACCGACTCGTAGGCCGCGGTCGCGCCGAAGTCGGCCGCCCAGCCGCGTTTAGCCGCAACCGGGTCGACGGCGATGACATGCGCCGCACCGGCATCGCGAGCACCCTGCACCGCGTTCATGCCGATGCCGCCGACGCCGATGACTAGGACGACATCACCGGGCTGGACGTCTCCGGCCTTGACCGAGCCGTATCCGGTCTGGACGCCGCACGAGACCAGGCACGCCACCTCGAGCGGCAGGTCGACGTCGACCTTGATGCACGACATCTGGTCGAAGACCTGCCACTCCGAGAACGTCCCGAGGCACGCGGTGGTCGATACCTCGACGCCCTCCGAATCGTGCAGGCGGCACGTACCGTCAAGTTGGGTGCCGAATCTGATCAAAGCCCCGTTGTCACACAGGTTCTGCATCCCCATCGCGCACCAGCGACAGCGCCCGCAGCTCGGGACGAACGACGTGACGATGTGATCGCCGACCTCGAGGCCTTGCACGTCCGACCCGACCTGGCGCACAACCCCCGCGCCCTCGTGACCGCCGACGAGGGGCAGGCGGGCGGCCGCAAGGTCACCGCGCGTCACATGGTCGTCACTGTGGCACAGGCCCGTGGCGATCATCTTCACGAGCACCTCTCCCGGACCCGGCGGGTCGAGTTCGAGTTCCTCGATCTCCCAGAGCCCTGGCGTTTGTCGCAGAATTGCGGCGCGCGTCTTCATGGATGCACCTCTGTGGCGGCGAATTTCGAGTGGCGCAGGCCGCAATACGCCGCCCGGACCGGCACGGTCACGAAGGTCGCGCTTCTGCAGGTTGGCGATGATGTGTCGGGGCAGTCGAACGCGTCGCCCGGCCGGTCCTCGGCGCCCGCCCGAGATCGAGGGGCGTGCCGCATCGGCCGGATGGCACCAAGCGCCATTCGGGGACGAGACCTCGCCGGCGAGCGGGTCGAGCGGCGCGGGCATACGTCGACCCGCCGAACGCAGGGCGTGCCCGATCGCCGGGTAACTGAAGCCGCCGTCGTACCAGCGATGTTCGGGGTCGCTCGGTTCGACACCGAACGCGAGGAAGCAACGGAGCCAGCAGCAAGCCCCGATGCCCACAATCGCTGCGCCCCGGCGCCACCCGGCAAGCTGATGAGCAGTGGGACCGACAGCAAATGTGCACCGAGGCCAGCGGAACAGCAGACATCGGCGCCGGCGAGGCGCCCGCCCGCGATCTCGCCGGCGAACGACGGAAGAGCAATCTTCTCGGCCACGGTCAACCCGGCCGCCGCGGACGGCAGCGACCACGCGGCGCCGTACACACTGCGCATCGCAGCGTCGAATGCCTTTCGTTCGGCGACTAGACCGCCGACGACGCGAAAGGACACGGAATCTCCTCCAGGCACAGGATTCTCGAGCAAACTAACTGGCCGAGTGGTCAAAGAGTAGAGGACCGGTTGGGCCTCGGCAATCCGGCCAACGGCCCGCTGGAATCAGCCATCCTGCGCGTAGCGGCGAGGATGCCGTCCATGACGTAGGCAGGGAGCAAGCGCGCGAGCGGAAGGACCGTCGCGGCGTCGGTCCCGAGCGTGTATCTGGCCCGCGGCCGCGCCGCGGTGGCGACCTTGGCGATCTTGGCCGCCGCCTTCTCTACCGGCATCGCATTGCGCAGGAATGCAGTCTGCGAGGCCACACTGGAAGCAATGAGATCGCCGTAGATCTCTTTGTGTTCAGGGCTCATCTTCGCGGCGAGCGCCAGCGAGATCTCGCCGCTGTGCTCGGCCATCTCCGTCCGCACCCCGCCCGGTTGCACCACAACGACCCGCACGCCGAGCGGCCCGACCTCCCGACGCAAGGCGTCGCTGACCGCCTCGAGGGCGAACTTCGTAGCTGCGTAGGCGCCGTAAATCGGGAGGGCAAGTTCGCCGCCCACGGACGTGATGTTCACGATCGTGCCGCCGCTTCGTCGCAGCGCCGGCAATAACGCTTTGATGACGGCGACGTGGCCGAAGAGATTGACGTCGAAGTGCTGCCTCCACACCGCCAGCGGCTGCACCTCGACGGGCGAGTTGATCTCGATGCCGGCGTTGTTGACGAGCGCCCGCAGCTTTCGCCCCTTCGGATCGCGGGCGATCCGCTCGGTCAAAGCCTCGATGTGGTCACCGTCGGTCACATCGAGCATGACCGGCTCGACGCCGGCGCCCCGCGCCGCACCCGCTTCGGCGTCGGTCCTGACACCGGCCAGGACGTGGTAGCCGTATGAGGCCAGCGTCCGCGCCGTCGCTGCACCGATCCCGGTCGACGCCCCGGACACGACGACGAGCTGTTGATCGTGCGGAACTCTTGGCACCGCTGGTCCTCTCATCCGTTGGGCGTCCTCTGGAACAGGCGATGTCCGTTGGCACCAGTCGGCGTGCGAGCTGATCGCGACCGGGATCGGTAGTCGAACAGCGGCAGCCGAAGGTCGGGAACTCGAGCCTGTCGACGCCTTCCTACCACTTCTGAGGGCGGCGATCCGCTCCGGGCGGATCACGGTGCCGACGGACGAACAGGCGCCCGCTGGGGCGGAGGTCGCACGGCGGCGCGGCGATCCGGCGCGCCCTCGACGTCGACATCCCTCACGAGCAAGGGTGGCCGCGATCGGACATCTGCGCGGAGGCTCCTTCGTAGAGCATAAGTTGAATTGCGTCCAGTTATAAGACACCAGATCCGGCTTAGAAATAACTTGCCGACCTACCAGTTATGCGGTTAGCGTGCTCCCCGACGGGAAGCGAGCGTGCTGAGACGGCTGCTGGAGGCCACAGTGACATCTCAACAGCACGTTCAGGACGCATGTACAGGCCGCAAATCCCCTACCTTCCTGACGCGCCGACCGGAAGGGCAGCACGGTGGCTGACGACGCGGCAGTCCCTGCCCTCGAGGTACGAAGTCTGTCGAAGACTTTCGGCGCCAACCGCGCACTGCGCGATGTCAGTCTGACGATCCCTGCGGGTGAAGTTCACTGCCTCGTAGGAGAGAACGGATCTGGCAAGTCAACTCTCATCAAAATACTATCCGCATACCACACTCCGGACGCCGGCAGTCGGATCACCGTGGGTGGTCGGCGGTTCGAGTACTCGCCAGGCTCTGCGCACAATCTCGGTTGCAGATTCGTTCATCAGGACCTGGGCCTGATCCTCGAACGGTCGGTGCTCGACAACGTTTTCTTGGGCACTGGTTACCCAACGCGAGCTGGCACGATTCGCCGTCAGGCTTCCTACGAATTGGCAAAAGCGGACCTCCGACGCTTGAACCTGAACGTCGATCCAAACGCCCCGATGGCAACACTTTCGGCGGCCGAGCGGACCGGCGTAGCGATCGCCCGCGCGTTGCGTGACGACGCAGGCGTTATCCGGCTTCTCGTCCTCGACGAGCCGACTGCCACTTTGCCGATCGACGACGTCAGCAATCTTCTGGATTTAATACGCCGGATTGCGAACTCCGGCGTGAGTGTCCTGTACGTCACGCACCGGCTGGACGAGATCTTCGCGATCGGCGACCGGGTCTCGGTGCTGCGCGACGGCCGCCTGGTCATGACGGCGCCCGTCGGGAAGGTCACCAGAGACGGCATCGTCACCTCATTGACCGGTCACGCCCCACTTCAAGACGTCCTCGAATCGACCGGAGACCCCCGCGAGCGCCAGCACGAACCCGTGATGGTCGTCGATGGCCTTACCGCGTCAACGCTGAGCAACGTCAGCTTCGCCGCCTATCCGACAGAGATCTTAGGCGTTGCAGGCATCACCGGCTCGGGGCGGGAGACGCTATTGTCGACGATCTTCGGCGCGCGGCCGCGCTCTGGGGGGCGGGTGGCCGTCGGTGGGCAGCCTCTGCGACCCGATCGTCCTGACCTGTCGATCGCGGCTGGGATCGCTTACCTGCCAGTCGACAGGACCGCGCACGGAAGCATACCGGGACTCAGCGGACGCGAGAATCTGGTACTCACCGATGTTCGGCGGCACTGGAACCACCTGGCGATCTCCCGACGGCGCGAACAGGCGGACGTACGCGAATGGTTCGCCAGACTCGACGTACGCCCGCGGCTCGCCAGCGAGCAGCCCTTGTCCGCCTTCAGCGGCGGGAATCAGCAAAAGATCTTGTTCGGCAAGTGGTTGCGGCGCAGACCCTCCGTGTTCCTACTCGATGAGCCGACGCAAGGAGTCGATATCCGAGCGCGCGAACGCCTTCACGATCTCCTACGAGCTGCGTCCGCTGGCGGCATGGCCGTCGTCATCTCGTCGACCGACGTCAACGAACTCTCCAGTGTTTGCGATCGAGTGCTCATCATGAGTGACGGGCAAATCGTGAATGAAATTCAAGGGCCAATCATCGACGATAAATTCCTCTCGCGAGCCATCCTGACCGCCAGCCGTAAAGAGAGCCAAGTCCATGCCTAAGTCGATCTCTCTACGAACCCTAGGTTTGGAGCGGTTCAGTGGCCTGTATATGTGGGCACTGTTCATCATCGTCTTCAGCGTATGGGTTCCCTCACTGTTCCTTACGAAGACCACCTTGACGTCGATCGCCTCGGAACAAGCGGTCGTCGGAATACTCGCCTTGGCGGTTCTGGTGCCGATGGCGGCCGGCGTGTTCGACCTTTCGGTCGCCGCCACTATCAACCTATCCACGGTTTTCGTGGTGGTGCTACAGACTCAGCACAAGGTGGCAATCGTCCCCGCCATCTTGGCCGGGCTCGCCCTCGGTCTGGTGATAGGGGCTGCCAACGGTTTCATCATCGTGAAGCTCCGTGTTAACTCGTTCATCGCGACACTCGGCACCACCTCGGTGATCGCAGCGATCCAAATCATCGTCTCGCCGACGGAGCCCTACCCACCGACGGCGACAGCGTGGACGGAACTCGCGACTCGTCAGTTCGGAGACATCCAGATCGTCTTCTGGTACCTAGTGATCCTCGCATTCATTGTCTGGTGGGCCGTCGGTCATACCCCGGCCGGCCGGTATCTCTACGCCATCGGAGGCAATGCTGAAGCGGCCCGTCTGTCCGGCGTGCGCGTGTCCCGATATGTCTGGGTATCCCTGCTCACGTCCGGCCTACTCGCTGCGCTCGCCGGTATACTGTATGGCTCCCAGAACGGTCCATCGCTGAGCTACGGGTCAGGCTTGTTGCTACCCGCATTCGCTGCCGTGTTTCTCGGCTCCACGCAGATTCATCCTGGCAGAGTGAATGTATTCGGAACTCTGCTGGCGATTTACGCGCTGGCGACAGGCGTACGTGGACTGCAACTCGCGACGTCTGCGCAATGGGTCAACAGCATGTTCAATGGTGTCGCGCTCGTCGGAGCCGTCGCGTTTGCTGTATGGCGGCAGGGACGGGTGACAATCAAGGTTGACAGGTCGATCGACGGCGATGAGGCGGGCGCGCCGTCCGAGCACCTCCCCGACTCGCACCTCGACTCAGGAAGCCGATCCAGCAGCGGGGCAGTTGATGATGCGGCTCCGCCGTCGCGGCATCTATAGCCCGCACGACCGCCGAGTAAACGCCGTGTCCCATCACGGAACGATCCGCGGCCACATATGACAACGAAGGGCGGCAAAGCATGAAGATCACGGTTCTGGTGGATGGGTGCCAGGGACACGGAATCTGCTACGGCATCTGTCCTGAGGTTCTCACGCCTGACGCAGACGGGTTCGCCAAGGTCGCTACGGCGGAGATAGAAGCTGGCGTCTTCGGGGCGCTTGAGGATGCCGTCATGAGCTGCCCCGAGGGCGCGATAAGATTATCTGACACCAACTGAGGGCACGGCCACCGACCTGGCTCGACCGCAAAAAACACTGGTTGCACAGCGGCCTCAAGGGGTTGGTGGATCGCGCGTATTCCGCGCCTTCCGGTCACTGGCCGGGCCAAGCGGCAGGCTTTCCCGCAGAGCACTTACCACGGCGGCTTGCGCGGTGCCTTCCGGTCCGTAGCGCGACCCGCGGACTTGGTACGTCAAGGTCGTCGAGCAACACTGTCTCATCATGCGTGAGCTGAAACTCGGAGGCGACAACGTTGTCCTCGACGTGGCGCCGATTGTGTCCTCGATCCGGGTGAGCCGGGTCGACTCCGTTCGTCAAAGGTGTCGTCGTCACATCAAGCTGAATTGCTGGCCATGAGCCCGGCGGCGACATGCAGGACCTCGCCGGAGATGTACCGAGCATCGTCGGAGACCAGGTAGAGGATGGCTTTTGAAACATCTTCGGGGTCCACGCCCTCCACGCCGAGTGGATGCATGAGCCGCATGCGCTCAACCGCTTGGTCCCGAGTCGGTTCGGCGATGTCGGGGCAGAAGAGCCCGAAGATTGCTTCGTTGTTGGTCATCGACGGCCGTTTGCCCGAGTTGACGTTGGACGGGGCGACGCAGTTGACGCGGATGCCAAAGCTTCCGTACTCACTGGCCAGACTCTTCATAAGCCCGATGACTCCCCACTTGGACGCGTTGTAGTCGGCCAGGTTGGGGAAACCGCTTCGACCGGCAGTCGAAGCGGTGATCGTGATGGTCCCTCGTCGCCGGGCGACCATGTGGGGAAGCACTGCCCTGCATGCCATGAAGACGCCAGTCAGATTGGTGTCGATCACGGTGCGCCACTGGTCGGGTGACAGCTCGTGCACCTTGCCGAACCTCAGCAGTATTCCGGCATTGCAAATCAAGTGATCGATCGCGCCAAACTCCGATAGCGCGTATTGCGCCGCGCGTTCCATGTCTTCTGCGAGCCGTACGTCGCCGACCATCGAGACGCATCGTCTGCCCAAGGCCTGAACCATCGCCGTGGTCTCGTCAAGCTGTTCCTTCGATGCTCCGGGATACGGTTGACCCTCGACGTCTACCACACAATTGTCCACAAGAACGATCTCCGCGCCTTCGCGAGCGAGGGTCAGCGCGTGTGACCGGCCTTGACCCTTGGCCGACCCGATGACGAGCGCGACCGAACCGTCCAACTTGCCCATATTGCTACTCCTGACTGTTACTGGATGTCGCCCGCGCGATCCGTGCAGAACAGTCACGCAACTCAGCTGGCGTTGATCCATACGGCTTTCGTGTTCAGAAACTCGGGGACGTGGTTCGGGCCACCTACTAGACCGCGGATTGTCCTGGCATCAAGCCCCTCCCGGTGGGCTGGCCGGCGACCTTCGATTGCGACCGGTCCGTTCGGACGACTACACGTTCCACAGCCGCTTGAACTGCGCCTCATAGTCGAACGGCGGCTCGTAGTACTCCTGCGACTTGATCGAGTCGACGTTTTGCTTCGTGATTAGTTGTGTGGGCACGGGGGCGTCGCTCTGCACGGTCATCTGCGCCAAGTGGCGTAGGACCCCGTCAACCGCCAGCCAGCCGTAGTACCTGTTCGAGGCACCGATCCAGGCCGTCTCGGTTCCGTTCTTGATGTCGGCGATCTGCTCCGGTCCGTAGGCGTTGCCGCCGATCTTCACCCGTCCATCTATGCCGGCACCCCTCAGTGCTTGCGGCAGACCGTTGATAAATGCATCCGGGCTGATGATGTAGTTGATCTTGGGGTCCTTCTGAACCGCCGCGACGATCAAGCTGTTGATCTGGTTCCCGTTGAACTGTGGAATCGTCGCGTCAACCACGGACACCGAGCAAGCTCGGCACCGGGACCTCACCGTCGAGGTGAAGCCGTCGAGGAACGGTGACAGCACTGCGAACGCAGGAACGTTCAAGAACAGCACGTGCGCCTTACCCTTAGAGGCTGCGACGGCCCAGTTCGCCAGATCGCCACCGATCTGCTTCCGGGCGGCCCCGCCGTACACTTGCGGAAGAATGGTGTTCGAGGTCGGCGCTGGTCCGACCCCGATCGGGACCAAGGCGGCGTTCGCCCGGGTGTAGGCCGGCACGACCGACGACCATGCTGGGTAGGAAGTGCCGACGAAGACAGTTGCGACCGGATGGTATTGCAGCGCAGTTCGGAGGCCGGATGCAAGCGTCGCCGGGTTCGCCTCTTGGAAAGTCAGTGTTTTCACAGTCCAACCGAGGGCGGTCGCGGCCCCTTCCACACCCTGACCGATCTGTAAGCAGGAAGGACCGTCTGTGCATTCCATGTAGACGATCGTCTTGTCCTTCGGCGGCGTTGCCTTCAGCGGCGTCTGGATGGTCCCCCCGGTCGGAGGCTTCAACAGCGCCGACAAAGCCGTTTCTGCGAGCCTGATCCCGCCATCCCCGGTACTCGCCTGAGACGGCGTCGGAACGGTAGACGCTGCCGGACGATTGTCCGCCTTCGATGCACCAGAGCTGCTACACGCGGACATCGTGAGCGCTGCAGACGTGACGGCCAGTAAGACGGCTCCAAGCCTCATACGCGATCCATCTAGGTTCACTCGTCCTCCACAGTCCTTCGGACCTACTGCCGTGCGACTACGGCAGCTTCTTGACTCGTGCGGCGATGCCAAGGCACCTCGTGTGGCCGCGGAGTTAACCACATGGCCAGTAAATAATCAACAAATCTTGGAGGCTTCAGCAAGTCGGGGCAAACCGATGCTTGTATCTGGCTGGCGAACCAGTTAGTAATAGACAGGATGTCAGTCGTTTGAGGGAGTGCGGGATGCAGGTAAGGGCGAGGTCGTTGGCGGTCATCGCGATGTCACTGCTGACGCTGGTGGCGGCGTGTTCGAGCTCAGGCGGGTCCCGTTCGGGAACCAGCGGCGCGACTCAGGAGTCGGGCGTACCTAGCGCTCCTCCCAGTAGCGGAAGCAGCGATCCGGGGTCTAATGGCGTGGCCCTCGCTAAACGTGCGGTTGCCGAACTCGTAGCACCGCCGACGGCCAACCTGATCCGGACGCCACTCAATGCCGCCCCCACCAAGGGGAAGACGATCGTGTATTTGCAGTGCACCGATGGCGAGCAGTGTGCGCTCATCGGGCAGGGAGTCAAGGCGGCCGCCGGGACCGTGGGCTGGAACGTGAAGACCGTCGACTTTCAGGAGTCCAATCCCTCTACGCTCGCCGCCGGCCTGCGGCTCGCGCTGCAATATCATCCTGTAGCCAGCATCGTCGTAGGAGTCCCTTACGCACTGTGGTCGTCCGTGGTGCCGGCGTATGCGCAGGCAGGAGTCGACATCCTGCCCTTGGCGGTCGGCGCGGCGCCGGTGACCCGGACGGTGCTGCCGCAGGTGAACGGTACGGCCTACCAGGAGCAACAGGGTGATGACCTCGCGAACTGGGTCATCGCGGACTCGGATGGCAATGCCCACGTTCTCGTGCTGATGGTGCCGGCTTATGCCGTCCTGTCGTCCTTCTTGTCGGCCTTCAGGAGCACCGTGAACTCACGCTGTCCACACTGCACGATCTCGGTCGTGAACGCCACGATTCCGCAGATCGACGGAAATCAGACGAACGGTCTGATCGTGTCTGCCTTGCAGAAGGACCCCAAGCTTGGATACTTCGTGTCCTCTGACTCCGTCTTCGTCAATGGCCTGCCGCAAGCTCTGAGCGGCGCCGGAATGGGCTCGCGGGTCAAAATCGGTGGTGCCGCATTTGGCACGGAACAAATAGCCGACATCAAGAATGGAACCGAAAGCGCTTGGACCGGTCAGCCTTCTGTCTACAGCGGTTGGCTGGCAGTTGACACGATCTTGCGCAGTGTGGAGGGGATGAAGGTAACGGGCAACGAACCTTTGCCAGAGCAACTCATCACGCGCGCGAACGTGGAGTCATTGAAGTCAACTTCGTACTACATACCGCCCTTCGACTACCAAGGGCAGTTCGCACGTACCTGGAAAGTCGCTTAGGCCTGGATTCACCGATGACCATAGAGTTGTGAGCGTGCCCTGGCGACCATCGGGTTCTCGGCGTCGATTCCGCCTCGGCCGACCATTTATGGGGTGGGTGCGATTTCGCCAATCATCAGCCTGTGTGCCGAACTAACCCGGATCGTTCAAGATCAGCTTCAGTGGTTGGCGTGTAAAAAAGCGAAAGTGCCTGTCCTGTACGGGATTCTGTGGTTGCTGAGACCGTAGATTCGCCGAACTGGAAGGCACCTTCCGCGTGCACGCTACCCGTACTCGTCCCGTGGTTGAAGTGTCCGCTGATGGTGTCGGTGTGGTGTCGCACGCGGGGTCGCGGTTGCTCGCGGATCTGGCTGACCGGACGACGTTGACGGCGCAGGTGTCGGCGGTGTTCGCGGGTCGGGTCGCACCGCAGACGGCGCACGATCCGGGCCGGGTCCTGACTGATGTGGCGGTAATGATCGCCGACGGCGGCCAGTGCATCAGCGACATCGTCGCCCTGGGCGATCAGCCGGGCGTGTTCGGGTCGGTGGCGTCGGACTCGACGTGTCGCCGGGTGCTCGATGCGGTGAGCGCCGAGGATCTGGCCGCGATCGGGCAGGCCCGCGCGGCGGCGCGGGAGGTGGCGTGGGCGCAGCGTGGCGAGGCGACCGGGACGGTGTTGCCGGCGTCGCTGGTCGCCGGGCAGCCGCTGCTGGCCCGAGACGGTCGCCCGGTGCTGGTGATTGACGAGGACGCCACGATCACCATCGCCCATTCCGAGAAGCAGCGCGCGGCGGCGACGTTCAAGCACACGTGGGGGTTCCACCCAGTGCTGGCGTTCTGCGACAACACCAACCAGGCGCTGACCGGGCTGCTGCGCCCGGGTAACGCCGGCAGCAACACCGCCGCCGATCACGTCGTGGTCGTGGAGCAGGCCGTGGCGCAGCTGCCCGAGGCGTTCCGGCATGGCTACCCGATCCTGTTCCGCTTCGATGGCGCCGGCGCCTCGAAAGCGCTGCTGGCGCACCTACGCGGGCTGCGCGGCCAGGGAGTCGATACCGAGTTCACGGTCGGCTGGGCACTCGGCGCCCGTGAGCACACCGCCATCGCCGCGCTGCCCAAGACAGCGTGGAGCGCCGCGATCGACGGCGCCGGCGAACCCCGCGACCCGACCGACTGCGCGGCGGTCGCGGAGCTGACCGGCATGTTCGCCGCAGGCGCGTTGGCTGACTACCCGACCGGGATGCGGGTGATCACCCGCCGCGAACGACCCCACCCCGGCGCACAGCTGGACCTGATCGAAGAAGCCGACGGGTGGCGCTACACCTGCTTCGTCACCGACACCGCTATCGGGCAACACGCCTGGCTCGATGCCCGTCACCGCGCCCACGCCCGCGTCGAGGACCGCATCCGCACCGGCAAGGACACCGGCCTGGGCCGGTTCCCGTCCAAGATGTTCGCGATCAACCAGGCCTGGCTGGCCTGCGCGCTGACGGCCATCGACCTCATCGCCTGGGCTCAGACGATCCTGCTGCACGACCAACCCGCCCTTGCCAAGGCCGAACCCAAAACCCTGCGCTACCGGCTGCTGCACGTCGCCGCCCGACTCGTGCGCGGCGGCAGACGACTACGACTCAAGATCGACCGAACCTGGCGGTGGGCAGCGGCACTCGCGCTCGCCTTTCACCGCCTGCAACCACTGCCTGTCCCGCTGGCCTGACCCGCCTGCCCCACCCCGACGACCGGCACGGACAACCCGGCACCCGAGGCCGGCAAACCAACACGCCCGTCAACGACTAACGGTGACCCAAGATCAACAGGTCCCGAGACAGATCAACTTCTTCGAAGACCTGAATAAGCAGGGCTAAGAGCATCAGCGCGCGGCGGTATGGTCACGCCCATGAGTTCCTCGGGGTTCGACCATGCGGTGGGGTCGTAGAGGTCAAGGCCGCAGGCGCAATGGAGTGCTTGTTCGGGTGTACCGCTGGGGTATCCGGTGGGCAGCACGGGTCGTCGTAGCCGTCGCGGCTGGCGTGGTGGATCCCAAAGCCGCAGGTGTTCCCCTGATCCGCCGTATCGCAACCGGAGCAGGGAACTGTCGTGCCGTCGCGTAGCTGGCCGTCGACGTAGGCGAGCTGAGCACGGTGGCGGATCGTGAGATTGGCCAGCGTGTCGGGCACGGGGCAGTTCAACCGGTGCGGCACAAACGGTCCAGAGTATGACAACGTTGCCTACGGATGTGTCCGCCCGTGCCGTCCCACCGAGATCCCGACCGTCACCAGGTGAGGATCTACCGAGCAACAGCCTGAAGGTACGCGATTGGTTCGGCTCCAACGCGAGTCGCCTTCGCGAGAGCCGGTTCGGATTTGCGCGAAGTGATCTGCGCGCACAGAGGAACGTTGTCCGGCGTGGCCCGTTCGTCGGTCTCAGAAACCACCTGGAGTCAGTAGAAACTCTTCGTGCACGACCATGCTGCGGTCTTCGTTCACGTCGAACCCGTGGCAGAACGAGCGACTCGCAGATGCCAACACCGGTGCAGTGGTCTGCGTTTACTTGTTGCGACCCCTTATCGGATGACGACGGGGAGGCTCTCGTAGCCGTTGACGAGGTGGCTCAGCAACTGGACGGGCTCGCCCACTTCGATGTCGGGAAGCTTAGTGAGGAGCTGCTGAAACAGGGCGCGAAGTTGAGCCTTGGCGACGTGGTTGCCGAGGCAGTAGTGCACGCCGCCTCCCCCGAAGCCGACGTGCGGGCTGCGGGCGCGAGACAGGTCGAATCGTTGCGGATCGTGGAAGACGGACTCGTCGCGATTTCCGGAGGCGTAGAACATGCCGACCTTGTCACCAGCCGAGATGCGCTGACCGCCGAGCTCGAGGTCTTCCGTCGCGGTGCGGGCGAAGGCAATGACCGGTGACGCGTGCCGGATGAACTCCTCGATGGCCCCGCTGATCCGAGCATCGAAGTCCTCGAGCAGCCAAGCCCTCTGGTCAGGGTTCTTGGCCAGTTCGATCATGGCGTGGGTCGTGGTCTGCTTGGTGGTGTCGTTGCCGGCGACGCTCAGTAGCATCATGACGCTGAGGATCGCCCGGTCGTCAAAGGTGACCCCGTCTACGTCAGCGTGCACGATCGCCGACATGACGTCGTCTTTAGGCTCTTTACGCCGCGTTTCGGCTAAGGCGAAACCGATTTCGCTGAGGGTGCCAAAAACCTCGCCCAGCAGCTCGTTCAAGTCGACGCCCTCGGGCAGGGCCAATGGATCGTGCAAGAGCACGAGACGGTCGCCGGCCGCGGCAAAGGCTTCGACTTGATGCTCAGGAATACCGATGAGGTCGGCCACGGTCATCATCGGCAGCTTGGCCGCAACCTCGCTGACGAAGTCGATGCTCCCGCCGCCGACGACATTCTGGACGATCTGCTCGGCCCGGACCTCAATTTGAGTACTCAGCTTCGCGACCGCTTTCGGGGTGAACGCCGAGCTGATGATCTTCCGGTAGGCGGTGTGGATCGGCGGGTCCATCTCGAGGATGACCGATCGCTGTTCGCTTTGGGACTCGTACGGGTGCAGCGCCGTGGACCCGAGCGAGGAACTGAACAACTCATGGTGCTTACTCACGAAAGTGATGTCCTCAGCTTTCGTGACAGCCCAAAAGCCGGCCTGCTTGTGTTCCTCCGGCGGCAGGCTCGCCTCGATCGGCAAGTGCCAGCTCACCGGAGCCTCGGCGCGCAGGCGTCGAAAGGTTTCATCGCGCTCGCCCGGCGTCTTCGACCAGAACGCTTTACTGGAAATGTCGTACGCCGTCGTTGGCTCGTGCTGGCTGGCGAACAGAAGCATGATGGATCTCCATTACTCTTCATGTTGGTACAGTTCGGTAAGGGTCTAAGTGCCATCGCGAAGCAGCACCGCCGTCGCGGACGGGCGGCCCTGCTTCGCGATGTATAGGGCATGGGTCGGGGGAGGTTAGGTCCGCGCACCCATGTGATCTCTCCAGACGGCGTTCTCGGATCCGTTCGGACTCCGCGGCACAGCCCTGCTCCGGACTAGCACGTCGGACCCAAGCCTCGGCTCGACCGCGTGCTCAGAGAGTTACGCACCCGGCGATGATGTGACGCGTGCTGATTCGACCATCCGGTCCAGCGATCCATGGAATGCTTGCATGTGGTAGATCTTGCCCTCCCGATTAAATTTCATGACGTCAATCGCACGGACGACCATGGGCGGACCTTCGGGCACGGCTATCTCGAGTTCGAAGCAGAAGGCCGCCGCGTCGCCGTCCGACCCACGAATCGGTGCATCAAGCTGCACTGCAGCAATCATAGGAACCAAGCCTTCGAAGAACTCGCGAACCGTCTTCGATGTTGCGGTGCCATCGCACACGGTCGTTCCGTAAGGATCCTCGACGAGCGCACCCTCGGCGAAAAGGGCGTCGAGGGCGGCAGCGTCGTGGTCATTGAAGGCCTGAAGGTACCGCTCCACGCCGGCCTTCATGGTGAGCTGCCAAGAGGCAGCAGTGTAATCGACATCCGTCATTCTAATAGTCACTTTCGGTGGGTAGCTCCTTGAGCTGGTGGACGTACAAATCGTTGTGGATGATCTTCCCATCCTTCATTTCGCAATAATCCAAGCCACGCAAGGGTGCTTCTCCTTCGCGAGTTCCGATCCAGACCCCGAAATAGCCACTTTCATGGGGCCACACGACTTTAGGCGCGAACAGTGTCGTCGGACCAGAAAATACGGCGACTAAGTGCTTTTCCAGCTCCTCCGATCCGTGCAGACCGTCGGGCACGAGTGGATCCCGGTATGCGATGTTCGGATGGTAATAGGTGTGCACCAGACTCGAGATATCTCGTTCGCTCCAGGCATTCAACCAACGACGATTAAATTCGATGTAGTCCATTGGCACCCCTGGATCCAGGGCCAGCGCGGTCCAGCGCGTCGTCGTGCCCTTGCTGACCTGACCCTACGGCCGACCGAGTTCCCGGCCGGGAACACTGCCGCCAAGACTATGGGGTTCGTGCACGCGCGTCAACGGTGCGTGTTGATGAACGAAATGCTCGCCTGATGGTCCTCCACGCACCCGAAATGCCGATGCGGGGCATCGTCGAAGGAGCTTGCGATGACCGCGCGCAGGATGGTCACAAACGTGCTGCCAGGATCAACATGATGCGCGGCGGGAACGGAGGCAGTCCTGGACGAGTAGCCCGCGTCAACGGGATGGCATCGTAATCATGCGTGCCGTTTGAAGTAAATGGCGAATCAGGAGGCGACTGGTATCGCCAGCCTGTGTCTCCGCGCAGCTGAGGCCGCCTTCGGCCGGTCGGGCTCAGGCGGGGTGCCCAGTGCTCAGGCTTTCGATAGCAGTCCGCCGTCGACGGGTAGCGCCACGCCAGTGATGTAGCGCGCCTCGTCGGAGGCGAGGAAGAGCACGGCATTCGACACGTCTCGTGGCTCGACCCACGGCAGCGGCAGGGCATGAGTACTGACCGACACGTCCACGATGTCCTCTCGCTGCGGATCCTCCATGTCGGGACGGAACAGCCGGAAGATCTCCTCATTCATAATCATCGGAGTGTCGACCTGGGTGGGGTTCACGCTGTTGACCCGGATCCAATCCGATGCCAGCTCGTTCGAAAAGGAGCGCATCAGTCCGACCACCCCGTGCTTGGCCGCCACGTAGTGCGCAAGATTCTTGTTGCCCTGCAGCCCTGCGGCCGAACTGATCAAAATGATCGAACCGCCGCCTCGTCGCTTCAGGTGCGGGACGGCAGCCTTGACCGAGTGCCAGGTTCCGGTCAGGTTGATGTCGATCATCTCTTGCCAGGCGGACTCAGTGATCTCGTGCCCAGCGGCATAGCTGGCGATGCCCGCGTTGGAGATGACGATGTCGAGGCCTCCCAAGGCTTCGACTCCTGCGGCGATCTCTCGTTCCAGCGATTCGTAAGAACGAACGTCGGCGATGCCCGTGTAAATCGTTCCGCCCTGGTCTTTGACCAGCTCGGCGGTGTGCTGCAGATCGTCGCGGGACGCCATGTCGTACGAGACTGACGCGACGGGAGCGCAGATATCGAGGGCGATGATCGCTGCTCCCTCCTCGGCCAGTCTCACGGCGTGGCTGCGGCCTTGGCCTCGGCCCGCCCCGGTGATCAAGGCAACCTTGCCTGCTACGCGCCCCATTGAGGTTCTCCTTCACGACTATCAATGCTCATTGACTAGCGCTTGACCACTATCGAGCGGGCGATGTCCTGATACCTCACCAGGAATTCGTCCTCAGGCAGCTCACCCTGGGCTACGTACCAGACCGCCACGCCAAGGCACAGCGAGGTGATGGCTCGGCTCGCATCGGCCGGGTAGGAGGCAAGGAAGTCCCCGGCCTGGACTCCATCGGCCACGATGACGTCGAGCATCCGCTGCAGTTCGTCCCGGCGAGCGATGTAGAACGCACGTTGTTCTGGAGCTAGGTTCGGCAACTCGTTGGCCGACAGCACCGCGCCTCGCTGCCGATGCATGTGGAACCGCAGTAACGACTCGACCATCGCGTCGAACTGTTCCGCAGGACTAGGTCCCGCTTCTTTCAGCGCATTACGGGCCCGTTCGATCGACTCGTCGATCACCACCATCATCAGGTCGAACAGAATGTCCTGTTTGGAGCGGTAGTGATGGTAGATGCCGGGCACCGAAAGGCCTGATTTCTCTGCCAGCTGGCGCGTGCTCGTCCCGTGATATCCCTTGGCGGAGAACGTCTCCAATGCGGCGGCGAGGATACGCGAGATCTGCTGCTCGGAGTAGACCCGCCAGTCCTGATAGTTGTCGCTCGGCGCGACCACCATTTGTTCCTCAAGTGCCTGCCGCTCCAGGGCGAAATCGACAAACCACTGCAGTGCTGCCGGATTGTCGACCGCACTGCGGCTGGCGACCTCTCCTGTCGTCTGTCCGGCCAGCAGGCGCTTGACAGGGACTTCCAGCTTTTTACCGGTCGTAGTGCGGGGCAACGCCGGAACGAAGATCACCTCGTCGGGCACGTGGCGCGGTGACGTGCGCTCGCGGAGCCGATCGCGAATGCGCCGGCTCACCAGCTCGTGATCCTGGGCATGGTCGTCGGCGACCACGAACAGTGGCATCCAGTAGCCGCCGTCGGGCCGCTCGATCCCGACGACGAGCGAGTCCGCCACTTCGGCTAGTGACTCGACCGCGTCGTAGATCTCCGCACTTCCCAGCCGCACGCCGTTGCGGTTGAGGGTGGCGTCGGATCGGCCGTGGATGATGATTGTTCTGCGCTCGGTGAGAGTGATGGCATCCCCGTGCCTCCAGAAACCCGGGAACTCCTCGAAGTAGGTCGAGCGGTAGGCCGAGCCATCAGGGTCAGCCCAGAAGGCGACCGGCATCGACGGCATCGGCTTCGTGATCACCATCTCGCCTGAGACTCCAGCTGGCAGCGGCCGGCCCTGCTCATCCCATACCTCGAGCGAGACCCCGAGCGCGACCGCACTGATCTCACCGTCGTAGACGGGGAGAATCGGATTGCTGGACACGAAGATGCCCACGATGTCAGTCCCACCGCTGGTGGAGCCAACCTGGACTCGGGGGCTCACGTGCTCACGCACCCAGACGTTGGCCCCGGGCGGAAGGATCGAACCGGTCACTGCCACGATGCGCAGCAGCGAAAGATCGTGATCGCTTCCCGGCTCACAGGCAGCGCGCTCGCATGCTTGGAGGTAACCCGGACTCGTGCCAAAGACAGTCACCCGATGCTCCGCAACCAACCGCCAGAGCCGATCTGCTGAAGGCTCGGTCGGGCTGCCGTCGTAGAGGACGATGCTCGCTCCGTGCAGGAGTCCGCACACCTGCGCGTTCCACATCATCCAGTTCGGCGTGGTGTACCAGAAGAAGACGTCGTCGCTGGTGAGGTTCAGATGGAACCCCGGGGACACGAACTGCTCAAGGAGCGCGCCGCCGTGCCCGTGCACGATTCCTTTGGGTTTGCCGGTGGTGCCCGAGGTGAAGAGCACCCACAGCGGGTGGTCGAACTCAACGGGCACCAGGTCGATGGGGCGTCCCCGGCCGATCGCTTCGCTCCATTCGAGAACCTCGTCGACCTTTGAGTGCAGCGCCAGCCCCGCTGTGGAGACGGCCACGGTGTGAGCCAGCGTCGGCAGCAACCCCTGGAGCTCACGCACCTCATTGCGCCGGTCGTGCGCGACTCCTTTGAACAGGTAACCGCCGCCGCAGATGAGCACGGTGGGATCAAGTTGGGCCAGGCGATCAGCGGCCGATGCCGCAGCGAGATCAAGCCCCGCCTGGGACCACACTGCCCCGATCCAGGCGGTCGCAAGAAATGCGACCACGCCCTCGATGCAGTTCGGCAGGTAGGCGACCACTCGGTCGCCGGTGTCCACTCCGAGTTCACGCAGCGTCCCGGCCAGGCGAAGCACCTGGTCGTGCAGTTCGCCCCACGTGATCGTCGTCGTCACGCCGTCTTCAGCCACCATGCTGATCACGACTCGGTCCGGCTCGTTTACGCGCAGCATGTGCTCGGCGAAGTTGAGCCGGGCTCCCGGGAACCATTTGGTGCCGGGCATCGTCAGGTCATCGCACACAGAGGTGGCCGGCTCATGGAAGCGGACGCCGAAGAACTCGCTCACCGCACCCCAGAAGGCGATGGGGTTGGCCGACGCCCACTCCTGAATCTCGTGGAAGTCGGTTACGTCAGCGATCGATGCCCGCTGGCCCGCGTTGAGCCAGCGCGCGAACTCGACGATGCGCGAGGTCTGCATCTGCTCCTCGGAGGGTGCCCATGTGGGCTCTGTCTTCGTCACGCCATCACCACCCTGCCTTCCCCGCCAGCTCACTCAGGAATTTTAAGTCCGGCTTGTCCCTAAGGGCGCTTCCGCCGGAGCGAGCCGCGTGTGATGACGACGTCAATAGCGACAGCGATGACGAGGACGCCGCCGGTCGCGAAGTCCTGAACGGCGGGAGCGTAGCCGAGCAACTGCACGCCGTTGTTGATCGAGCCGATCACCAGCGAGCCCAGTAGAGCGGCCCAGACGCTGCCGCGTCCCCCGAATAGACTGGTCCCGCCGACGACGGCAGCGGCGATCGCGTTCAGCATCAATGGGCCGCCGCCTGAGGAGTTGGAGACGCCGAGCAGACGGGCCGCGTCGCACACACCGGCGATCGTCGCGCAGATCCCCAGTACCAGGAATGAATACACCACCATCCGGGACACGGGAATCCCGGCCCGCTCGGCCGCCTGCCGATCACCCCCGACCGCATAGAGGTGCACGCCGTACCGGGTCTGCGTGGTCAGATACGACGCCCCTGCCAGCAGAATCGCGAGGATTAACACTGGCAGCGGCAGACCGCCGTCGTTGCGCGAAAGCACTGCGATCACTCCGAAGGTCGCGATGCCGCAGGCTGCGACCGGAGCCACTACGCCGCCCAGCTGGTTGAGACCCGTGCCGCCATTCTGCCGCCGACTGTTCCACGTGGCGTAGGAGAACCAGGCCCAGCCCGCGAAGCCGAGGATGAAGGCGGCCACCGAGGAAATGTGAGTGCTGGCGATCTTCGCGTATGTGGTTCCACCTACGTTGACGGTAAATGTGGACGGCAGGACTTTGAGCAGCAAGCCTTGGAACACCACCATGCCGCCCAAGGTGACCACGAGAGAGGGCACCCCGAAGACCACGATGGCTGACTGGACCAGCATCGCCGCGCAGGCCACAGCTAGAGCAAGCAGTAAAGCGAGCCACAGGTTCCAGCCATGGTTGACCGCCATGTTCGCGGCAATCGTGGCGGACACGCCTGACAGCGCCGCAGACGAGAGATCGATCTCTCCCACGAGCAGCACGAAGACGATCCCGAGGGCCAGAATTGCAGTGGTCACGATCTGCAGCGCGAGGTTGGTGATATTGCGCGAACTCAAATAGGCAGAGTTCTGGGTGTAAAAGAAGAACCAGATCACCGCCAGTACGACCAGTACGGGAACACTGCGCAGACGGCCTTCAAACGCGCCGAGTACGCGGGAACCGAGCGGAGCCGCTTTGTCGACGAGCGCTGGTGCGGCAGTGCGACTGTCGATGCTCATGCCACCACCTCGTGTGCTCCCGTAATTGCGGCGACGAGGTCTGAGGAGGAATAACGCCCGCGCTCGAACTCGGCGACCTTCGCTCCGAGTCGGAGCACCACGATCCGGTCTGCGACCTGCTGAACGTCCCTAAGGTCGTGTGAGATGACGAGCACTGCGCGCTTTTGCTCCTTGAGCCTCATGATGAGGTCGAGTACTTCACTGCGTTGCGAGATGCCCAATGCTGCCGTCGGCTCGTCCAGCATGACCAAGCGAGGGTCTGAGACGAGTGCGCGGCAGATGGCGATGCCCTGCCGCTGTCCGCCCGACAGCCCGCCGACCGGAGTCGTAAAGGAACGCAGCTTCACCGACATCCCCTCCAAGACCTCGCGCGCCCGACGCTCCATCATCCGTCGCCGCAACGGACGCGCCCGCCACCACGGGGCGGTGATCTCCTGGCCGAGGAACAGATTCTGGACGGCGTCGAGGTTGTCGCACAGCGAGAGATCTTGGTAGACCGCATGAATACCCACGGCCGCAGAGGCTCGAGGGTTGTCGAGGCGGACCTCGGCTCCCGAAATCTTGATGGTTCCGGAGTCGTGACGCTCAACGCCCGCGATGATCTTCACGAGTGTGGACTTGCCGGCACCGTTGTCGCCCACCAATGCGACCACTTCTCCGGAATACAGGTCGAGGTCGACGTCGCTAAGTGCACGGACACCACCGAAGTAGCGTGAAATGCCCGCCATTTGAAGCAGCGGCACTGAGGTTCTCACCAACAATTTCCTTTCACCGTCCGGAGTGGCGGCACCACGGCCGCCACCCCGGATTACCTACGTGAGAATGAGAGCGTGCACTAATGCTTCTGCTTGCAGGTCGCGGTGTCTTTCGCCGGGCCGGTGCAGATTTCGGCCCAGGTGAAGAAGCCCAGGTCAACGATCTTCTGGACCACGATGCCGGGATCCTGGCCCTTCGTGAGATGGATGTAGGTCTCGCTCAGGTAGGCGGTCGGAATCTTGAAGCCGCCACCGTTGTCGATCGTCTTCGTCGCCAGAGCAGTTGGCTGCTGGCCCTTTATCGCAGCGATGGCGAGCTTGGCGGCAGCGGTCGCCTCGTCCGAGAAGGGCTTGAGGACGTTGTCTTGCAGCTGCCCGGTAAGCATGTACTGCGGACCGGTGAGCTCGGGGTTCTGACCTCCGTAGACCGGGATCTTGACGTTGGCTGACGTCTCCGCGGCGATGATGCCCGCAGCGATCCCGTCATAGAAGCCCAGGAAGGCGTCCACCTTGTTCTGGGTCTTGGTCAGGCATTGCTGCGCCTGCGACTGGGCCACCGCGGGGTCCCAGTTGGTCACGTAGCTCGAGCAGACGACTTTGATACTGCCGTCGTTGATGAGTGGCTGCAGCACGCCGTTCTGACCCTGCAGCATCTGGGTGGTGTAGACATCGCCCTGGTTGCCGTAGAGCCGAGCAACGGTCACCGGCTTGGCTCCGAGTGCGCCGCTCTGGACCTGGGACGCGAAGTACTGCGCCTGCAGCTTGCCAGCCATGTTCGGGTCGAACATGACCTGCGCATACATCGGCCCATTCAGCGGAGTGTTCTCATAACCGATCACCGGCACCTTGGCGGCCTGCGCCGCCTGAAGAATGCTGCCGCTGGTGTTCGGGTCTGCCGCCACCATGACGATTGCGCTCGCCCCCGCCGATATCGCCGCATTGACTTGCGACAACTGGGTCCCCGAGGTGCCGTCGGCTGTGTCGAACTTGACCGTCACATTCGGATCCAGGGTCGCCATTGCCTTCTTGAAGTCCGGGCCATCCTGCTGCAGATATCGGGTCGGCGTGGTGTTAGGCGCCATAAAGTAGACGGTCTTTTTCCCCCCGGACGAGGTGGAGCCGCTCTTCCCGGTTGAAGGAGACCCGCCGCTACTGCTGCACGCCGTCAGCCCGACAGCAAGACTGGTGATCAACGCTAGGCCTTTGAGTGCCGTGCCTATTCTTGAGGTGCTTCGTGACATCGACTTTCCTTTCCGAGTCCCCGAGCATCGGCGCTCGGCTGGTCACAGCTGAATTGAGTGCGCGACGTTCCACCGTCGCCCTGGCTTTACCGGGGAATGACTCCCTTCTGTATCGCCACGATCTGCAACGCAAGGTGCTTGGCGTAAATGCGTACCCACGCCAATGGCCCACCCATGAACCAGAAGCCAGGTGCCCCGGTGCGGCGGTACAAGCCGCCGATCTCACCGTCCTCGCCGATACCCAGAACTGTCGAGCATTGGTCGGCGATATCGTCTCCAAGGATCCGGCGCGCCGTTTCGCGCATGTTCTTGTATCCCGTGGCAAGCACCACGAGGTCTGCCGGCAGCTCTCGTCCGTCCGCCAAAAGGACCCCGGTGGGAGTGAACGCGGATAAACCCGCTCCCTGCGCAAGGTGCACCTTGCGTTCGGCGATCAGGTCTGAGCAGCCGACGTTGATGTAGTAACCACCGCCGCGTTCCAACGCGTATCCCATCAGGCCCGTACCACCAGGCCCGTCGTTACGCTTGAACCCGACAGCATCCAGCGCGGCCAACAAGTCGGCGTCCTTCTCGGCGGTCTGCTTTGTACCCTCAACGGCGAGCTCGAGGACCTGCGGCCAGGGCGTGGCGCTGGCCAGCAGGTCCGCGTATTCAGTGGGCGGCCCACCTTGGGTGAAGTTCGCGCCGAAAATCGCCGGGATCCCGTTCTCCTGGCTGATGATGTGCGTGGATGATCTTTGCACCATCGTCACATCGGCGCCGGACTCGTAGAGGTCCTGCGCAATGTCGTGCGCGCTGTTACAGGCGCCGATCACAACGACGCGCTGGCCGGCCCGATCGGCCCCGGAGACGTGCTGGCTGGAATGGTAGGACGTGCCACCAAAGAGCTCCCGGCCCGGGAAGTCGGGAAGATTGACTTCGGCAGCGGCCCCGGTTGCCAGAATCAGGTCGCGCGGACACAGGACACGCTCCCCCTCGGGAGTCCGGACCTGCAAGGTCCATCGCCCCTGTGCTGCGTCGTAAGAGCTCTCGTAGAGATCCGCGTTGGTCCAGACGTTGAGCTCCATTGCGGCGGCGTAGGACTCGAACCAATCCGCGATCTTGTCCTTAGCGCTGTAAATCGGCCACGATTCGGGGAACGGCAGATAAGGCAGCGAGTCGGCCCACACCGGGTCGTGCAGCACCAGCGAGTGGTACCTCCGACGCCAGCCGTCGCCAACCCGATCGCTTTTCTCCAGGATCAGCGCATCGACGCCCATCAACCGTAGGTTCGCAGCGACCGCTAGACCCCCCTGGCCCGCGCCGATGATGACGACCTCGGGTTCGCGATTTGTGAATGCAACTTCGACGCGGCGGCGATCCTGCCAGTTGGAGCGTGAGCTCGTTCCGGGCACGTGCCGGGGGCCAATCGGGCGGCGCTCGCCCAACGCACGTTCATGGCCCTTAATGTCCTCAACGCCCGTCATGACCGCCGAGGCCACCCAGCCACCGTCGACATTGACCAGCTTGGCAACCCCGCGACACCAAGCTGTCTCTGTTTCGAAGGTGAAGAAGCCCTCGATGGTCGGGTCAGTAGAGCCCACGATCCTTGGACCGAACGTCTCTTCGAGGGCGAACGAACGTGCTTCGGCGCCGTCGAGACTGCCGACCAGCAGCTTCTCGATCGCCGCTTCACCGTGGTAGGTGCCGAGGTCCCAGGTCAGCGCGAGCAGATCACGCCAGTAGCAGTCACCTGCGACAAGGGTGAGCACGTCCGACGCGGACCGGCCCTCTACCGCCGCCCCAAACCGGATGAGCCACTCCGCAAAGAGGCTGCGAGCCTCTGGTCCATCTGCCTGCGCCACGTCCGCCTCCATAAGAACCGACCGAACGATCGCTCGGTCGGGCTACTGTGGCACAGGTCTCATTCGCTGTAAATAGATGGGGGGAAACACTGAGCTGCTGCACGGATGGTCGACAACTGGTCCGCCGCGCTTACGGAGCAGGGGTGACAGGTGGGCGGCACGTCGTGCCGGGCCGGAGCGGGCTCTGCGGAAACCCGCTCATGGCTCCCCTCTGTGTCAAGACGCGGCGACGAGAGGGGTTCTAGAGTTGGTGTGGACGGGTCCGGGAAGTGACTTCTCCGAAGAGCCGGTGTCGGGGTGTGAGCCGGTCGCGCTGGAGTCTGAGTCGTTCCCCGGGTGTCCTCCCGGGCCCGTCCCATCGGCAGTGTCGGCGAGGCGTTAGGGGTCGTGCCCCGGGGAGTGGTGTAAATCGTTCGCGTACAGCTCTGCGTTGCTG
>NZ_CAXTHK010000015.1:0-102889 GCF_964244045.1 uncultured Jatrophihabitans sp. | reverse complement strand
GGTCACCACGATCAGGAACCCGACTTACACCACTCGGCGGGACTCTCCCCACGCCGGTTGGGACGGCACCGCACTGAACCTGGAATGCCGATTCACCGCCGAGGCCCGGGACAGGACAGGTTCGTCCGACGGTGTGCAAGCAACCCTGTCGCTGCGCCGACGCAACGGCGGCCCCGGGTGGTCCAGTCCGCTGAACGTTGTACCTGGACTTGGCAACGACAGTGACAACAGTGACGCCAGTGACGCCAGTGACGCCCCAGGGCAATGGCTGGCGAGTGGGTCCGTCGAACCGCTCACGGCGGCTGACGGCGCCGCGCTCACCTCGGGCGTGTGGGACGCCACTGTCGAGGTCCGGGCGGCGGGGTCGACGCTCGAATTGCCCATTCACCCGTCGAGCGTCACCCTTGCGCCTGCCGTCGTGGGCAACCGGCCGATCGATGCGTATTCGACGGGGCAGGGCCTGGCACTCGACGTTGACCAAACGCACAGGCCACTGCTGGATCCGGTTGTCGGTGTCGGCACCGTTTCGGCAAAGATCACCGCGTCGACGCTCACGATGCACCTGCCTGTGCACATCACCGGTCGTGGCCCGCGCCTGGAGATCCACCTGGTGCCGGAGCAGCCTGGTCGGGCCCGGCACATCCTGCGGACGATCCTTGGTCCGGAGAGTGGTCGTACGGGCCACGGAATCGCTCGGGTCAGACTGCCAGAGCTGGGGTCAGCGAGGTCCTGGGCAGTCGAACTGCGCTTGGACCGCCACGGCGCCGGCCCGACGACCCCCACCGATCTGGTGCTGGTCCGCCGAGACCGGTCGACGCAGTTGATCAGAGCTGCACTGCATCCGGTACGTCCAGGGATCGCGATCCGCGACGATGTTGTAGTACTGCGCACTGCCGAAGTGGACGGCTTCTATGCCGCGACCTGGCAGCGGCGACTTCGTTCGTCAGCACGGTAGCGGCGTACGCGGAGACTCACGCGTTCCCGCCGGCCATGCCACTGATGTGCTCGATGACGGCGGTGGTGGAGATCGACGGGGTCCGCGGCAGGTACTCGACCCGACAGATGTCGTTGAACTCGTCGAAGCGCCCGGCCCAGTCGTCGCCCATGACGAGGATGTCCGCGGCGTACTTCTCGATGTACTGCCGCTTCAGCTCGAGCGACTCCTCGACGAACACCTCGTCGACGCAGCGCAGGTTGGCCACCAGCTCGCACCGCTCATCCTGGCTGAACACCGCCTGCCGGTTCTTCTTGGACATGTTGAGGGCGTCGGAAGACACCCCGACAACCAGCCGATCACCCAGCGCCCGGGACCGCTGCAGGATGCGCAAATGCCCGACGTGCAGGACGTCGAAGGTGCCGAAGGTGATGACAGTGGTCATGCGACGACGCAGTCGGAGCAGGACACAACGCAATGGCCTTCGGCACCCGGAGCGCAGCGGAGGGTCGTCATGCGGGTGACCCTAGCGAAGTGGCGATCCGCAGGCGGATCACCGCCGATGGACAGCCCGCACCGGTCCGGCGAATGGAACAATGCTGTGTGCCGTTCACTCCGCTCTTAGCTTCGGGCGCCTGGCCGCCGGGCAACTCGTGGGTGCTGCGCGATCACAAGATCGTCTACGTTTCGACGACCAAGGTGTCGTGTTCGAGCCTGCGCTGGATGATCGCGGATCTTGCCGGAGAGGATTTCACGTCGTTCTACCGGGCTCCCGGCGACCACCAGACCCGGCTGATGACCATCCACGCCCACCGCGACACCTGGGAGCACGCGCCGCAGATCAAGCACGTCCCGCCCGAGCAGCGGGCCGAGATCTCGCGCGACAACGGCTGGTTCATCTTCGCCGTCGTGCGGGACCCATGGACGCGGCTGTTCTCGGCCTGGCAGTCCAAGCTGCTCGTCCGCCACGCGTCCTACGTAGCCCGGTACGCCGACCAGCCCTGGTTCCCGCGGGTCCCGAAAACGCCCGAGGACGTCCTGACGGACTGGCGGACCTTCGTGCGCGCTACGCCGTGGCTCTCGCATGCCGAACTGCGCCGCGACCCGCACTTCATGCCGCAGGTCGACTCCGTGCACCCGGACATCGTCAACTATTCACGCATCTACAGCCTGTCCGAGATGCGCGAGCTGCAGGGCGACCTGCATGCCCATCTGGCCGGGCTCGGCCGCGACCAGGAGCTGTACCTGCCGCGGGCCAACGAGAGCCCGCTGCGGATGACCCGTGAGTGTCTCGACGCCGAGACCGCAGCCGCCATCGCCGAGGCCTACCGCGTCGACTTCGTCGCGTTCCCGGGCCGCTGGGAGCTGGCGGAGCTCAGGCTCAGCGACGCTCCGTGGACCGCCGATGCCATCGACTCGGTCGGCTATCACGGCGTGGCGAATGAGCGCATCGGCGACCTGTCGCGCGAGTTGCGCGCCATCCGCGACGAGCTGCGCGAGGCGCGCAGGCAGCTGCGTGCGTTCGAACGCGAGGCGCGCTGGACCCGGTGGGCGCCGGGCATCGCGGTGCAGGGCGCCCGACAGGCTCGCGCGGCGTACCGGGCCCGCCGCTCCGAGACGTGACCGGTGAGTTCGGGCGTCGACCGCTGACCGTCAGGGTTTGACGGCGATCCGCCCGCTGCCGGTGCGCACGAGCAGCAGCCGCTCACCGGTGCGCTCGAGGAACTCGTCGGTGGCTTTGCGGGAACCCTGCCAGTGCCCGTAGTCGTCGATCACCAGCACCCCGCCGGACACGAGCCGGTCGTACATGTGGGTCAGCTCGTGCGCGGTAGAGGCGTACCAGTCGGTGTCGAGGCGCAGCATGGCGATGCGCTCGGGCATCGTGGCCGGCACGGTCTCCTCGACCGGCCCCTTCACGTAATGCACCCGCTCCTTCGGGTAGGGCACGGTGGCGAAGCCCTCCTGGACGTCGTCGAGCGAGGCGACGGCCCAGACCATGCTGTCCTTGTCCTGGGTGGCGAGCGCGGTAGCGGCGCTCGAGCCGTCGTGGCGGACGTCGTCCTCGGTGGGCTCGGTCATGCCCTCGAACGTGTCATAGAGGTAGAGATCGCGATCGTGTACGCCGACGCTGTCGAGCGTGCGGGCGATGGCGTGCATACTGCCCCCGCGCCACACCCCGCATTCCACGATGTCACCGGGGACGTCGTAACGCGCGACGTAGCGGGTGGCGGTGATCGTCGCGTGCAGCTTGTCGAAGCTGGTCATGGTGTAGGGCAGAACGGCCCGCACGATGTCGGCCATCGTCTCGTCGAAGTCCTTCGGGACGCGCTGGGCGCGCGTGTTCGCGGGCTTGGCCGACGTCGGCGCGGCTGGCTTGCTCGCCGGCTTTTTCGGCGCGGCCTGCTTAGGCGTCGGCGGCTTGCGCAGCTCGTAGCCGGTTGCCCGACGCAGGACGGTATTGACGTGAGACCGATAGGACATCGGCCCATGCAAGCACACCCGGGCCTCGAATCGCGTGAGCGACGCTTGCGGAGCGAACCGCAGGCATGGCGGCTTGTCCGGCCCGAACGGAGTGCGGGCGTGAGGGCCGTGCTTGGTGCGAGATGTCCAGCACTGGCTAGGCTCACGAACCGTGATCCGCAGCTTTGCCGGCAGGCGACACGGCGAGCCGGGCCTCAGCGTCGTTGTTCCGGCGTACAACGTCGGCGGCTATCTCGACCGTTGTCTGGACTCGCTCGTCAACCAGTCTCTCGACCGAGCGCGCTACGACGTCATCGTGGTCGACGACGGCTCGACCGACGGGACCGCGGAACGTCTTGATCTTGCCGCCAAACAGCATCCCGACCTCATCCGGGTCAAGCACATCACGAACTCGGGCTGGCCCGGTCGGCCACGCAACATCGGCACCGACCTGTCGACCCGGGAGTACGTGTTCTACTGCGATGCCGACGACTGGCTGCTACCCGACGCGCTGGAGGCCATGCTCGACCGCGCGGTCCACGACAACGCCGACGTCGTCATGGTGCGGCCGGTGGGGAGCCGCCGGCAGATGCCGCAGGCCGTCTTCGACCGGGGCGACCGCTGCACGAACTGGCGCGAGACACCCGGGGTCTTCACCAGCCTCACCTGCCAGAAGTTGTTCCGCCGCGACTTCCTGCGAGAGCGTGGGCTGCGCTTCGGCGAGGGCCGCGTACGTCTGGAGGACTTCCAGTTCATGGTGGCGGCATACTTGCGGGCCGAGCGGGTCAGCATCGTCGGTTCCCGTCCGTGCTACGTGTTCGAGCGCCGGACCGACGGCGGCCACCTCACCCAAACGCGTGCCACGGAGGACGAGTACTTCGCCAGTGTCGAGAAGATCCTCGACATCGTGCTGGCCGAAACCGAACCGGGCCCGCACCAGGACATGGCCTTCGACCGGCTGATTCGCGCGGAACTCGTCAGCCACGTGAGCCGGCCGGCGTTGTTCACCAAGTCGCCGGAGGACCAGGTCGCGGTGCTCTCGCACGTGCGGCGGCTGCTGACCACGAAGGTGCCGCCGTCGGCGATCGCACGCCTGGACGCCGGCAATCGCGAGTGGATCCGTCGGATCGAGCGGGGTGACCTGGACGCTTTGAAGCGACGGATCCGCGCCCAGGAGGAGATCGCCGGTTCGGCAGTTGTCGGCACGGTGAGCTGGGACGACTCGGTGCTGACCGTCGACCTCGCTGTTGCCCTGCAACGACACGGCGTGGCGCTGTCCCTCGAGCGCCGTGGCGAGTCGTTGCTTGCGCTGAGGTTGGACGCCGACGACGAACCTTCCGACGTGACGAACCAGTTCGCTGGCAGCAGCGTGCAGGTCCGTGTGCGATTGCGTAGGTCGTCCGAGGAATGGCGAGTGCCCGTTGCCCTCACGAACGTGGCGGCGGACGGCACGGATCGCCTTTTGGCGTGGTCGGCGACCATGCGCCTCGACGTGAACACTCTGGCCGCCGGCGCACAACTGCCGGTCGGCGTGTGGGATCTCGTCGCGGTCATCACCTCGTGCGGCATCCAGCGCATCGTCGGCCTGCAGGCCCCCGAGGGCACGGACGAACCGGCGCCGGCAGTCCTCGACGGTGTGCGTGCGCGGCCGTACTGGACCAAGAGCGGGGCCCTCGCCATGAGTATCCGCCCCGTCGCGCCCCCACCATCTCGAGGAACGGAAAACCAGATGCCCACGACCACGTCGTCCCCGGCCACGCCGGCGAAGCACACCCGGCGTAGCCGGCGGATGAAGAAGCAGGCGTGGCGCCTCGCCCTGGCGTCGGCCCGTCGGATGGGGCTGAGCGTCACCAAGGTCGGCGCCGGCCAGGTGTTGGTGAGCCGATCCACTGCGCCGAAGGTGGCCACCCTGGTGAAGGGGCGCAGCTGGATCGTCAGCAAGGGCGACAAAGCCGGCGGCGCCTTCACCGCCGACCGCCTCGGCGACCAGCACTGGGTGCTCGGCAAGCCCGGAGCCGCCGCGCCCCACATCGACGAGGTCGGATCGCGGGGGTGGCTCATCAGCCGTCCGGACACCGGAGCGCTTGCGGACATCCACCTCGAGAACCAGACGTTGCAACACCTGGCTGCCCGGCACGTCACCTGGCTGTTGGCCCGCTACGACGTCGACCTGGTGCTGGACGTCGGGGCCAACACCGGCCAGTACGGCCAGAACCTGCGACGCAGTGGCTACCGCGGCCGGATCGCGTCCTTCGAACCGGTGCCACACTTCGCCGACGCGGTCGACAAGCTGGCGGCCAACGACTCGCAGTGGAGCGTGTACCGCATCGCGCTCGGGTCCAGCGAGGGCACGGTACCGATCCGCGTCCAACGCACCTTCAGCTCGCTGTTGCCGGCCAGCGACTACGGCAAAGGTCGTTTCGGCACGCTGCGGGATTTCGCCGACAAGGACGAGCACGTGGTGGACGTGCCCCTGCGCCGACTCGAGACGATGCTCGACGATCTGGTGGCCGATGTGCATCGGGCGGACGGGGCGCCGCCCCGGGTCTTCCTGAAGATGGACACCCAGGGCTTCGACCTCGAGACCTTCCGCGGTCTGGGGGATCGGGTGAGCGACATCGTCGGGCTGCAGTCCGAAGTCGCGCTGCTGTTGATCTACGAGGGGATGCCGCGCATGCCAGAGGCCCTCGCGACGTACGAATCTGCCGGGTTCGAGATCAGCGGGATGTATCCGGTGACCACCGAGCCCGACGGGCGGGTCATCGAGTACGACTGCGTCATGGTGCGCGCGAGCACCGCCCCGACACTCAGGTGAACTCCCCCGGCCGCGCACGCACGAGGCGTGCGCCGGGCGGTCTCGAACAATTCGGTGAGAATCGGAGAAGCGCAGCGGGTGCGGGTAATTTCCGGGGGGGACGCCTGATGTCGCAATCATGAGCGGCCCCCGCATGACGCACCGTTCGAGCTCGTTGCCGACCAGGTCCGTCGTGGGGCTGGCGATCTGTCGCGCTCACGGATCGGCTGCCACCTGCAAGCCGGACATCCCGTCGGACCACAAGCCGATCCGGGCCCTGCCGTTCTACGCGTTCTGAACTCCGCGTACTGAGCTGGGCCGCGAGTGGGGAATGACGAGGTGTAGACACGCGGGCCGTGCGTGTCTGCATCTCGTCGTGTCTGCATCTCGTCGTGTCTGCATAACGGTGACGCCTCATGACGAAGGCCCCGCCAGCGGATCGCTGGTGGGGCCTTTCGTCAGGCAGTTCCGCGAACCAAATCGGGCTGATCCACGAACAGCCCGTGGTGGGCAAGGGGGGAGTTGAACCCCCACGTCCTTTCGGACACACGGACCTGAACCGTGCGCGTCTGCCATTCCGCCACTTGCCCGGCGCTGATCGGCGCTGATTGGCGCTGATTGGCGTCCGCAACGGTAGCACGCGGCTGAGTGCGGATACCGGGCCTGCTGAGCCCGGACCGATAGACTCCGCCAGATGCGCGTCACCCGACGCGCCGGCCGTGCCGCGCCAGCGGATGACCTGCCCGCCGACCCGGAACCGTACGCAGTGAGGAGACGTCGTGAGCCTGGCCCAGCGCTTCGAGCGTCGTCTCGAGGGCCTAGTCGGCGGCGCGTTCGCACGGGTATTCAAGGGCCAGGTCGAGCCCGTCGAGATCGGCACCGCGCTGCAGCGGGAAGCCTCCGACAAGCGCAGCGTCATGGGCAAGGGCGCCGGTGGTGGCGGCGCTGGTGGTGGACAGGTGCTGTCCCCGAATCGCTACCGCGTCACGCTCTCGCCGTCGGATCATGACCGCCTCGTGCCGTGGGAGGTCCAGCTGACCAATTCACTGGCCGAGCTCGTCCAGGAGTACCTCGACGAGAACCAGTGGACGACGATCGGCGACATCGAGGTCTACCTGGCCCGCGACGACGAGCTGCACACCGGCGTTTTCGGCGTTGCCTCCCGGATGGAACCCGGGGCGCCGCCGCGCCGGCGCCCGCACGACTCGCTCTCGTTGCCGATCGTCCCCGGCATGAGCCCGGGTGAGTACCCCGACGACGAGCAGTACGGCCAGGGCGGTTACGCCGAGCAGCCGGCCTATGCGGCGCCGGTTCCGCAGGAGGTGCCCGATGCGCCGTACTCACCCGCCCCGCCGCCCGCGCCGTACGCCAGGCAGTCCTACGGCCCGCCCGGTTTCCCGGCGTCCCCGGGCAACGGCGGCTACGCCGCCGGCTACGGCGGTGGTCCCGGCTTCGCCGCGCCGCCGGCGCCCCCAGCACCCCCCGCACGGGTCGCGCAGGCCTCGCTCATCGTCGACCAGACCAACCGCCGCTTCGAACTGCGAACCGGCAACAACGTGATCGGCCGGGGCACCGACGCCGACCTGCAGCTGCTCGACCAGGGCATTTCGCGCCGGCACGTCGACATCCAGTTCGACGGCAACGTCGCCACTGCCTACGACCTGGGCTCGACCAACGGCACGACGGTCAATGGTCACGAGATCAACAGTCAGCTGCTTCGCCACGGAGACGTGCTGAGGGTGGGTCATACGCGCATCGTGTTCCACCAAGATCGCTCATGACGGTGCGGTTGACGACGTTGCGTCAGCGGCCGCCCACGGTGCGGCCGTGAACTCGGCCCTGGCGCTGCAGCTCATGCGCTTCGGCTTCCTGGCGCTGCTGTGGCTGTTCGTGCTCGCCTGCATCCGGGTCATCCGCAGCGACCTGCGCACCAGCGGGCAGCCGCGCATCGCGGTGCCGCCGCCGGCGCGGCGCCGCGGGAAGGGGCCTGGTGGCGGTTCGCCGGCCCCCCGGCAGGCCCCGGGCACCCCGACGCATCTGCTCGTCACCGAGGGCGGGCTGACCGGCACCCGCATCGGCCTCACCGGCGCGCCCGTGCTGATCGGCCGCGCGAACGACTCGACCCTCGTCCTCGAGGACGACTACGCCAGCACCCGGCATGCGCGGATCAGCCTGGCCGACGGCCGCTGGGTCGTCGAAGATCTGGGTTCGACGAACGGCACCTACCTGGGCCAGCGCAAGCTGGACGGCCCGGTGCCGATGGACGTCGGGGTGCCGCTACGGATCGGCAAGACGGCCCTGGAGTTGAGATAGCTCGTGGCCCTCTACCTGCGCTACGCCGTGCGCTCGGACCTCGGTCTTGTGCGCACCAACAACGAGGACTCGGTCTACGCCGGTCCGCGGCTGCTGGCGATCGCCGACGGCATGGGCGGGCACGCGGCCGGCGAGGTGGCCAGCAAGATCGTCATCAGCACCCTCGAACCGCTCGACGAGGACCGCCGCATCGAGGACCTCATGGGCGCCCTGCGCGCGGCGGTGGCCGAGGCTAACCACGGCATCTCGCAGGCGGTGGCGCAGCGCAAGGAACTCGACGGCATGGGCACCACGTTGACCGCGCTGCGCTTCGTCGGGGGGGCTGGGACCGGGATGGTCGGGCTCGTACACGTCGGCGACTCGCGGGCCTACCTGCTGCGGGGCGGCCAGCTGACGCAGATCACCCACGACGACACCTACGTCCAGTACCTCGTCGACGCCGGCAAGCTCACCCCCGACGAGGCCAAGGACCACCCCCGCAAGTCGGTCATCCTGCGCGCACTGCTGGGCACCGAGGTCGAGCCCGACGTCTCGATCCGCGAGGCCCGCGCCGGCGACCGCTACGTACTGTGCTCGGACGGGCTGTCCGACGTCGTCTCGGCCGAGACCATCGCCGAGACCCTGCACATCGAGGACCCGCAGGAGGCTGCCGACCGGCTCGTCGAGCTCGCGCTGCGCAGTGGCGGGCCCGACAACGTCACGGTGATCGTCTCCGACGTCCTCAACGCAAAGGTCGGCGACAAGATCGACGACACGCCCGTCATCGCCGGCGCGTTCGTCGACCCGGCCGCGGCCGACGTCCCGGGCAACGACAGCGCCGCCGAGCGTGCCGCGCTGATGTCACGGCCGCTCGCCACCCGGACCACGAGCAGCGAGGCCGCCGAACCCACCCGACACCGCCGCCTGTGGTGGCGCCCGTGGCTGCTCGTCCTGGTCGTGCTGCTGTTCATCACCGCAGCCCTCGGCGGCACCTACGCCTGGACGCAGAGCCAGTACTTCGTAGGGCATGCCGACAACGACGTCGCCATTTACCGCGGGGTGAACACCGAGTTCGGTCCGCTGAAGTTCTTCAAGGTCTACGAGCTCAGCGACCTGCGGCTCGACGACCTCTACCCCTCGGTGCGCTCGCAGGTGATGGACGGCATCACGGCAGGCAGCAAGTCCGAAGCCAAGAGCATCATCGTCAACCTGCGCAGCCAGCAGCTGCCGCTGTGCCCAGTGGCCACCTCGACGGCGCCGAGGACCTCGACGTCCGCCACGCCGCGCCAGGGGTGTCGCCGGTGACGAGCTCGTACAACTCGACGCGGGGGTCGACGCTGAAGTCGACGCTGAACCCCACGCTGCGCATCCCGACCCGCCGCAACCTCGAACTGCTGCTGCTGGCCTTCGCGGTGCTGATCGTCGTCGGCGCAGAAGGGGCGGTCGAGGCGGCGCACGACGGGCACCTGTCCTCGCACCTGGTCACCTACGCGGCGGTACCGCTGGCCGCCGGCCTCGCCGCGCACCTGGTCATCCGCAGGATCGCCCGCTACGCCGACCCGTTGATGCTGCCGCTCGTCGTGCTGCTCAACGGCCTGGGGCTGGTGATGATCCACCGCCTGGACCTCGGGATGAAGACGCAGGCGGCCCAGAACGGCGTGCCGTTCGCCGGGGCGCAGGCCCCGACGCAGGTGGTGTGGACAACCCTCGGCGTGGTGGTCTTCCTCGGCCTGCTGCTGGTCGTGCGCGACCACCGGGTGCTGCAGCGCTACGCGTACACGCTGGCCTTCGTCGGCGTCTTCCTGCTCATGCTGCCTGCGGTGCTGCCGGCCCGCTTCAGCGAGGTCAACGGTGCGCGCATCTGGATCCGCGTCGCGGGGTTCTCGCTGCAGCCCGGCGAGTTCGCCAAGGTGCTGCTGACGATCTTCGGTGCCGCTTACCTGGTGCAGAAGCGCGACGTGCTGGCCCTGGCCGGCCGCCGCATCCTGGGCATCGACTTCCCGCGCGGGCGCGACTTCGGGCCCCTGCTGCTGGCCTGGCTGTTGTGCATCGGCGTGCTCGTGCGCGGGCGCGACCTCGGCACGTCGCTGCTGTTCTTCGGGTTGTTCGTGGTGCTGCTGTACTTCGCCACCGAGCGGGTCAGCTGGGTGATCATCGGCGTGCTGCTCTTCGCCGGCGGGGCCTACGTGGCCTACCAGCTCTTCGGCACGGTGCAGCTGCGCGTCGGCGTGTGGCTGCACCCGTTCGCGCAGCAGTACAACCAGCCGAACTACCAACCGTCGTTCCAGCTGCAGCAGTCGCTGTTCGGCCTGGGCACCGGCGGCATCTTCGGCACCGGCCTGGGCGCCGGCCACCCCGAGCTCGTACCGCTCGCGAGCACCGACTACATCATCGCCTCGTTCGGTGAGGAGATCGGCTTGTTCGGCCTCGTCGGGTTGCTCGTCGTCTACGCGATGCTGGTGGCACGGGGGTTCGCCGCCGGGCTGGCCGTGCGCGACTCGTTCGGCAAACTGCTGGCCTGCGGCCTGGCCTTCCTCGTCGCCCTCCAGCTGTTCGTGGTCGTTGCCGGGGTCACCCGGCTGCTGCCCGAGACGGGCCTGACCGCGCCGTTCCTGTCCTACGGCGGGTCGTCGCTGCTCGGTAGCTGGGCGGTGCTGGCGCTGCTCGTGCGCATCTCCGACGCGGCGCGCCGTCCGGCGACCACCCCACCGGCGCGGGCGATGACGGCCGAGCAACCGGCGGTGGTGACATGAACAGGCCTATCCGCAAGGTGTCCGTCGCGGTAGCGGTGCTGTTCCTGGCACTGTTCGTCAACCTGAACGTCGTGCAGGTCGTTCAGGGCAGCTCGTACCGCGACAACTCCGACAACCGCCGGGTGCTGCTGAACGAGTACTCGCACCCGCGCGGCCAGATCGTGGTCGACGGCACCGCGGTCGCGCAGTCGCGGGCAACCCCGGACGAGTCCTTGAAGTACCTGCGCACGTACCCGCAGGGGCCGATCTATGCCCCCGTCACCGGCTCGTTCTCGTTCATCTACGGCTCGTCGGGCATCGAGGAAGCCGAGAACGACGTGCTCAGCGGCGACTCGCCGACTCTGTTCACCACCAACCTCGCCAGCCTGCTCACCGGGCGCGACCCGCGCGGCGGCAGCGTCGAGCTGACGCTCAACAAGGCGGCGCAGACGGCGGCCTACAAGGCGATGCGGCTGTCGAACGGCACCTACCGGCCCGGCGCGATCGTGGCGCTCGACCCGTCCACCGGCGCGATCCTGGCCGCGGTGTCCACGCCGTCCTACGACCCCACCGCACTGAGCTCGCACAGCTCCGACGAGATCTCGCACGCCGCCTCCTGCTACAACGATCTGCCTTCGCAGAACGCCGGTGAGTCCGACGCGAAGTACAAGGCGCGGCTGCAGGCCGAGATCGTCAAGCGGGAGCCCAGCCCGACGTCGAAGGGGTGCAGCGACGTCCCCGACGACCCGACCGCTTTTCTCAAGGCCAACCCGACGGAGCTCGGGCCGTTGAACAACCGCGCGTTCAAGATCACCTACCCGCCGGGGTCGATCTTCAAGGTGATCGTCGCTGCTGCGGCACTGAGGGCCGGCATCAAACCCGATGACCAGATCTTCGCGCCGCAGTACTACTGGCCCGACGACGCAGCAGCGACCCAGAAGCAGACGCCGTGCGCGGCCAACGACACCGGGCCGTGCATCCACAACTTCACGCTGTCCAGCGGCTATCGCGAGCAGTGCAAGAACGGCAGCCGCTCGGCCACGCTCGACTTCGCGCTCGAGAAGTCCTGCAACACCGCGTTCGCGGCGCTGGCCGTCGAGAAGCTGGGCGTCGCCAAGATCGCTGCCGAGGCCAAGCTGTTCGGCCTGGACACCGCCCCGCTGAAGATCCCGCTGACTACCGCGGGGTCGACGATCGGCGACGTCAGCGAGCTGGGCAGCGACCCGGTGGCGCTGGCGCAGTCCGCCTTCGGGCAGCGCAACGTGGCGATCACCCCGTTGCAGGCGGCGATGATCTCGGCCGCCGTCGCGCAGAACGGCACGCTGTACCAGCCCTACCTCGTCAAGAACACCCGCCGCCCCAACACCTCGATCCTCGACACGACCAAGCCCACTCAGCTCAGCCAGGTCATCGACCCCGACCTGGACTCCGAGCTCGTGACGATGATGGAGAACGTCGTCACCGGCAAGGAGGCCGGCGACGACGCCACGGGCAAGGCGGCGGCGATCACCGATCTGCCGAACGTCGTCGTCGGCGGCAAGACCGGCACGGCCGACCACCAGGACGCGAACGGCAAGGCGCTGCCAGCCCACTCGTGGTTCTCGGGCTTCGCCCTGGTCAAGGGCTCCGCGAAGATCGCGGTCGCGGTGATCCTCGAGGACAGCGACGCCACGGGCGGCGAGGATGCCGCTCCCAAGGCCCGCCAGGTCATGGAGGCCTACCTGCGCGACGTCGGGACGAACTGATGACCACCACGACTCTGCCCGCACCAATGACGAAGGATGGACGATGACGCAGCCGCGGATGGTTGGCGATCGCTACGAGCTCGGCGAGCTGATCGGCTACGGCGGCATGGCCGAGGTGCACCGCGGCCTGGACACGCGCCTGAACCGTGAGGTCGCGATCAAGGTGCTGCGCGCCGACCTCGCCCGCGACCCGTCGTTCCTGAACCGGTTCCGCCGCGAGGCGCACTCCGCCGCCGGTCTGAACCACCCCGCGATCGTGTCGGTGTACGACACCGGCGAGGACGCCGCACCCGACGGCACGTCCATCCCGTTCATCGTCATGGAGCACGTCGAGGGCCGCACGCTGCGCGACGTCCTGAAGTCCGAGGGCGCCCTGCCGCCGCGGCGCGCCATGGAGATCGCAGCCGACATCGACGCCGCGCTGGACTTCAGCCACCGCAACGGCATCATCCACCGCGACATCAAGCCGGCGAACGTGATGATCACCCAGGCCGGCGCGGTGAAGGTCATGGACTTCGGCATCGCCCGTGCGGTGGCCGACACCTCGGCGACCGTCACCCAGACCGCGAACGTGATCGGCACCGCCCAGTACCTCTCGCCCGAACAGGCCCGGGGCGAGACCGTCGATGCGCGCTCGGACGTCTACTCCACCGGCTGCCTGCTCTACGAGCTGATCACCGGTGTGCCGCCGTTCCAGGGCGACTCGCCGGTGGCGGTGGCCTACCAGCACGTGCGCGAGAACCCGGTCGCGCCGTCGGCGCGTAACCCCGACATCCCGCGCGCGCTCGACTCGATCGTCATGAAGGCGCTGGCCAAGAACCAGCTCAACCGCTACCAGTCGGCGGGTGACATGCGTGCCGACCTGCAGCGCGCGCTCGCCAATCAACCCGTCGTGGCCGAGGCGGTCATGACCGACGCCGAGCGGACGCAGTTCATCGCCCGTACCCCGCCTCCGCCGGTGCGACCGCGGCCGATGCCCATCGACGACGGCGACGACGATTCGCATCGCAGGGGCTGGATCTGGGCCGCCGTCGTGCTGGCCCTGCTGCTCGTCATCGGCATCGGCACGTTCGTTATCTTCGGCAGTTCGGGCGGCAACGAGGTGAAGAAGGTGCAGGTCGCCGACGTCACCGGCTACCTGCCGGGCGCCGCGGTCAGCAAGCTGCGCGCCCAGGGACTGGTCCCCACGCAGGCCGCGACGACCAGCGGCGGCCCGTGCACCAACAATCAGACCGTAGAGGCGGGCAAGGTATGTAAGACCACCCCGGCGGTCAACGAAGAGGTCAAGAAGGGATCGGCGGTCACGTACACGCTGTACTCGCCGAAGCTCGTCAACGTGCCGTTCGTGGAGCAGATGAAGTACGCCGACGCGGTTGCGGCCCTGGCGGCGAAGGGGTTGCGCAGCATGAAGAAGGACGTGTACAGCGCCGACCCCAAGGGCACGGTCGAGAAGCAGGACACCGAGCAGTTCACCGCCGTCCCGCCGGGCACCACGATCGTGCTCGAGGTATCGACCGGCACGATCGCGCTGCCGAACGTCAAGGGCATGACGCTGAACGACGCGACGTCCACAATTCCCAGCGAATTCACCAAGCGCAAAACGCAGACCAGGACGACGCCCGACGAAACCAAGGACGGCACGGTCGCCAGCCAGAGCCCCAAGCCCGGGTACTACTCGCCCGACCAGCAGATCACCCTGACGATCTACAAGTACGTCAAGCCGACGCCGACGTGCACCACGCCGCCCCCGACGCCGACCGAAACGCCGACGACCCAACCCCCCGGTGTCCCGGTCAGCCCGTCGTCGAGCGGTGCGTCGTCGAGTAGTGCGCTGCCTGCCTGCTGACCGATAAGACGCGGGTCCCCAGGATCGCCGCGTGCCTGCCGATGGCCCAGGGAGCCAAATATGCCTGGAGGTCGAGCAGCTGCGGCCTTCGTGTTCACCGCGCTCTTCGTGTTCGCCGCGCTGTCCTGCTCGCCGTCGGATGGCGTTCGTGGCTGGTCGCACGCGGTAATCAGGCCGCAGTCATGCTGCGCTGACGCTGGCCGGTTGCGCCATCTGGTCGGCCGCCAACGTGTTCACCACCGTCGGTCTGTCGGCTCCTGCGCAGATGTGGGCTGTGAAGATCAGCTACTTCGGCATCGACGTCACCGTCAGCGGGCTCTTCCTGCTCTGTCAGTCGATCGTCGACCCGCTCTACCGGCCGAGCCGCACACATCGTCTTCGGTCCGCTGTTCTACGCACACACCGCGTTCTGTTACCTGCTGCTGGGCGCGGCATTCTGGGTGATCGTCCGGGCGCGCCGGGACGCCGGGCCACTGTTGCGGCGTCAGCTGAACTACGTCATCGCTCTTCAGCGTGACGGGGTTGCTGAACGCGTGGGCGTTGCATCAGGGGCTGTTGCGGATCCTGCCGGTCGCGCGCGCACTGGTGCTGGAGTCCATTGCGGACAGCGTGTTCGTCATCGACGCGCTCGGCCGGATCGTCGACGTCAACCCCGCTGCGCGGGTGCTCGTCCAGCAGGTGAGCCCCGACCGGCAGGACGACGTCGTGGGCGTGGGCGCGAGCGACCTGATCGGCCCGCTGGTGGACCTCGACGGCTCCGATTCCGGCGGGGACACCGTGGAGGTCTTCCGGCCACTTCGTCAGCATCGGCAGCACGGCCATCAACGACATCCGCGGTCGCATTGTGGGGCGCGTCCTGGTCTGCCACGACATCTCCGAGCTCGTTCGCGCCCGCACCGAGGTAGAACGTCAACTCCATCTCGTGGATCAGCTGCGCGGCGAGCTGCTTGAACAGACCCTCCAGGACCCGATGACCGGTGCGTACAACCGGCGCTAACGCCCTGGTGAAGGCCTGTGAAGGCTCTGGTGAAGGCCCTGGTGGACAACGTCCGAGGCTTCGACGTCGTTGCTCGCTACGGCGGTGAGGAGTTCGTTGTCGTGTTGCCGGGCGCGACCCGTCCCTCGGCTGCGCGGTTTAGCCGGCCGACGCTGCCGACGCTGCCGACGCTGCCGACGCTGCCGACGCAGGCGGCGTGATCGCCCGTGCGGACCACGCCCGGTACCTCCGCCAAGGCCAAAGGTCGCAATTGTGTCGTCGACGCGTCTCGCGTGGACCAGTTGCGCCCCGCGAGCTGACCGCCGTCAGCGACTGCTCACGGGGTGGCGTCGACTGCGGCGGGCAGCACGACTACGGCACGCAACCCCGCGTGCCCGTCGTCGCGCGCCGTGAGCCAAACACGGCCCCCGTGGCTGCGGACGATGTCGCGCACGATCGGCAGGCCGAGCCCGGTGCCGCCGGTGTCGCGCGAACGCGACTCCTGCACGCGGTAGAAGCGGTCGAACACCCGCTCGCGCTCGTCCTCGGCGATACCCGGCCCGTCGTCCTGGACGGTGAGCATGCATCGCCGGCCGCTCGCCTCGCGGCCACGCGCCTCGCCCTCCTCGGTGGCGACCCGCACGACGACCTCGTGGCGGGCGTAGCGCACCGCGTTGTTGACGAGGTTGACGATCACCCGCCGCAGCGCGTCGGGGTCGCCGTCGGTCAGGGCCGGCCCGTCGGCGGCATCGGTCTCGGCCCGCACCACGACGGCGTCGGTGTGCACACCGTCGACCACTGAGCGGACGAGTTCGTCCAACGCGACCGGCTGACGCCGTACGCCGGCAGTTTCGTCCAACCGGGCCAGGGCCAGCAGGTCCTCGACCAGCCGGTCGAGCCGGTCGACGTCGACGAGCACGTCGTCGACGAGCTCGTCCCAACCGTCATCGGCGTGACCTGAGGCGTGGCTCAGCCGCTGGCCGACCTCGAGCTGGACGCGGATCGAGGCCAGCGGGGAGCGCAGCTCGTGGGCTGCGTCGCCGACGAAGGTGCGCTGCCGGCTGGTGGCCGACTCGATGCGGTCGAGCATCCGGTTCAGCGTGACCGCGAGGCGGTGGATCTCGTCCTGCGCACTGGGCACGGGGAGCCGCTGTTCGGCCAGCCCCGCGGCGGTGATCTCGGCGGCGCCGTTGCGCAGTGCGGCCACCGAGCGCAGCGTCAACGCGACCACCAGGTAGGTGGCCAGGGCCAGGACGAGCACGGCCAGCGGGCCGCCGATCAGCGCGGCCCGGGTGAGGATGCGCAGGCTGTCATCGACCCGGCTGACGTCGGTGAACACGACCACCGTGCGCGACCCCACTGTCTTGCCGAGCACCCGCAGCCGGGCATCGGAGGTCGTGCTGTTGATCTCGATGCGCGAGCCGCTACGCACCTCACGCAGCTGCTCCGGACCGATCAGCGAGACGTAGTGATCGGCGCCCTGCGAGGCCGAGAGCACCGCGAGCCGCGAGTCGAGCACCTGCACCGCAGAGATGCCACTCGTCGTAGGCGCCACGGTGGGGGGCAGGCGGCCACTGCGGACCTGGACCGCGATGTCGCGCGCCGTCTTGCTGGCGTTCTGGTCGAGCACCCTGGTGAGCGCGTACCGCTGCAGCACCAGCAGCAGGATCGCGCCGGTCAGCACCGCGACCGAGAACAGCGCGGTGGCGACGAGGGTGAGCCGTCGGCGCAGCGACTGGCGCGACCACCACCGCCGCGGGACGGAGGTCAGCGCAGATATCACCCTGCGATCATCCGCGGGCCGACCGCCACCGGCGTCAGCCCTCGGGGGTCAGGCGGTACCCGGCGCCGCGGACGGTCTGCAGCGTCTGCCGCTCGAACGGGACGTCGATCTTGCGGCGCAGGTAACCGACGTAGACCTCGACGACGTTGGCGTCGCCGTCGTAGTTGGCGTCCCACACGTGGTGCAGGATGTCGGCCTTGCTGACCGCGTCACCGGCCCGGCGCATGAGGAACTCGAGCAGCGAGAACTCGCGCGGCGTGAGGTCGATGGTGGTGTCGGCGCGGCGCACGGTGTGCGCAGCCGGGTCGAGGACGAGATCGTTGACGGTCAGGGCGGCCGGGCGGGGTTTGACGCCGCGGCGCAGCAGTGCCCGGATGCGGGCCAGCAGCACCACGAACGAGAACGGCTTGGTGAGGTAGTCGTCGGCGCCGAGGTCGAGCGCGTCGGCCTCGTCGTACTCGCCGTCCTTGGCGGTGAGCATCAGGATCGGCACCCAGTTCTCGGCCGCGCGCAGCTGCTCGATGATCCGGTAGCCGGACAGCTCCGGCAGCATGATGTCCAGGATGACGGCGTCATAGGTCGTCTCCTGCGCCATGTGCAGACCGTCCGGGCCGGTGTGCGCGATGTCCACGGTGAAGCCCTCTGCGCCCAGCCCGCGCTGCAGGGCCGACGCCAGCCGGATCTCGTCCTCGACGATCAGTAACCGCATGTCGACCTCCCTGTGCTGAGTCCGCACTCAGCAGTTGTCAGACTGCCAGGGTGGACCTTGGCGATCGCTGGAGAGGCTCAGCCCGATCACAGTGGATCCCCCGCACGCTGGGACCAGTGAACGTCCCGTCCGTGCTGACCCGGCACCGTGCCCTGCGCTGGCTGGTGCCCGCGGGCATCGGCGGCATAGTGGCCGTGGCGTCCGTGGTGTTGCAGACCGACACGACCCAGTCCAGAGGCCTGCCGCGCATGACACCGGCTGCACTGCTCGCCGACGTCCAGGCCGCCCCCACCACCGGCTTCTCCGGCACCGTGCTCTCGCGGGTCTCGCTCGGTCTGCCCGAGCTCCCCTCGCTGGGTGGCGGCTCCGGCGATCGCACACCGTTGACCGCGCTGCTGTCCGGCTCGCACACCGTCCAGGTCTGGTACGGCGGGGCCGACGAGCAGCGGGTGGCTCTGCTCGGCGCCCTCGACGAGACCGACATCTTCCGATCCGGGCGCCAGCTGTGGCTGTGGAACAGCTCCGACCGGGTCGCGCAGCACGCGGTGCTGCCCGCGCGCCCGGCGTCGGACCCGATCGCCTCGGCCGCGCCCACAGTGAGCCCGAGTGCGCTGGCCTCGCAGGTGCTCGCCGCGGTGTCGCCGACAACGCAGGTGCAGGTGCGGACGGGCGAACGCATCGCCGACCGCAATGCCTACGAGCTCACGCTCACCCCGCGGACCAGCGCCACCCGCGTCGCGTCGGTGCAGATCTCGGTCGACGCCTCGACGAAGTTGCCGCTTGCTGTGCGGGTCTACGCGCGCGGTTCCAGCAGCCCGTCGATCGACGTCGCCTTCACCAGCGTTCGGTTCACCGCACCGGCCACGACGTTCTTCACCTTCTCGCCGCCGTCCGGAGCCGCCGTCCGCCCGCTCGAGGTGGGCGCCGACATCGCGCGCATGGTCGGCACCGGGACGCGGGTCGTCGGCAGCGGGTGGACGCGCGTCGTCGAACTGGACACCCGCAAGGCGGTGAACGTCTCGCACGGCGAACTCAAGCAGTTGCTCACCCCCGTGTCGGGTCGGTGGGGTTCGGGGGGGTTGCTCCAGTCCAGCCTGGTCAGCGTCCTGGTGACCAGCAAGGGACGGATCTTCGCCGGTGCCGTCGATCCCGCCGCGCTGTACGCCGCCGCCGCGAAGTAGCTGTGCCGGTGGCGGGCGAGTCGGCCATCACCACCGTGGGCCTGACCAAGCATTTCGCGTCGGTGGCCGCGGTCGACTCGGTCGATCTCGCCGTGCCGACCGGCTCGGTGTACGGCTTCCTCGGGCCCAACGGCTCGGGCAAGACCACCACCATCCGGATGCTGCTCGGCCTGGTGTTTCCGACGTCCGGCACGCATCGGGTGCTGGGCGAGGACGCCGCGTCCGACGCCCTGCACCGGGTCGGCGCGCTCGTCGAGGGGCCGGCCTTCCACCCGTACCTCTCGGGTCGCGCGAACCTCGCCCGGCTCGACGCCGCCGACCGCACTGCCGACCCACGCACCGCGACAGCACGCGTGGGCAACGCGCTCGAGCGCGTCGGGCTCGGCGCCGCGGCCGGCAAGCGCTACCGCGCCTACAGCCTGGGCATGCGCCAGCGGCTCGGCATCGCGGCCACGCTGTTGCGCCCGCGCGACCTGCTGGTGCTCGACGAGCCGACCAACGGCCTCGATCCGCAGGGCACCCGCGAGGTCCGACACCTCGTCGACGAGCTGGCCCGCGACGGCGTCACCGTTTTCCTGTCCTCGCACCTGCTCAGCGAGGTCGAGCAACTGTGCACCGACATCGGCGTCATGAGCGCGGGCCGGCTGGTGTGGCAGGGCCCGCTGGCCCGGCTGCGCGAACGCCAGGCCCAGCGGGTGCACGTCGAGACGGCCGACCGGGTCGGCGCCGTCGCCGTGCTGCGCGAGCTCGGCCTGGCCGAGGTGAGCTCCGACGACGCCGGGACGGCGGCCCTGCTCGGCGGAACCGCACCCGAGGACGTCGTGGCCGCCCTGGTGCGGGCCGGAGTCGGCGTGCGGGGGTTCACGGTGGCCCGGCCGAGCCTCGAGGAGCAGTTCGTCGGACTCACCGGAGCCGGCTTCGACGTCAGGGACTCCGGTGGCTGAGCTGCCCGGCCGCTTCCTGCGTTCGGAGCTCGCGCTGGTCTTTCGTCGCCGGCGCAATCAGGTGCTGCTGGCAATCCTGGGCGTGGTGCCGGTGCTGATCGCGGTGTCCGTGAGGTCGACGAAGCACTCCGGCAGCGACGGCTCGATCTTCGGCGGCATCACCGACAACGGCCTGTTCGCCGCGCTGGCCGGCTTCCTCGTGACCAGCCCGGTGTTCCTGCCCCTGGTCGTTGCCGTCGTGGCCGGTGATTCCGTAGCCGGCGAGGCGAGCAGCGGCACGCTTCGCTACCTGCTCGCGGTGCCGGTCGGACGAACCCGGCTGCTGGCCGTCAAGTTCGCCGCCGCCGTCGTGTGGTGCGTCGCGTGCGTGACGCTGGTGGCGCTCACCGGCCTGCTGTCCGGGCTCGTGCTCTTCCCGGCCGGACGCGTGACGCTGCTGTCGGGCACGACGGTGTCCTACCTCGCCGGGCTGGTGCGGCTGCTGCTGGTGGCCGGCTACGTCGCGGTCATGATCGCTGCCGTGGCGGCGATGGGTCTGTTCGTCTCGACCATGACCGAGGTGCCGGTGGCGGCCATGGCGGCGACCCTGACGCTCACCATCGCCAGCGAGGTCGCCGATGCGATCCCGCAGCTGGGGGTCGTCCACGGCTGGCTGCCTAGTCACTACTGGCTGCGCTGGGTCGACCTGCTGCGCGATCCGATGGTGCTCGACGGCGTGCGGACCGGCCTGCTCGTGACCCTCGCCTACGTCGCGGTCTTCGCCTCGCTGGCCTGGGCCCGCTTCGGCGGCAAGGACGTCACCTCCTGATGCGCTTGCTGATGCGCTTGTCCGTCGAGGTGGTCGCGATCGCGGACCGGATCACGACCATCTCAGCGGACAAGCGCGGGGTGAGGGGTTACTGCAGGTAGCCCTCGACCTCGCCGACCGGGCGCTCCTTGACGTCGTCGGCAGGCTGGTCGAACTCGGTCTTGGCACGGCGCTGGCGCAGCATGTCCCAACACTGGTCGAGCTGCTCCTCGAGGTGACGCAGCCGCGTCCGATCGTCGTCGGTGTGCTCCGACGACGCGCGCAGCTGCTTCTCCTCGGCGACCAGCTCGTTGATGTGCTCGAGCATCGACTTCTCGGTGGGCATGACGCTTCCTCTCCTCGGGCTACGCGGGTTCAGCCGCGGTCCAGGTAGTGGTATTCCTCGTTGGGCAGCTGACCGGTCGCCAGCGCCATCCGGTTGGTGAAGTTGTACATCGACGCGATCTCGACGACGTCCCACACCTCGTGCTTGGTGAGCCCGACGTCCGCCAGGCGCTGCAGGTCGGCCTCGGTCAGCTCGTGCGGGCGGGCGGTGAGCTTCTCGGCGTAGGCGCAGATGGCGTGGCGGCGCGGATCGAGCCCGGCGTGTCGCCAGTTGGTGGCGAGGTAGTCGGCCAGCACACCGTCTTCCAGCCGTCCGCCGAGCGCCTTTCGCAGCGCGTGGCCGTGGGAGACGATGCAGTAGGTGCAGCGGTTGTAGGCGCTGACCACCACGGCGATCATCTCGCGGTCGGCCTCGTCGAGGTTCTCCGTCGGTTCGTGCAGCTGCTTGTAGTGCGCGAACCAGGCCGAGAACCGCTCGGGGCGGTAGGCATAGCCGCGGAAGACGTTCGGCACGATGCCGACAGCTTCGCGAGCCTTCGCGAACAGGCCTTGCAGTCGCTCGGGCAGCTCGGACTCGTCCGGGACGGGGAAGAACCAGAGGGCGCGCGCCATCCCTACAGCGAATCCCGCCACTCGACCCAGCTCTTGAGCTGGGACAGGTCGTAGTCCGGGCCGCCGACGCCGATCGTGAATAGCGAGGCACCGGCATCGACGAGCGGCGGTCCGACCTCGGCCGGGTCGCCCTTCGGGGCGCCCACCGAACGCTCGATCTCGCCCGGGTCGCGGCCGAGGTCACCGCAGTGCGCGGCCAGGATCTCCTGCTTGCGCACGAAGGTCTCCAGGTCGCTGAACGAGTGCCAGATATGGGCGTGCTTGGCCACGAGGCGCAGCGTCTTCTTCTCTCCGCCGCCGCCGATGAGCACCGGGATGTCTCGCGTCGGAACTGGATTGAGCTTGGCCCAGCGGGTCTCGATGCGCGGCAGGTCCTCGGCCAGCTGGTTCAGGCGGCCGCCGGCCGTCCCGAACTCGTAGCCGTACTCGTCGTAGTCGCGCTGGAACCAGCCCGAGCCGATGCCGAAGATCAGCCGACCGTCGCTCAGGTGGTCGACGGTGCGGGCCATGTCGGCGAGCAGTTCGGGATTGCGGTAGCTGTTGCAGGTGACGAGCGCGCCGATCTCGATGCGCGACGTCTGCTCTGCCCAGGCCCCGAGCATCGTCCAGCACTCGAAGTGCTCGCCGTCCGGCGGCCCGTAGAGCGGGTAGAAGTGATCCCAGTTGAACGCGACGTCGACGCCGATGTCCTCGGCCTCGGCGACTGCCCGCCGGATGGCCGCGTACTGGGCGTGCTGGGGTTGGAGCTGGACACCGATGCGAACATGTGAAGAACTCATACCCTCGACGCTAGCGCAGCTGTCGCGACAGTCGTCGGGATCGCATCGCGGCCTATAAAGTCACCGTCTATGACCGACGGTACGACCCGCGCCGCCGCCACTGATCCGGTCGCGGATGACCCGCAGTTCGGGACCATGCTGCTGCCCCATGTCGTCCACGAGGCCACGGCCGCGCTGCTCATCGTTGACATCGACCAACGGCTCGTGACCTACGCGAACGACCTCGCCGCGCAGCTCGTCCCGGACCGTCGGCTGCCCATGCCGGTCGACGAATGGTCGGTCGCCGCGGGGCTCGAGGACGTCGACGGGGGCGACCTGCCCGAGGGCCGCAACCAGGTCCACGGCGGGGCAGAGTCCCTCCTGCGCGTTGCCGCCGGAGAACCCATCATGGGCGAACCGGTGACGGCGGCCCGGGCGACGCGAGTCACTGCCGAGCGCGAGATGCTATGGGTGGTTGGCCTGCCGCTTACCGACGCACCGGAACCCATCTCGTCACTAGCCCTTGTCGCATTCCTGCCCGCCCGCAAAGCGCAGCTGATCGCCGGCGCCCAGGAATCCGCCGTCGGGCTACGCGAACGGGCCGTTCTGGCCACCAAGGTCGCGTTCACCATCAGTGACCCGCGGCAGCCCGACAACCCGCTGGTGTGGGTCAACCCGGCGTTCAGCAGCGTCACTGGATATAGCGTCGAGGAGGCGCTGGGGCGCAACTGCCGTTTCCTGCAAGGGCCCGAGACCGACCGCGCGGTCATCGACAACATGCGCTCGGCGATCGCCGAGGGACTGTCTATCACCACGACGTTGCTGAACTACCGTCACGACGGCTCTACGTTCTGGAACGAGCTGTCCATTTCGCCGGTAAGCGACGCGCGGGGCGACGTCACGCACTTCGTCGGTGTCCAGGCCGACGTCACGGCCCGGGTCACCGCCCAGCGCAGCCGCGACGACGCGCTTGCCCAGGTGGCCCTGGTTGCCGATCGGCTCGGGCTGCTCGCCGACGTCACCTCGCGGATGGCCGCCGCGCAGCGTCCGGGCCAGATCGTCGAGGTGCTAGGCCAGGTGCTCACCTCGCGGGTCGGCTCCGCGTGCGCGATCTACACCTTCGACGACGCCGGCCGTCTCGAGCGTCCGTATCTGCGGCACGAGCGGCAGGACTCCGATCAGCGGGTCGGCGAGCTCGTTCAGGAGCTGGCGACGCAGCTGCCCGACGCCCTGCCGACGAACGGCCCGGTGTGGCGGGTGTTGCGTGGTGAGTCCAGGGGCCTGGTCATCGCCGACACCGGCACGGCGCCCGATCACGTCTCAGGCATCTCCGACGTCGAACATCTCGACATCGATCGTGAGCTGGGTTTGTGCAGCATGCTCGCGGTGCCGCTGCGCGCACGGCACAGCGTGCTCGGCGCCGTCTGCGTCATGAACGACGACGCCCGGCCGGCGTTCGGCGACGCCGAGCTTGCGCTCGTGCAGGATCTCGCCGTCCGGGCCGGGCTGATGCTCGAGAACACCCAGCTGTGGGCGCGTGAGCGGGCCACCGCCGCTACGCTGCAACGCAGCCTGCTGCCGCGGCTGCCGCAGATCGGCGGGCTGGAGGTCGCAGCGTCCTACGTGCCCGCTGCCGACGAAGCCGCGGTCGGCGGCGACTGGTACGACGTCTTCGAGTTGCGTGGACACACCGGGGTGGGCGTCGTCGTCGGTGACGTCATGGGCCACAACTACGATTCCGCGGCGCGGATGGGCAAGCTGTCGACGATCGTGCGCAGCTACGGCTGGCCGGGCAGCGAGCCGTGGACCGTGCTCACCGCGGTCGACGAGCTGCTCGAGGGCGGCAATCTCGACTACATGGCGACCTGTTTCTACGGCACGCTGATGCTGCGCAGCAACGGGGCCACCCTGCATTACTCCAGCGCCGGGCACCCGCCCGCGCTGCTTCGCCGGCCGGGCGGCTCGGTGGTGCTGCTCGAGGACGGTCGCGGCCCGATGATCGGCATCTCGAAGCTGATGCCCCCAGGCACCCAGCGGCCGAAGGACGCGAGCATCGACCTCGCGCCCGGCTCGGTGCTGATCTGCTTCACCGACGGGCTGACCGACGGCTTCGCCGACGAGCCCGATCTGGACGCAGGGCTGGCCGAGCTGTCGCGGCTGACCAGCGAGTTGCCGCTCGACGCGTCGCCCTCGCAGATCGTGGATCAACTCACCGCGGCTGCCGAGCGCCACGACGACGACGTCGCGGTGGTCGCGATCCGGATCCGCTGAAGCCGGTCACTCGCCGAACAGGACCAGACGCAGTTCGGTGTCCCCGGTCTGATCGGTGCGGATCGGGATGCCCCAGTCCTGCCGACTGAGGTAGCAGGCCGGGTGCTCGGTGTGCTCCGCGGTGTCGTCGTCACACGACGCGACTTGAGCCGTCACCGACAGCACCCCGTCGATCTCGGCCAACTGCACCGTGCGGACGAGCTCGGTGCCGGCACCGGCGCCTGCGCGCAGCAGTTCGGGCGGCGTTGCGCTGACGTCGAGGCGGATGGGCGGGCCGTCCCGGTCGTCGATCTTGCGACCCGGGGCCGCAGTGAAGGCGATGGTGAGTGCGACCGGGCCGGGCCGCAGCGTGGTGGCGGGCCGAATGGAGTGCGGTCGTCCCGTCCCATCCGGTCCGTCCGTCTCGACCAGGGGGACGAGGCGGTGCGCCGCCGACTCGACGACACGAATCGTGCCGTCGATCGTCACCAGCCCGCTGGGTTCGGCGAGCCCGGTGGTGAGCGTCGACAGCTCGCTGGTGTCCGGGTCGTAGCGGCGGACGGCGCCGTTGAAGGTGTCGGCGACGGCGATCGCACCGTCGGGCAGGACGTGCACCCCGAGCGGGTGCTGCATGCGCGCCTTGCTCGCCGGGCCGTCGACCAGCCCGAAGTCGAACAGGCCCTCGCCGACCGCAGTGTGCAGGGTGCCGTCGACGGTGAGGTAGCGCAGGGCGGACGTCTCCGCGTCGACGAACCACAGGCGGTCGCCGTCGACGGTCAGGCCCGACGGTTGAGCGAGCCAGCCGTCGAGCGCCGGCCCGTCGCGCAGGCCCTCGACGGTCGTACCGGCCAGGATCTCGGCGGTGTCGGCGGCCGGGTCGTAGGCCAGGAGCAGGTGGACGCCGGACGCGGAGACGACGACGCGCTCGGCGGCCGGCCACCAGGCGACGTCCCAGGGCGACAGCACCGTGGGCACCTGGCCGGTGATGGTGTGCCTGCCCGCGAGCAGGTGCGGCAGGTCGATCGTGGTGATGCGGTCGCCGGTGAGGTCGACCCCGCGCAGGACGTGGTTCGCGGTGTCGGCGACGAGCACGTCGTAGGGCGCGCCGGGCGGCAGCAGCGTCACGCCGTTCGGCTCGGCGAACGGCGCACCGCGTGTTCCGGTGCCGATCCGGCGCAGCACGGTGGCGCCATCGGCGGTGAGTTCGACGAGCTGGTGGTGACCGGCATCGGCAACGAGCAGCGTGTCGACACCGCGGCCGGTGCGGGCGGCCGGCAGCACGATCGCAGACGTCGGGAAGCGCAGCTCGGTGTGCGGGGGAGTGGCGAGCTGCGTCCCGATCGACCCGCGCCGCAGGGTCCCGCGTTCCTCGTACTCGGACAGCCGGTCGGCGACGACCATGGCCAGCGCGCCCGCCTGCCCCTCGCCGGCGGCCTGTGCGATCACGTAACCCTCAGGGTCGACCAGCGCGAGCGTCGGCCACGCCTTGATCGCGTACTGGCGCCAGGAGTGCAATTGCGGATCATTGACGACCGGGTGGGTGATGCCGGCCCGCTCCACTGCCGCTGTCAGCGCGTCCTCGTCGGCCTCGTGCGGGAACTTGGGCGAGTGCACCCCGACGACAGTGAGCACATCAGCCAGTTGCGCCTCGACCGGACGCAGCTCGTCGAGCACGTGCCAGCAGTTCGCGCACGCGAACGTCCAGAAGTCGAGCAGCACGAATCGTCCGCGTAGCGCCGCCAGGCTCAGCGGCTCGGTGTTCACCCAGAACGCCTCGCGCGGCAGCTCCGGCGCCCGAACCCGTCCTCGCACAGATGTACGGTATGCCTTCGCTTGGTCGCATGGAGCATGCCTGGAGGCAGTTGGTGACACGCAAGGCCCACACCCTGCTCGCAGTAACCACCCTGGCCGTCCTGGGGTTGGTGCCTGCGTCGCCGGCGCTCGCGGACGCCCCGACGAGCACAACGCTGACCACGTCGCCGACAGGAATCGTTGCGGCCGGCAGGTCGGTGACCCTGCGCGCCGAGGTTCTCGGCACCGGCACCGGCACGGTGACCTTCCACGAAGGCGACACCACCCTCGGCTCCGTGTCCCTCGTCGCAGGTGTTGCGTCCCTGACGTTGCCGGCGGGCGGGGTCAGGGCTCTCCCCGTCGGCGCACACGTGTTGACCGCCGACTACGAGGGGTCTAGTCGCTCGACGTCATCGAGCACGGCGTTGGACGTGTCGTTCCGGGACTACCCGCCGACAGCAGCGTTCTACGGCGACGTCTCGTGGCTGGTGTCTCAGGGAATCGCCGGCGGTTACGCCGACGGCGGTTTCCACCCCGGGTCCGCCGTGAGCCGGCAGGCGATGGCCGCGCTGCTCTACCGCTATCGCAACGGCGCTGCCGCCCCGACGACCTGCAGCAGCGCACCGTTCCCGGACGTCCCTGCCACCTCCCCGTTCTGTGCGGCCGTTACCTGGCTCGTCTCGAAGAACATCACCACTGGGTACGCCGACGGGCGATTCCGTCCTGGTGCCGCGGTGTCCCGACAGGCGACGGCTGCGTTCCTCCACCGCCTGCAGGTGCCCAGCTCCACCCGCGGCACCTGCGCCGCGGCGGCCTTCAAGGACGTGCCGGCGAAGAGCGTGTTCTGCCGGGACGTCTCGTGGCTGGCCGCCCACAAGATCACCACCGGCTTCCCCGACGGGCGGTTCCAGCCGGCCGAGCCCGTCGAGCGGCAAGCCATGGCGGCGTTCGTCCACCGGCTGTCCCGACTCGGACGCAGCTCCACCCCGCCGGCCGGGGTGAGTTCGCTGACGGCGAGTCGCGCCGTGGGCGGCGTCCAGCTCAGCTGGAAGCGGCCGACGCCGGCCGCGTATGCAGGCGTCACGATCCGACGGCGAAGCGGCACGAAGGCGCCGAGTTCGGCGACCGACGGCACGCTCGTGGTCGACGCGGTCGCCCCCGTCACCTCGTTCCTCGATGTTGTGCCGGCCGGGACCTACACCTACGCAGTGTTCGCGCACGACAGCGAGCTCATCCCTTCCCGAGCGGCCACCGCTCGGGTCACGGTGGGCCCCACCGTGTCTGCTGCACAACGCATCCCGCTTCCGAAGGACGCAACCGCTCGTCAGGTCGCACGCTCGGTGACGAGTACGGACTTCGTGTCCTGTCCGACGGCCCGCTGGTGCGGTATCGCCGGCTACTACCAGTCCGGTAAGGGCGCCGTCGACACAGTCCTGCTCGGCACCGGGTACGGCGCGAAGACCACCACGGTGCACGCGCCGAATGCGCCGGGAGGCGAGGAGCAGCAGGTGAACGGCATCTCGTGTCCGGCCTCGGGGTCCTGTTTCGCGGTCGGCACGGACCTTAACGGGGGGTCTGCGCGGGCGCTCGTCGAACGGTTCAGGGGCGGCACGTGGACGGCGCAGGTAGCACCGCTCGACCCCGGGTTCTCCGCGGGCCGGTTGACCGCCGTCTCCTGCGCCTCGCCCACCTTCTGCCTGGCCACCGGGTTCGAGGGGCACGGCTCGTACCCCATTGACCAGACACTCGTCGAACAGTGGGACGGCAGCCGGTGGACGCCGATGACCGTCCCGCAGCTGGGCACGGACGTCCTCAATGACCCGATCTGCCCCGCGGCCGGATTCTGCGTCGCGTCAGGGACGTCGCGGCTGTGGGTCCTGCGCGACGGCACCTGGACGGCAACCCGGCTGCCCGACGGGTTCTTTGTGGGCACCGTGGCCTGCGCGCCGGACGCCACCTGCACCATGGTGAGTAACACGATCGACAGATCCAACACGACGGTGAGCACCGCGACGATGTTCTACCGCGACGGCGAGTGGACGTTCCGTTTGGTCAAGCACCCATCGCAGGCGCCGTCGAGCGGCACCAGTCATGACCTGCAGACCGGCGGGCTGTCGTGCTACTCCGGTGGACGGTGCGTCGCTGTCGCCGCATTCGAGTCGGTCACCCCGGGGACGATCGACAACCCGGAGGACGCGGTTTATTACCCTGGCCCCGCAGTGATCATCAACATCGCCGACGGCAACGTCGGCTTCGGTACGCCGTCGCTGCGCGGCTCCGGAGTGTCCCCCGGGAGCGTCAGTTGCTCGACCAGCGGCATCTGCGGCGGGCACGCGTCCGACAACTCAGGCAGGGATCGGGTGTTCTTCCTGCAGAACGGCCGCCTGCGGACTGCGGCCGCGACGTGGTCGGCGACCGATCACGTGTTCTGCGATGCGACGAGCTCCTGCGTCTTCGTCGGCCAGCGCAGTGACTCGAACGGTGTCCCGTCCCCGGTCGTGATCACGGCCTCGCCGTAGCGGGCTGGGTTCTCGTTCTACCGCGTCGTCACCGAGTACAGGAAGCACTGCGGCACGACAGTGCGCACGTGCACGGTGTCGACGTCGGGCTCAGCGAGCAGGCGTTCGATGATCGGCGTGAGATCCGCGTCGTCGGCGACGAGGGTGTTGTGGTCGTAGTTCATCGTTGCGTCGGCACGGTACGTCCGCAGGACCCGCGGACCGGTGGCCAGCTCCTCGGGCAGACCGGCGGATCGGTACCCGCCGCACGGTGCGACATGTATGTAGACCGGACCGACCTCCCGCCATACTGACGGGTGGTCCAACGGCGCGTACGAGATCAGCGCGATCTGCTCGCCCTCGCGTGCGTAGCGCAGGCAGCAGCGCAGCGGTTCGCCGCCGCCGCCCGCGGCGGCGAAGGGTCGGACGCGGTTGCCGTGACCGTCGGTGCCGGAGGTGCGGACCTGGTCGAGGTGACCGGTGTCGATGGCCTGCACGTGCAGGTGCGTCTGCGGCTTCACGAGCGTCATGGGAGGCCTTTCGGTGAGGTGGGCGGTGCTCCTCCTGGTAGACGCCCCAGTCGCCGATGTGTGAGCCGCCAACTCGTCAGCGGATGGCAGACACGGCCGAACCTGTGCCCGTCAGCTGCCCGGGTAGTTCTCGCTGCGCTGACCCGCTCGCTCGGGTCGACGTCGTACTGCCGGTCAGGGCAGGCGGGCCACCAGGTTGAGCACCCGGGTCGTCTGGGTGGCGCTGAAGTTGTCGTCGCTGATGAGTGCCAGGCCGCGGAACCCGCCGGGCAGCCGCGGCGTGGTCACGGCCAGGCCCTCGCAGTTGTCGAGCAGCGGGTTGGCCTGCGTCTCGAGCGATGGCGCGCCGAGGGTCGGGCAGTGCACGAGGTCGGCCAGCAGGGTCTTGGGTACTGCCACGCCCGGGGCCGCGGCCAGGTCGGGCACGGCGCTGACGTCGCGAGCCCGGTCGAGCCCGGTGACGGCGTAGAGGCGGACCTCGTTGCCGGTGGCGACGTCGAACGACGCCTCCTCGACCACGAAGGAGTTCTCGCCGTAGAGCGCAACCTCGGGCACCCGCTGCCCGGCTTCGGTGCGATAGGCGATCTGCTTACGCAACGTCCAGCGGCCGTGCCGGCCCGCGCCGTAGACGAGGAAGCGGTGTTCGGTGGCGTCCGTCGGGCTGGTGTCGCCCGACAACGGGCCCTCCATGGCGGCCAGTATCTCGTCGCCGCGCGGGCTGATCGACAGTCCCTCCAGCGTGGCATTGGCGGTGGCTTCGCCGGCCGGCGTGACGGCGAAGCGGGCCGGGACCGGGAGGGAGGCGCGCTGCACCCCGTCGCGGCCGAAGATCCGGATGGACGGCTCGGTCTCCGAGCTGACCAGGTAGTTGCCGTTCGGCAGCACGGCCAGGCCCTCGTTGTCGGAGTCCATGCCGTTGTACGGCGTCCCGTCGGGCCGGCGCAGCACGAGCGGGTCGCGCACCACCCGCGGGTCGGCCAGATCGCGGAAGAACCAGATGCGGGCCGGATCGCTCGCGTGGTTGTCGACCGCCGAGACCCACGCCCGTGACCGCGCGTCGTAGGCGAGTGACGACAGCCCGCCCAGCGTGGCGCCGTCGTAGCTCAGCTTGTTCAGCGCGTCGCTGTAGCCCAGCGCGTACGTCGACGGCGAGCACGCCCGCGACGGCCGGACAGGCCCTGGCGGCGAGGCGGTGGCCGCCGGCGCTGAGGCGAGGGCCACGGCACCAGCCGCAGCAGTGAGTGCGGCGGCGACCGCGATGAAGGATCGGCGGACAGGTCGACGAGGCATGGGCGCTCCTGGCAGGTGACGGCAGCGCCATGTCTACCGCGTCGCGGCGGGGCGTTACCCGACGCCTGGATGAACAGCAGTCGACAGGGCGCCTCAGTTCCCGGTGCCCACCACGGTGACGAGCGCCGTGCCCTGCTGCACGAGCGTGACGGTGGTGGTCAGCTGGTTGCGGTAGGTCGGGTTCGGCAGGGTAGGGACGAGCACCCACCCGAGGGTTTTCAGCCGCAGGGCGTACTTCGTGGCCGGCAACCGCTCGTACTGGGCGAGGTAGGCGAAGCGGCCGCGTCCCGCGCCGGCACCCGCACGGAAGCGCCCGACGCAGACGCCGACCTTGGACCCGGCCTGCGGCTCTACGTAGGAGGCGGGCATCCGCTCGGCCGGGTGCGGCTCGGCGACGAAGAACCGGAACGGCGACGTGCTGCCCAGCCGGGTACAGACCTCGCTCGCCGAGGCGCCGGTCGAGGCGGCGCTGGTCGAGGCGGCAGGCGGCGGACCCGCGGACGACGCACCGACGAGCGTCGCGTCGTCGTTGCCGGAGAGCCCCGCAACGAGGCCCACAACGAGGCCCACAGCGGCGATGACGACGAGGACCGCGACGCCGATCAGCAGACCGCGTGTCGACTGCGTCCGGGACGGGCCGGCGGAGACGGGTGCAGGCGGGTAGGCAGGTGAGTGCTCCCACGTACCGGAGTAGGCGTACGGCTCGTGGGCCGGGTCCGGCGCCGGGCCGGGTGCAACCGGGTCGACGGCACTCGTGACAGGCGTGGCGAGCGTATAGCGACGCGGGCGGTTGTACGGGCGTCTACCGCCGCCGCCCGCGCCGGTGCGCTCGTCGCTCATGCCCTGCCGTCACCCCCTCCGCCGCGCGTTGGTCGATCACGCTAGCGGAGGGGCGACGGAAGTTCAGAGCAGCGCCAACCCCGGATCGTGCAGCACATCGGCGACGTCGGCCAGGAACTGCGAGCCCTGCTGACCGTCGACGATCCGATGGTCGAAGGACACGGCCAGCTGGGTGACCCACCGCGCTTCGATGCGTTCGCTGTCGCCGGAGCCGACGACCCACGGCGTTCGGCGGACCGCGCCGAAGGCGAGGATCCCGGACTCGCCCGGGTTGAGGATCGGCGTGCCGGTGTCGACCCCGAACACCCCGACGTTGCTGATCGTGAACGTGCCGCCGGTGAGCGCGGCCATGGCGGTCTTGCCGGCCCGCGCGATGTCGGTGAGCTCGGCCATCGCGCGGGCGAGGTCGAGCAGCGTCAGCTCGTGCGCGTCCTTGATGGTAGGCACGATCAATCCGCGTTCCGTGGCGGCGGCGATGCCCAGATTGACGTAGTGCTTGAGCACGATCTCCTGGGCGGCGTCGTCCCAGGTCGCGTTAAGCTCGGGCGTCCGGGCGAGGGCGCGCAGGACCGCGCGGGAGACGAACAGCAGCGGCGACACCTTGACGTCGCGGAACTCGCGACGGGCCGCCACCCGGTCGCGCAGCTCCATCGTCGCGCTGATGTCGACGGTGATGAACTCGGTGACGTGCGGGGCGGTGAACGCCGAGGCGACCATGGCCGCCGCGGTGTGCTTGCGGACGCCCTTGATCGGGACGCGCGTCTCGCGCGAGTGGTCACTTGTGGCGCGAGTGGTCACGTGCAGCTGACCACTCGGCGCGGAACTGTCCACTCGACCCGCGGCGTGCACGTCGGCGCGCGAGATCGTGCCGTGCGGCCCGGTTGGCGACACCGTGCTCAGGTCGACGCCGAGCTCCTTGGCCAGCTTGCGCACCGGCGGCTTGGCCAGGACGCGCCGGCCGGCGTCGACCGGCGCCGGCTCGACGATCTCGGGCTCGGGTGCGGGATGCGGCGCGCTGGCCGGCGGGAGGTTGAAGCTCGCCTGCGCGGCCGCTACCGTGGCCTCGGGACGCCGGCGCCGGCGGCGGCCGGTCTCCTCGCGCGGCCCGTACCCGACGAGCGTCAGCTGCTGCTCGTCGTCGACCCCGCCCGCGGTCGGCAACGCCGGGACGAGGTCTGCGGCGGCCGCAGGTGCGTCGGTACCGCCCACGTCGATGGAAATGATGGGCGTACCCACCGGTACGGTCTCGCCGGCCGCGGCGTGCAGAGCGGTGACCACGCCCGCGTACGGCGACGGCAACTCGACGGCGGCCTTGACCGTCTCGACCTCGGCGATGGTGTCGTTGACCTCGACGGTGTCACCGACCGCGACCGCCCATGACAGGATGTCGCCCTCGGTCAGGCCCTCGCCCAGGTCCGGCAGCCTGAACTGCTCGACGGTCATCAGAACTCCAGGATGCGGTCGACGGTGTCGAGCACGCGGTCGAGGTTGGGCAGCCAGTCGTGCTCGAGGCGGCTCGGCGGGTACGGGGTGTCGTAGCCCGTCACTCGCAGCACCGGCGCCTCGAGGGAGTGGAACGCCTGCTCGGTCACGCGCGTGGCCAGCTCGGCGCCGACCCCGAAGCTCTGCGGCGCCTCGTGCACCACGATCAGCCGGCCGGTCCGCTGCACCGACGTCACGACCGTTGGGATGTCGAGCGGCGACACCGAGCGCAGATCGATGACCTCGAGCTCCAGCCCTTCGCCGGCCGCCGTCTTTGCGGCCTCCAGCAGCGTCGGCATGGTCGGCCCGTAGCCGGCTAGCGTGACGTGCTCACCCGGGCGCACGACCTGCGCCGAGTACAGCGGGAACGGCTCGTCGGCAATCTCGGCCTTGGCCGCATGGTAGAGCCGCTTGGGCTCGATGAAGATCACCGGGTCGTCGTCGGCGATCGCCTCCTGGATCATCCAGTAGGCGTCGGACGGATTGGCGCACGCGACGACCTTGAGCCCTGCGGTGTGCGCGAAGTACGTCTCGACGGACTCGCTGTGGTGCTCGACGGCGCCGATGCCACCGCCGGACGGGATACGGATCGTGATCGGCATCTTGACCTGACCGGCCGAGCGGTTGTGGAACTTGGCGACCTGGCTGACGATCTGGTCGAAACCGGGGAAGACGAACCCGTCGAACTGGATCTCGCACACCGGCCGGTACCCGCGGATCGCCATGCCCACCGCGGTGCCGATGATCCCCGACTCGGCCAGGGGCGTGTCGATGACGCGGTCCTCGCCGAAGTCCTTCTGCAGCGCGTCGGTGATGCGGAAGACGCCGCCGAGCTTGCCGACGTCCTCACCCATGATCACGACCTTGGGGTCGGCCTCCATGGCCTTGCGCAAGCCCTCGTTGAGCGCCTTGGCCATCGTCATGGTCGTCATGCGCTGACCTCGCTGACGAAGGACACGAAGGCATCCCGCTGCTCGCGCAGGTCGTCGGTCATGGTCACGTGGACGTGCTCGAACGCCGACGCGGGTGACGGGTCGGGCAGCGTGCGGCAGCCGGCGCGGATGCGCTCGGCCAGCGCCCGTCCCTCGTCCTCCAGACCGTCGAAGAAGGACTTGCCGAAGCCGGCCTCCCGGGTGAGGTAGGCGCGCACCCGCTCGATCGGGTCCTTGAGCTTCCAGGTCTCGCCCTCGCTGCCCAGGCGGTAGCGGCGCGGGTCGTCGTTCGTGGTGTGCGGGTTCATCCGGTAGGTGAAGGCCTCGATGAACGTGGGGCCCTGCGCGCTGCGGGCATCGTCGAGGGCTTTACGGGTGACGGCCAGGCAGGCGAGCACGTCGTTGCCGTCGACCCGTACGCCGGGGAAGCCGAACCCGCTGGCCCGCCGGTAGAGCGGCACCCGGCTCTGTGTGGTGACCGGTTCGCTGATGGCCCACTGGTTGTTCTGGCAGAAGAAGACGACGGGCAGGTTGCCGGCGCCGGCCCAGACGAAGGCCTCGTTGACGTCGCCCTGGCTGGACGCGCCGTCGCCGAAGAAGGCGAGGACGGCGGTGTCGCGGTCGGGGTTGCCGGTGCCGACCGCGCCGTCGCGGACCACGCCCATGGCGTAGCCCGTGGCGTGCAGCGTCTGCGCGCCGATGACGATCGTGTACAGGCCGAAGTTGTTGGCCAGCGGGTCCCAGCCGCCGAGGTTCGTGCCCCGGAACAGGCCGAGCAGGGTCAGCGGGTCGACGTCCTTGCACCACGCGACGCCGTGCTCGCGGTAGGTCGGGAAGGCCATGTCCTGGGCGCGCAGCGCCCGGCCGGCGCCGATCTGCGCGGCCTCCTGGCCCAGCAGGCTGGCCCACAGGCCGAGCTCGCCCTGACGCTGCAGCGCGATGGCCTCGGAGTCGATGCGCCGCACGAGGACGAGGTCGCGGTAGAGCGCGCCGATCTCGTCGTCGGTGATCGACAGCGGGTAGTCCGGGTGCTCGACGCGCTGGCCCTCGGGCGTCAGCAGCTGGACGAGATCCGGCTCCGGATTGACGGCCAGCAGGTGTTCGGGTGATTCGGGTTCGGACATGCGCGGCACCTCTCCTTGCGTGAACGCCGGGCGGGGTGGCCGCACGGACGAGCTCAGTCGCGTAGGTGGTCCGTTGGTACAGGGGTGGCGCACCGGCCGGACTACCCAGGGGTTCCTACCATATCCGTGACCGGCGTCACTGGCGTGGCAGCTCGGCCGCCACGGCCCACCCGCCGCCGGCGTACGGACCGGCGGTGAAGGTGCCGCCCAGCGCCAGCACCCGTTCCCGCAGGCCGATCAGCCCGCGCCCGCCACCGGCCACGGGATGCCGCGCCGGGCCGGGGGCGGGGTCGTTCTCCACCCGGACGGTCACCCGTCGCGCCACTCGATCTGTCCTTATCAGCACCCGGACGTCGGCGCTCTGGGCGTGCCGCAGGGCGTTCGTCAGGCTCTCCTGCACGACGCGGTAGACCAGGTGCGCGGTGCGGTCGTCGAAGCCGCTGCGGTCGCCCTCGAGCCGGAGAGTGACGGGCAGGCCGCTGCGGGCCGCGCGTTCGACCAGCTCGTCGACGAGCGTCAGATCAGGCTCCGGCAGCTGGCCCCCGACGAGCAGCTCGATCAGGCGTTGCAGGTCCGCGCGCCCCTGCCGGGCGGACTCGGCGATCACCGACAGCGACGCGTTGGCCCGCTCCGGTGCGCGGTCGACGAGCCGCTGCCCCGCGGCGGCCTGCACGACCATCACGCTGAGCGCGTGCCCGACGATGTCGTGCAGCTCGGCGGCGATGTGCACCCGCTCGTTGCGGACGGTCAGCTCCGCGAACAGGTCCCGTTCCAGCTCCAACTCACGGCCGCGTTCGGCAAGGGCCTCGCCGGTCTCCCGACGCAGGCGCAGTGCTGTGCCGGCCAGGAAGCCGGGCAACGTCAGCATGACGATGCCGATGCTGCGTTCGCCGGAGACGACGTAGAGGAGCACCACGTAGCCGAGGCAGGCCGCCCCCGCCCACCACGCCGCCCGGCCGGAATACCGTTCCGCGGCCAGGGCCGCATACGCGGTCATCGTGAGCAGGACGAAGTTGCTCGGATCCGGACCGAGGACCAGCGGCGCGGCGAGCAACAACGCCCCCACGGCCAGGACGGGCATTGGGAGCCTGCGCCACCCGGCGAGCAGCACCGAGCCCACGACAATGCAGGCCGCACCAGCCCACCCGGCAAGCCCGTGCGGCGGGTGGGCGGCAATGGGCACGACGCTCACCACCGTCGCGGCGACCCCGACCACCAGCTCCAGCCGCCACGAGGCCCCGAACGCCGGCCAGGACCGCACGGCATCAACCGGCGCCGTGGACCGGGAGCAGGGCCGTCACCCGCGCCTGCCCCCGCGTCGTGCGCATCTCGAGGGTCCCGGCGTGCAGGCGGGCGCGCTCGCGAGCGCGCCCCACCGCGGCGCGCAGGTCGCCGCCGCGCGGCAGCGGGCCGCGGACCTTGATCTCCAACGCGTCGTCGAGGAAGGTCACCGCGACCCGCACCTGCGCCGCCCGGTCGGTGGCCAGGGCCACGACGAGGTGCTCGACGATCCGATATGCCGACAGCTGGACGGTGGCCGGCAGCAGCTGGGGGTTCCCGGAGATCTGCAGCCGTTCGCCGTCCTGGTCGGCAAGGTACTGCGACAGCAACGCGTCCAGGTGGGCCACCGACGGAGCCGGTGCCAGGGCGACGTCGCCGCCGCGCAGCACACCGACGATCTCGCGCATCTCGCCGAGCGTGCGCCGCCCCTCGTCCTCGAGGGTGGCGAGCACAACCTTGGTGTCGGCAGCTGCGCGGGCCGTGCCGTCGCTGTCGGCCGTCGCCTCGAGCTGGGCGAGTCGCTCGTCCAGCAGGCTTTGGAGCCGCGACGACAGACGCAGCCGCTCCTCACCGACCTCGAGTGCGGCCCGCTCGTCGCGCAGCCGACGCAGCTCCTCATTGCGTTGCCGAAGGTCCGCGGCCATGCGCGAGCGCTGGGCGGTCACGCGGCCGATGCAGCACAGCACGGCCGAGATCGCCAGGACCACCGGCAGCAGGCCGACGCCGGCGGCGGTGTCCCGGACCAGGACGAGCGTCCCGAGCAGGCAGGTGAGGGCCAGGGCTGTGGCGGACCGCCGCGTGCGCTGCTCCATCCCGCTGACGAACGCGAGGACGAAGGTCAGCGGCAGGCCCGAACCGCAGCGCACGAGCGCGCCGAAGGCCAGCACGTGGATACCCATCAGAGCACACGAGACGGCGAGGGCGACGACCAGCGAGCGCCGCCACCACAGCACCGGCACCGCGGCCGCGACGGCAACCGGCACCACCAGCCACGAGTGCGAGTCGACCCGCGTCGAGGTGTCGTGGCTGAGGACGTTCTCCACCGCGAGCCATGCCGCCAGCGCGCAGAGCAGGGCGGCAGCGATCGCGTCGGAGCGGCGGACGCCGCTGAGCACCGAACTCATCGCGAACTCCCGTCGCCCCGTCAGCCGCGCGTTCCGACGGCGACGGGCGCGCCCGTGTCGACGATGACAACGGGCTGCGAGCGCCGCTGCAGCCAAATTCCGATGCCCCAGAACACGACACTGATCCCCGCGGTCACCGGCAGAATGCCCAATCCTGCGGCGGAGTCCCGAACCAGCACAAGGGCCTGCAGCCCAACCGTCACGATGAGTCCGATGACGGCGTGCCGCCCGCGCTCGAGGCGGCCCGCGGCGTAGGACAGCGCGAATGCGAGGGGGAGGCCGGCTCCGCAGCGCACGACCCAGTCGAAGGCGACGGTGTGGACGGCGAGTGCCGCCGCTGTGGCCGCGTACACCGCGAACAGGTTCCGCCGACGCCACAGGATCGGCACGGTGGCGGCTGCGAACACCGGTACCAGCAGCCATGAGTGCGAGTCGACGCGCGTGCTGTGGTCGGTCGAGTTGATGTTCTCCACCATCAGCAGCACCCCGAGAGCGGTGAGCAGGGTGGCGAGGGCGACGTCTCCCCGACGGACGCCGGCGAACAGAGTGGACATGGGATTCCCCTTTATCAGCGGCCGGCCGCGGTGGTCGACTCGCCGCAAACGCTAGGAACCACGGGGGCTGCGGTCGTCCGTACCGGGAGCGGTCTTTCGCCGGCGGCGTCATCCCTGAGGACGACACGGGGCGGACGGGCGGTGCGAGGATGGCGGCGTGAACGACGCCGCCTCGATCCGGGTGCTGATCGTGGACGACCAGCAGCTGTTGCGCGCGGGGTTTCGCGTGATCCTCGAGTCCGAGCCCGGCATCGAGGTGGTCGGTGAGGCCGCCGACGGGGTCGCCGCGCTCGGTGCCGTTCGCGCCACCCGTCCCGACGTCGTGCTCATGGACATCCGCATGCCCGAGCTGGACGGGCTGAGCGCCACCGAGCAGTTGACGGCGCTGCCGGACCCTCCGCGGGTCGTCATCCTGACCACCTTCGACCAGAACGAATACGTCGCGCGTGCGTTGCGCGCCGGTGCGTACGGCTTCCTGCTCAAGGACGCTCCTGCGACGCGGCTGGTCGCCGCCGTGCGCGCCGCGGCTCAGGGCGACGCGCTGATCGAGCCGTCGATCACCCGTCGCCTCGTCGAACGGTTCGTCGCCACCCAGGACGTCGAGGTGGAAGGCACGCCGGCGCGGGTCCGCAGCCTCACCGACCGCGAGCTGGACGTCCTGCGGCTCGTCGCCCGCGGGCTGTCGAACGCCGAGATCGCTGCTGAGATCGTGGTCGCGGAGTCGACAGTGAAAACCCACGTCGCGCGGATCCTGGCCAAGCTCGGCGTCCGGGATCGCGTCCAGGCCGTGGTCGCGGCCTACGAGTGTGGCTTCGTCACCCGCTCGCCCGGTTAGCTCGTAGCCCGGTGTCCTCCGCACGGCGGAGAGCGGGCGGCGAAGATCGTTCCTCGTGCTGACGCCCGTGACGTGTCGGCGTTCCTAATGTTCCGACCACGGCTCCCGCCTGGTGGCCCACGCAACGACAAGGGGAACGACATGACACGACCAACAGGACTGCAGCACGCCCGCACGATCGGGGTGGGAGCGCTCGTGGTGGCGACCGTCGGAGCCGGCATGGGCGTCGCGACGGCGGACGCCTCGGCGGCGAGCGCGAAGGTGCACACGCAGCGCTTCGACTCACGGACCGTGCAGGATTACCAGCTCGCCGGCGGCAACTACGTCGACTTCTCCCGCGACGTCGCGCACGGCAAGCTCATCGGCAGCGACAGCTCGTCCGGCCGGTACCACGAGAGCACCGGCGTGGTGACCGGCTACGTGACGTTCTTCCGCAACGGTGGCACGCTGCGCGCCCGGTTCCGCTTCGACACCCGCCACAGCACCACGATCTACGGCACGATCACCGGCGGCCAGGGCACCTACCGGGGCGTCACCGGCACCGTGACCGGCCAGGTCGTCAGCGACACCGTGACCCGAACGACGCTGACGTACCGCCGCTGACGTACCCGAGAACCCACGTTCTCCGGCCCATTTGCTCTGCCCACCTCCGGGGGCACGTGCCCGGTCCACGTGGGCAGAGCAAACCGCCCATGAGTGGTGTCCTCGCTTCGGAACGTTGCCCCGATTACGACGTGCGGACCGCTGCCGCCTCGATGCGTCACCGCCACCGGTTGTGGGTCACCATGAGATGTGACCGATGAGCAGCGGGTGTCTTTTGACAAGTCGAGCGGGCCGCCGCCACCGACCCCGGGGTACGCCTATCCACCGGCGTACGGTTTCCCGCCGGCGTATCCGCCGTACGGCTACCCGCCCTACGGGTCTGCGGCCCCACCCGCACCGCCGCACGAGAAACCGTCGTCGAACATCGGTTGGGCGATCGCCGCGATCTTCACCTTCTGGCCGCTCGCGATCCCGTCGTTCATCTACGCCAACAAGGTCGACACGTTCTGGTTCGCCGGCAACCGCGCTGGTGCCGAGCAGGCGTCGCGCGATGCGCGGACGTGGGGCCTGATCGGCGTGATCATCGGCGCGGTGCTGTTCGTCCTGGTGATCATCTGGTTCGTCATCATCTTCGCGGTCATCGCCGATACGGCCCACAACCTGCCCGACCCGTCGTCGTACCCGAGCGCCTACCCCAGCTGACCGAGCTCGACGGGCAGCGGCTCGTCATGCACGACTCGCAGCCGCGAGACGGCGCGGGTCAGCACGACGTACAGCCGGCGCAGGCCGTTGACCCGTGACGCTTCGCCCGCGACGATGCCGGCAGGTTCGAGCACGACGACCGAGTCGAACTCCAGACCTTTGGCCGCCGACGCCGGCACCACGGCGACGGACGGGTCGACGTCCTCGTCCAGCGCGTGTGCGTCCACGCCTGCCGCGCGCAGGGCGTTCAGCACTCCCATCACCCGGCTGTCCGGCACGATCACGCCAACCGAGCCGGGCACCGTCAGGCAGGACTGCACCTCGTCGACGACCGAGCCGCTGGGCGCGAGCTGGAACGCGCCCTCGCCCTGGCGGATGGACGTCGCGGGCGGCACGTCGGGCGCGATGTGCGGCAGCAGCCGGTTCGCGATCTCCAGGACCTCGCCCGGCACGCGGTACCCCGCCGTCAATGCCCGCACGGGCGCCCCCGGCGAGCCGAGGTGCTCGAGCGTGGCCGGCCACGACCCCGGCGCCCACGGCGTCGTAGCCTGGGCGAGGTCGCCGAGCACGGTCAGCGAGCCGAGCGGGCAGCGGCGGGCGACGACGCGGCACTGCATGGCCGAGAGGTCCTGCGCCTCGTCGACGACCACGTGCACGAACGTGTCGGTGCCGTTGATCAGCGCGTCCAGCTCGTCGAGCAGGACGACGTCGGCAGGAGTCCAGCGGATCGTGCGCACGGACTTCGGCGCGGCCCGGAACAGCGCAGCGCGGGCGTCGTCGGACAGCGACGGGGCGCACCGGCGCAAGAAGTCGGCGTCGGCATAGAGGCGGGCCAGCAGGGCCGGCGCCGAGAGCTCCGGCCACACCTCGTCGAGCCACGCCCGGACGGCGGGGGAGCGGGCGACCCGCTTCGTCTCGGCGTCGGTCGGCGCCCCGCCGCGGTCCTCGCGCTGGCGGCGCACGTCCTCGGCGACCTGCTGTCGCAGGCGCTCGCGGGCCAGCGACCAACGCAGCCCGGTGTCGAGCGCGCGCCGCGCGTCGTCGACGTAGCGGCGCAGGTGGTGCGCGCCGATCCGGTAGCGGCGAGTATCGATGATCGCGACGACGTCGTCGCTCGGTTTGGCCACGTGCGACAACACCGCACGGCGTAACACGTCGGCCAGCCGCGCGTCGCCCTTGAGCACGGCCAACCCGGCGGGCTCCTCGCCACGCGCGTCGAAGTGGATCAAGCCGTTGACGGTGCTCTGGCTGATGCCGCCCTCACCCAGCGACGGCAGCACCTGGGCGATGTAATGCAGAAAGGCCGCGTTCGGGCCGACGACGAGCACGCCGGAGCGCCGCAGCCGCTCGGGGTAGGTGTAGAGCAGGTAGGCCGCGCGGTGCAGCCCGACTGCTGTCTTGCCGGTGCCGGGAGCGCCCTGCACGCAGAGCGAGGTGTCCAGGTCGGCGCGCACGAGATCGTCCTGGTCGGGCTGGATCGTGGCCACGATGTCGCGCATCGGCCCGACGCGTGGCCGCTCGATCTCGGCGCGCAGCAGGCCGGACTCCAACCCGAGGGACTCGCCGCGGTCGAGGTGCTCATCCTCGAATGACGTGAGTCGCGGTCCGTCGCTGGAGGCTTGGAACCCGAAGCGCCGGCGCAGCCGGACACCCATGCGATCGGCCGGCGTGGCCCGGTAGAAGCCATGCGCCAACGGTGCGCGCCAGTCGATGACGACCGGGTCACCGGCCTGATCACGGACGTGCCGGCGGCCGATGTGGAACACCTCGCTGCCACGCGCGGTCCCCTCGGCGTCGCGGTCGGTACGGCCGAAGAACGGGGGAGCGTCGGGCTCGACGTCCAGCCCGGCCAGTCGCTCGGCGCGGATGCGCCCCAAGGCCTGGCTGGCGAGCTCGTCCACGCCGTAGTCGGCGATGCGATCGGCGGACTCGCGCATGTCGACCAGGCATTCACGGGCGAGGTCGAGGTGTCGACGTTCGGCCAGCAAAGCAGTTTCGTCGGCCACGATTGGTCGACGTTACGCGGTTGACGAGAGCCGCGGTCAGCCTTCGCTGCGCTCCTCGTCGAACTCCTCGCGCACCTCGTGGGCGACGTCGACCTGGTCCTCGCCCTCCTCGACGGCCTCGTCGTCGTGCAGGGCACGTCCGAGGACTTCCTTCGCCTTGCCGACGACGACGTTCTCCCAGGTGGCGGGCGACTCGGTCGGCTGGATGTCGGGATCGGTCACCGATCGAGATTAGCGCGGGTACAGGTCGGCGAGGCGCCGGGCGTTGCGGTCCAGCCCGTCGCGGACGACATCGGGACGCGTGCGGTACCACGCCAGGTGCTCGGTGATCACGACGTCCCAGGGCACTGGTTCACCAGCGATCAGCCACGGCGCCCCCACCTCGACCGGCGCGCGGATTCCGCCGAGGTACTCCCGCAGTGGAACTGCGACCGAGGCCGGATCGCCACCGAATGCACCGAGGACGCGACGTGCCGTCTCGCCGAGGACTGCATTGTTCGGGTGGTTCAACGTGAACAGGGCATCCGGAGCCGTCACGAGATCGGACACCACGACGTCGCAGGTGCGCTCGCGCCGGTGCAGTTCGGCCAGCGACGCGGCGGCGTGCGCGCGCAGCGCGTCGTCAGGAGCCGCACGGGGCCAGCCGGCCAGGACGTCGGTGGCCGTCTCGCCCCGATCGGCCGCCTGCAGGAGACGGAGGTCGTGATAGTCCGTCAACGGGGCGTTGACCCGCAGGCCATCGGCGCCATTGGCCGTCACCTGGTACGGCAGCGCGCCGCTGTAGTAGACGAGCGGCACCGTGACCAACCGCCCGTCCGGTGGTAACAGCCCGGCCAGGGTCGACGTCGCGCAGCCCGGCACGCGGTACTCGTCGCGGATCGGCTGGGACACCAGCAGCGCGACGTCCGGCATCAGTGCGTGGACGTCGGAAACCTCGTCCCGGGTGAGCAGGTACACCGGGGGCAGGTCGACGACGTCCAGGCCGGCGCGAGCCAGCGGTGCGCGGAGCAGGTCGCCGAGCGGTGCTGCCTGACAATTGCCCCAGACGATGACGCGCATGCCGTCACCCTAGTCAGCTGTGAGAAGATGGTGCTAGTTTCATCAGCACTATGTTGTGGACGGTCGACCATGCGTCACGCACCCCGCTGCAGGAACAGATCGCCGGGTGCGTGCGTCGCGCCATCGCCGACGGCACGCTCGCCGTCGGCGACCGGTTGCCCCCTGCACAGGAGCTGGCCGACGCTGTCGAGGTCGACCGCAACACGGTGCTGGTGGCCTACCGCCACCTGCGCGACGCCGGGCTGCTCGAATTCCGCCGCGGCCGGGGGGCCCGGGTGGCCGACTCGGGCCCCGGACGCGCGGAGCTGGACGCGGCGGGGCGCGAGCTGGTCCGCCTGGCCCGCCAGCACGGCTACGGCCGTGCCGAACTGATCACGATGATCGAGGAGCTGACATGACGGTCTACAGCGGTCGCGCCACCAACTGGGTGCTGTTCTGGATCATGAACGTGCTGGCGGTCGTCCTGGTGGTGTCGGGCGCCACCGATCGCACCGAACTCCTCCCGCTCGCGATCACCGCCGGGGCGTTGCTGGTCGTCAACCTCACCATGACGAGCGTGCGCACCACCGCCGGGCCGAACGGCGTCGTCGTCCGCTACGGCGTGCTCGGGCTGCCCCGCTTCCACTTCGCGTCGTCGACGATCGAGCACGCCGACGCCGTCGACCTCCCGTTCAGCAGGCTGGGCGGTCTGGGCATCCACTGGTCGCCGCGGCGCGGCACCCGGCTCACGATCCGCACCGGCCCGCAGCTCGAGCTGCGCATGCGGACGGGTCGGACGGTCATCATCAGCGCTGACGATCCGCAGTCGGCCGCCGACGTCATCAACGCCAGCGGGCGATGATCTCCTACCAGGCTGGCGTGGCAGCACCCGTCCCGCCCGGGGGCGCCGGTCCGGGTCGTCAGGCAGGCTGGACGGATGTCGACCGATGACATCCCAGACAGCGTCCGGCAGCTGTCGACCCGCGAGGTGTACCGCAACGCGTGGCTGCGGCTGCGCGAGGACGAGGTCGAGTTCGCCGACGGCTCCCGCGGGACGTACGCGGTCGTCGACAAGTCCGACTTCGTCGTGGTGCTGGCCCATGAGGACGACGGGTTCTGGCTGGTGCAGCAGTACCGCTACCCCGTCGGCAGCCGGCAGTGGGAGTTCCCGCAGGGTGGCTGGCCGGCCGGCAGTGCCGGTACGCCGGCCGAACTGGCCGCAGCCGAGCTCCGCGAGGAGACCGGACTGCGGGCCGAGCATCTCGAGCATCTCGGCCGGTTGTTCGCGGGGTACGGCTTCTGCTCGCAGGGCTACGACGTCTTCCTGGCCACCGGTCTGACACGCGGTAACCCCGAGCGGGAGTCGACCGAGGCCGACATGGTGCACGAGTGGCGCTCGAGCGCCACCCTGCGCGACATGCTGCGTCGCGGCGAGTTCGCCGACGCGCACAGCATCGCCGCGCTCGCCCTCTTCGACGCCCGGTAACGGGTCCGACGCTCAGCGCACCCGCACCGTCACGTGTTTCGTGGCGAACTGGTGACGGGAGTCGTACGTCCGCACGGTGACGGTGTAGGTGCCGGGCTTCTTCCAGGTGTGCTGCCGGTGGTGCGCGGTCCCGGCCGCCATGGTGCCGTCGCCGAAGTACCAGGTGACCCGCGTCAGATGCGTGGCCGCGATCCGCTGGCGGACGGTCAGGGCCAGTGCGCTGCGGTGTTTGGCCCGGATCGTCGAGCTGGCCGAGATCGTCAGCGTCGCCGTCGTCGAGTACAGCGCTGTCACCGATTTCGGGGCGCCGACACCGGAGGCACCGTCGAACCCGGTCGTCGCGTTGCACTGGCTGGACAGCGGCGGCAGTGCGCTCGTGCGGCCGGTGCGGGGGTAGCTGCAGTCCACCAGCCCGCTGCCGAGTGCGTTCGGGTTCGTGTAGCCAGGACGGATCTGCGTCGCCGCGTCCTGGCAGGCCGACGTCGCATCGCCTGCGCAGAAGCCGTTGCCACCGAGGGTGATGTCGTAGAGCGAGCCCGGTCGGTACGTGCGGTTCGTGTAGAGCGACGACGCCGGGTAGGACGTCCCGCCCGAGCCGCCGGCAACGGCGTACATCGCGGCCACGATGGGAGCTGACAGCGAGGTGCCGCCGATGGTGGCCCATCCGCCGACGCCGTAGCTGTCATAGATGTCGAAGCCGTACATCGGGTCGGCGATCACTGACACGTCGGTGCCGAGCCGCATGCCCCGGCATCCGGCCGAGGCGTAGCCGGCGGTTGCGGTCTGCCACGGCGGGGCGGCGAAGAGCGTGCTGCAGCCCCCGCCGCTGGCGCCGCGCATCTGGCCGGATTGGTAGCCGACGATGTCGTCGGCGCCGTTGCTGTTCCAGACGTACTCGTTGGTACGGGCGCCGTTCGAGCCGATGCGCAACGTGGTGCCACCCACCGCGATGACGCTCGAGGCCGTGGACGGGAACGACGCCGCGTTGTCCGAGACGTCGCCGGTGTTCAGCCAGTCCCAGCCGTACCAGCCGTCGTCGCCGGTGGACGCGGTGATGGCGATGCCGGGGTGGTTGTAGGCCTGCACGATCGAGGCACGCACCGTGCGCGGTTCGGGCATGCCGTAGGAGTTGGCGATCTGGGTGGCGCCCAGTCGGGCCGCAGTGTTCACTGCGGCCGCCAGATCGCCGAGCGTCGCGCGCTTCGCCTCGACGAGCAGGATGCGACAGGTGTGGCACACCGCGCGCACGGCCTGCACGTCCAGCGAGGTCTCGGTGGCCGCTTCCCGGTCCTTTGCCGGCAGCGGGGACGCCCGCCCGCTTTGGTTGACCTTGCGAAACGATCGCGCGGTCTCGGTCGGCAGCCCGTAGTGGTGGTTGAAGTGGTTGAGGTCGCGCAGGGCGTTCGGGTCGTCGTTCCAGTCGACGACGGCAACCGTCTGATTCGAGCGTGGGACGTCCGGGTTGTAGCCGTAGGCGGTGGCGAGGTCCTTCGGGGTGTAGCCACCCTTGGGGCCGTAGGCGACGCCCGCGCGGCGCACCCAGCGCCCGGCGCCCGGCGTGCCCTTGGCAACCGGGACGCGGCGGACGGCGAGGCAGCGCACCAGCCACGGGTCTTTCGGCTTCGCGCACACCGGTCGGGCAACGGCGTACTGCGTGCCGGCGGCGGGGGACCTGCCGCTGGGAGTCCGCGGCGACGCGCTGGCGGGGGCCGCGAGGCCCACCGCCATGGCGACGACACAACCGAGGACCAGGCGGGATCGGTTCACGCAGGCTCGTTTCAGGTCCGCGCCGGCGTTCGTCCCGTTCGGTCGGGCTCGGCGCGACGATTATCTCACGCGTAGGTCACACGTTGGTCACGTGTGATCGGACCTCAGGAGGCCTGGCTGACCGTCGACATGTTGAAGTCGGGGATGCGCAGGGCAGGCATGGCCGTGCGGCGGAAGTAGTCGTTCCACTCGCGTGACAGCGCCGGCACCGTGCGCCCAGCCTCCGTCGCCCGGGCCAGTAGGTCGACAGGCGACTCGTTGAACCGGAAGTTGTTCACCGCGCCGCGCACCTGACCGTTTTCGACGAGGTAGACGCCGTCGCGGGTCAGGCCGGTGAGCAGCAGGTTCTGCGGGTCGACCTCGCGGATGTACCAGAGGCAGGTCAGCAGCAGCCCGCGTTCGGTGCCGGCGATCAGGTCGTCGAGCTCGGCCGAGCCGCCGCCGTCCAGGATGAGGTTGTCGACGAACGGGCGGGGCTGCGCGTCGGTGCGCTGCGCCCACGAGCGGGTACGGGCTAGGTCCTGCAGCGTACCGTCGGAGATCCAGTCGACCGGTGTGACGGGCTGGCCGTTGTCGAACACCGACTGCAGCCCCGCACTCGACGACGTCGCCACCTCGAAGGGGCTGCACCGCAAGCCGCCGGCCGCCGGGTCGGAGCGCAGGGTCAACGGCAGCGTGGCCAGTCGCTCGCCGATCCGCGTCGCGCCACTGCTGCTCGACGGGCCAGTGCTATTCGACGGGCCGGCGAAGACGTTGCGGCCCTCCTCGGCGTCGCGGGCCGCCATGTTCCAGTACGCGTAGATCATCAGATCGGCGACAGCGGTCGGCGGCAGGATCGTCTCGTAGCGTCCCGGCGGCAGGTCGATGCGAGTGGCCGCCCAGTCGAGGCGCTGCTCGAGTTCGCCGGTGAGGGCGTCGACGTCGATGTCGGTGAAGCCGGTGGTGTGCCGCCCGATCCAGGCCGACCGCGCGAGGTCCGCGGACTTGCCGTTGATCTCGACGCGGCCGTCGGGCTGGTCGAAGCGCCGGCGCACGCCGGTGGACGTGCCGAGGAACGTCGAGGTCATGTGGTGCTCGGCGAAGCCGTAGAGCAACGTGGCGGCGTCGCCCCAGCGCCGGAACGCGCGGCCCAGCGCCGGTGCGAAAGCGTCGAAGACGGTGACGTCGGTGCGCCGGGCGGCTGCGTCCCAGTCGTCGTCGTGCGCGTAGTCCTCGACCAGCGGCATCGCGTCGTCGGCCGGCCCGGCAGCCCGGCCGGCCGCCTCCGAGGCCCGCACCAGATCGTCGATCTCCTCCAGCGAGGCCACTGACCGCGTCAGCACGCCGGCCCGGGTGCCGTCGGGGCCGGCGAACGTCGAGACGACAGTCAGCTCGCGGGTGCTCGACTGACCGTTGGTCGTCAGCGAGTTCGCTGCCCACCGCAGGTTCGTCTCCGAGTGCTCGGCGAGGATCGCGATGCAGCCGTCCGCGGTCGACGCGGCCATGACCGCGTCGATGAACTCCTGAGGTTCGGTCACCCCCGCCCCCCTCCCGTGTTGAGTGTCGGGTTGCGCGTCGAGTGTCGCGTTATAGGTCGACACTCGACGCGTAACCCGACACTCAACGGACGGGGGGAGCTCATCGGCCGCCCTCCTGTTTGGTGTTGAGGACGTTGACGCTGCGGAACAGGGCGGCGGGGGCGCCGTGGGAGACGGCGGCGATCTGGCCGGGCTGGCCCTTGCCGCAGTTCATCGCACCGCCGAGGTACCAGGTGGACGGCCCGCCCACCGCCTCCATGGCGCCCCAGAAGTCCGTCGTGGTGGCCTGGTAGGCGACGTCGCGCAGCTGGCCGACGAGGCGGCCGTTCTCGATGCGGTGGAACTGCTGGCCGGTGAACTGGAAGTTGAAGCGCTGCATGTCGATCGACCACGACCGGTCGCCCTTGATCAGGATGCCGTTCTCGACGCGGCCGATCAGCTCGTCCAGGGTTGGGCCCTCGGGGTCGGGTTGCAGCGACACGTTGGCCATCCGCTGCAGGGGTATGTGGCCGGGCGAGTCGGCGAACGCGCAGCCGTTGGAGCGGTCGCTGTTGAGGGCCTCGGCGTTTGCGTGCGCCATCTGCCGGTTCAGCTGGTAGCCGACGAGCACGCCGTCGCGGACGATGTCGAAGCTCTGCGCAGCCACCCCCTCGTCGTCCCAGCCGATGGAGGCGAGCCCGTGCTCGGTGGTCCGGTCGCCGGTGACGTTCATGACCGGACTGCCGTACTGCAAGGTATGGAGACGGTCGAGGGTGGCGAAGCTGGTGCCGGCGTAGGCGGCTTCGTAGCCGAGCGCGCGGTCGAGCTCAGTAGCGTGCCCGATCGACTCGTGGATCGTGAGCCAGAGATTCGACGGGTCGATGACGAGGTCGTAGCGGCCCGGGGTGACACTCGGCGCCTTGACGTGCTCGCGCAGCAGGCCGGGCAGCTCGTCAATCTCGGCATCGAAATCCCAGCCGGTGCCGGTGAGGTACTCCCAGCCGCGCCCGGCCGGCGGAGCCAGCGTGCGCATGGACGAGAACGAACCGGCGCCGCGGTCCACGGCGACCGCGGTGAAGTCCGGCTCGATGCGAACCCGCTGCTGGGTGGTCGTGGTGCCGTGGATGTCGGCGTAGAACTTGTTCTCGAGCACGAAGGTGACGCTGGCGTCGACGTGATCGACACCGTCGGTGGCCAGCAGTCGCTCGGACAGCTCGGTCAGCCGCCCGACCCGCTCGGCCTCGGGCACCGTGAAGGGGTCGAGCTCGTAGGGCGAGACCCAGTGGGCGTCGTCGTAGACCTGCTCCGGCGCGAGCTGGACGGGCTGGCTCGACAGCACCCGGCTGACCCGCGCGGTGGCCACCGCCTGCTCGGCCAACGCCACCGCCCCCTCGGTCGTGCGCACGATGCCGGCGGCGAACCCCCACGTGCCGTCGTGCACGACGCGCACGGCCAGCCCGACGTCCTCGGTCTCGGAGCTGGAGTCCAACTGCGCATCGCGCAGGCGCAGCGACCCGGTTCGGATGCGCTCGAGGCGGAAGTCGGCGTGCTCGGCCCCGAGCTCGACCGCGCGCTGCAGGGCCGCGCCGGCCAGACCGCGGGCCGGCATCGCGAGGAAGGACGAGTCGATCTCGGGCATGAGTTCCAACCTACTGCCGCGCTGGCAGACTGGCGCGCGTGCTGCTCAGCCCGCCGGTGCGCGTCTGCTTCGTCTGTCGGGCAATATCTGCCGCTCGCCGACGGCCGAGGTCGCCCTGCGGCCCGGCACCGATGTGAGCGTTGGTCAATAGTTGCAGGAGGACAGGGACTGCTTGTAGCCCTGGTTGAACGCCTGGATGCGGTCGAGACCCGTCGTGCCGCGGGCGCCGAACGCCCGGTCCTGGCCGGCGAGGTCGAGCAGCGCTGACACCGCCTCGTCGAGGTCCGCGGGCGAGAGCAGGAGGATCTTCGATTTCGCTGCCGGGTCGGTCTGAGCGAGGTTGACGTCCTTGGCGTAAGCGCCGGTATAACACACCGCGGCCTTCAAAGCCTTAGTGCCATCCATGTCGGCGCCGAAGAACTGGTGCCGGACGGCCAGCCCCCAGCCGATCGAGATCAACTCCCCGAGCGCGAAGTCGGCCGGCTGGTTGAACACCAGGATGACGTCGCCGGTGTCCTGGTCGAACTGGACTCCCGGCAGACTGTTGTAGGCCGCCTTGGCAAAGCTCGCGCTGTAGTAGACGGTGTTGTCGGTGGGGCAGTAGCCGAACTCGCTCGTGGGGGTACCGCCGCACTTGGGATGGTCGGCCTTCTTGAGCGTCACCGGCTTGAACGTCTTGCTGATCAACTTCCCGGCCGCCGTCCAGAACCGGTTGAGGTCGCGCACCTCTAAGCCGGACGGGTCGACGACGTCGGCCAGCGGCTGGTTTCCGCCGGCGTCGTAGTCGTCCTGGCTGGAGAACGGCCGCTCGGTGAACGTCCGGTTGAAGTAACTGTCCGAGTAGCAGTACTTGACGCCGTTCTTGAGCCCGTCGGCCAGGGCGGAGAGCCGGTCGAAGCCGTTGCCGTGTGAGACCTCGTTGATCGTTCCCGGGGTCGAGTCGCGGCCGTCCAGGAAGCCCTCGAGCGCGTCGTCCAGCTTCTCCGGCGTGGTGTCGACGAAGTGCGCGGCCTGGTGCTTGAGCGCCGACGCCGCCCACGCCCCGGCAGCGCAGTCGGCCTGGGACTCGGTGTAGATCGTCTGCAGCTTCGGCGTGCGGTCGAACACCCCGAGGCGGTAGCTGATCGCGTGCCCGAACTCGTGGGCGAAGATCAATGCCACCATCAGCGTGCCGTACTGCTTGGCCAGCTTGGCGAACAGGTGCGTCTCGGCGCGGTCCCAGGCGATCGAGTCGTCGACGAGGCAGAACGCGCCGTTGTCGATGATGAAGCTCGGACTCTCGGCGATGCAGCCCTCCTTGCCCGCCGGTCCACTCACCTCGCCCGTCTTCGCGACCTGCAGACCGTCGACCGAGTACAGCCCGCCCTTGAGCGGCTCGAGCGGCTTGCCCCCGGAGATCGTCGGGTACGCCGTCTTCCAGAACGCCTCGACGTCACTCAACGCGTTCTGCACGGTCTGGTCGAAGCTGCTGCTCTTGTCGACGCCGACGACGTTTAATGTTGCGTTCGCAGCATTTTCTGCGCTCGGCTCACCCGACAACGCCGATGCGCACCCGCTCAAGCACACCAGCGCGACCGTGCTCAACGCCGTGGCTCGCACCCAGTGCCGAACTCGACGACGCACGGCAACTCCAACCTGTGAGACCGATCGTTGGCGGGAGTCTAAACGGCTGCGGCGCGCTGCCGCTCGGTCGAGCCGGCGTTTGCAAGACTGACGTAATGGGACGGCACTCGGCACCCGACGACGAGGACGCTGACCTCGACGACCGGTCGGCCGACACCGCCGCCGGATCGTCCGTCGCGACGGCGGTGGCAGTTGAGTCGCGCGGCCGGCACGCGCGCGCGGACGAGTCTCGGCCGCGCCCGATGCCCGAGGCCGACAACCCCACGACCGAGATCCCACTGGCCGAGCTGATTCGGGATGACCGCCCCGTCCCGGAGGAGGTCACGGCCCGGATCGCGCCGGTCACCGACGTGCAGGTCATCGACGCGCCGACCGCCGCGCAGGGGCCAACGCACGCGACCCGGCATGATCTCGCGCTGGTGATGAGCCACGGCGACGTCCGGGCCCGGGTGCTTGCCGCCGTCCTCGTGCCCTTCGTCGTCTACGTCGTGGTGCTCGTCGTGGTCGACAAGTTGACCGTGCACAGCCTGGTCTGGCTCTGGGCGCCGGCGATCCTCGCGGGCGTGCTCGTCGGGCTCGTCCTCGACGCCGGGCATCGGCGCTACCCGGCGGGTGCGCCGGACGAGCCCGTCCGCCCGAGCTGATCAGCGTCCGGCGCGGGCGGCGTCCAGCTCAGCGCGCCGCGGCGGGTTCGCGCCCGCCCGGGCGCAGGTCAGCGCTGCAACCCAACCGGCGTCGTCGAGCAGGTCGCCGAGCTCGTCTAGTCCGAGGGCGGCCACCCCGTCTACGCTGAGCCGACCACGGGCGACGAGCCCGTCGAGCAGGCCGGTCATGAACGCATCGCCGGCGCCGACCGTGTCGACCATCTCGACCGCGCGTACCGCTCGCGCGACGTCGCCGGCGGCGCAGTGGGCGCTCGCGCCGTCGCCGCCGCGGGTCACGACCACCACCGTTGGCCCACGCCCGAGCCAGTCGCGCGCGACATCGTCGACGGGAGTCCCGGGATAGAGATAAGCGACGTCCTCCTCGCTCGTCTTCACCAGGTCGGTGAGCGCGAGGGATCGCTCGATGCGCGCGCGGGCATCGTCGCAGTCGGTTTGCAGCCTGGGCCGGACGTTCGGGTCGTAGGTGATCGGCACGCGCCCGTGCAGTGCGGTGACGAGCCGGTCGACCGCGGCGTCGCCGGGCGGCGTCCAGGACGTCAAGGACCCGAAATGCAGTGCGTCGACGCGGTCCGCGACGCCCGCCAGCTCGGCGTCGGTGAAGACGAAGTCGGCGGTGCCGTCGATGCCGAAGGTGTATTCCGCAATGCCCGCCGACAGGTCGACGAGGGCGATCGTGGTCGCCTCGCGGGCCTCGACGGTCAGCGAGAGGTCAACGCCCGAGCGTTCGGCGTGTCGGCGCAGCAGGCCGCCGAGCGGGTCCTGCGACAGCCGGCCGACGAACGCGGCGTGCCGGCCGAGTCGGGCGAGCCCGATCGCGACGTTGTACGGGCTGCCGCCGGGGCGGGCCAGGCGCGGGGCGTCGTCACCGTCCTCGACCAGGTCGATGAGCGCCTCGCCGAGCACGCCGATCACGGGTCCGTGGGCATCGGTCACGGGGCGAGCCTAAGCTCTGCGTCCATGAGCGATGCCCTGGCTGACGCCGCGAACGCCCGACTGGAGTCGTCGATCCCGGTGGCCTGGAACATGGGGGTGCGCTTCGTGGAGCTGCGCCCGGGACTCGTCCGCGCGCAGGTGCCGTTCGAGGGCAACGGCAACCACTTCGGCGTCATCTACGCCGGGGTCACGTTCACGGTGGCCGAGACGCTCGGCGGCGCGCTGCACATCGCGACCTTCGACGCGCGCACGCACTACCCGCTCGTCAAGTCGATGACGATCGACTTCCTCAAGCCGGGCACCGGCAACTTGACGGCCACCACGTCCCTGACCGAGGACGAGATCGCGCGGATCAAGACCGCCGCGACGCCCGACGCGAAGGTGGACTTCGAGCTCGTCGCCGAGGTCACCGACGACGCCGGTGTCGTCGTCGCCCGCACCCGCGGGGACTACCAGATCCGCCCGTTCGGCCGCTAGCTGCGGACGTACGTGCCGAGCGGGACGGACCGGCCGCCGGCGCGCGCCAGCGAGCTGGGCAGCGGGTGGCCGACCGCCTTCTCGGTGGCGACGGTCGCGGTCACGAGCCGGTCGAGGTCCAGGCCGGTGGCGATGCCCGAGTCCTCGGCCCAGTAGACGAGTTCCTCGGTGGCGATGTTGCCGCTGGCACCCGGCGCGAACGGGCAGCCACCCAGCCCGCCGATGCTTGCGTCGAGCTGACGGACGCCCGAGAGCAGGGCGGCCAGCGCGTTGGCCTGGCCCGTCCCGCGGGTGTCGTGGAAGTGCGCGCCCACCTCGAGGCCGGGCGCCGCGGCGCGTACCGCGTCGAGCAGGTCGACGGCGCGACGGGGCGTGACGGTGCCGATGGTGTCGCCGAGGCACAGCTGGTCGGCGCCCTGAGCGACCGCCCGCTCGACGACCTGCAGCGTGCGGGCCGGATCGGTGCGTCCGTCGAACGGGCAGTCCCACGCCGTGGCGATGATGACCTCGAGACTGCCGCCGGCGTCGTGGGCCAGCCGGGCGATCTCGCCGATCGCGTCGGCGGCGTCGGCGCTCGGCCGTCCGGCGTTGGCCAGGCTGTGCGAGTCGGCGGCCGAGACGACGTACTCGAGGTCGGCGATGCCCGCGTCGATCGCGCGCACCGCGCCGCGGGTGTTGGCCACGAGCGCCGACCAGTGGACGTCCGGCCACGCGCCCAGGTGCCTAGCGACCTCGTCGGCGTCGGCCAGCGCCGGGACGGCCTTAGGCGAGACGAAGCTGGTGACCTCGATGCGCCGCACACCGGTAGCCACCAGCGCTTCGAGCATGGCCAGCTTGTCGTCGAGCGGCACCGGCGCTTCGAGCTGCAGCCCGTCGCGCATGCCGACCTCGCGGATGTCGATGGACGGTGGCAGGTCGAGCGACGTCATGCGGCCAGTATCCGCCCTCGTCGTGGGACCGTGCTCACCGTGACCGGATACCCGCGCCCGCTGTCCACGACGAATTAGATCGAGCCCGCGCCACGCAGGGTCCGTGGCGTGCTCGGCACGCGGACCGTCTTCGACACCGTCGGGGCCGTCTACGTCTGGGAGTGGCCGTTCTACCCGCGGTACTACGTGCCGCTCGCCGACCTCGACCCCGCCTTCCTCGTCGCCGAGGACCCGACGGAACACACCGAGCAGGGACCGGCGCGGCTCTTCGGTCTTCGTGCCGACGGGCTCGAGCGGCCGGGGTCGGTGCGGGTGTTCGGACCCGACGCCTTGCCCGGTCTCGACGGCATGGCGCGCGTCGAGTGGGACGCGCTCGATGCCTGGTACGAGGAGCGCGAGCAGATCTTCGTCCACCCGCGCAACCCGTACGTCCGGCTCGACGCACTGCGCTCGGACCGGCACGTGCGGGTGGAGCTGGACGGCGTGCTGCTGGCCGAGTCCCGCTCGCCGGTGCTCGTGTTCGAGACGGGTCTGCCGACCCGCTACTACCTGGATCGGCAGGACGTCGACTTCGCGCGCCTCGAGCCGAGCGACACCATCACGTCCTGCCCCTACAAGGGCCGCACGAGTGCCTACTGGTCCGTGATCACCGACGACGCGCGGCACGCGGACCTGGCCTGGAGCTACGACTTCCCGACCCGGCAGCTGCTGCCGATCGCCGGACTGGTGGCGTTCTACGACGAGCAGGTCGACGTCACGGTCGACGGAGTGCGACAGCCTCGTCCGCAGACGCACTTCGGGTGACTACCGTCCGCCGCGCGTTCAACAGCACGACGACGAGGGTCAGCACCGCCACCGCTGCGGCGCCGAGCAGCAGGGTGCGGTACGACGCGAACGCGTGCAGGCCGGCCAGCGCGATGGGTACCGCGAAGCCGATGTACGTCAAGGCGTAGTAGACGGCCGTCAGCGCGGCGAGCTCGTCGGGCGGCGCGATGCGCTGGGTCTCCAGCAGCCCGGCGACGAGGCAGAACCCGTAGCCGGCACCGAGCAGCAGGCCCGCCGCGACGGCCAGCAGCGGCTGGGCGGTGACCGCGGTCAGGGCCTCGACGAGGCAGCCAGCGACGCACGCGCTCAACCCGACAGCCATCGTGCGGACGTCATCCGCTGCGTCCAGGCGCCGGGCCACCGGCTGCACGAGCACGCCGGTGCCGAGCGTCAGCCCGGCCAGCAGGCCTGCGAACGCGACGCGGACCGAGCCGGTGTGCGCGGTGACCAAGGCCGGGCCCACGGTGAGCGAGATCGCGGCCGCCGAGAACACCCACGGCGCGAGCGGCGCGACCACGCTCCGGAACCGGGGCGACGCCGCCGAGTGCACCGCGATCCGCGCCCACACCGATCCCCCGTGCGGGGTCACCGTCTCCGGGGCCGACCAGACCAGCGTCCCGCCCACGATGATCACGATCAGGTGGACGAGGTATGGCGTGACCAGCGGCGCCGGTGCCCACTGCGACACAACGCCGGCGACCAACGGGCCGAGCCCGAAGCCGGCCGACAGCGCCACGGCGGCCCGCCGGGCGCCCGAGTCGACGCCGCCGACGGTCGTCGAAAGCTCCTTCACCCACGCCGTGCCGGGCGCGAAGATCAACCCGGACGCCAGGCCGGCCAGCAGCCGGCCGACGTACAGCCACGCCTCGCCGTCCACGCCGGCGAGCAGCACGCCGGACGCGACGAACGAGACGACGACCGCCACCCTGGCCAGCGGCCGCCGGCCATAGCGGTCCGACAACGGGCCGCCGATGAGCAGCGCCGGGATGAGCCCGATCGCGTAGCTGCCGAACAGCGCGTCAGCTGCGCCGGCCGACACCCCCGCGTGCTCCCGGTAGGACAGCAGCAGCGACGCGAACTGGTTCGCGCCCCAGCCGACCGCGAACATGGCCACGGCGACCCGTGCCCACGCAGAACGCAGGATCGCCGGCCTCGTCACCGCTCCATCATCGCCGCCCGGGCCACCCCACCCCCGTTGAGTGTCGGGTTACGGCCCGAGTGTCGACTTGTAAGTCGACACTCGATGGCTAACCCGACACTCAACGTGGTGGAACGGGAACGTGGTGGAACGGGAACGTGGTGGAACGGGCAGGCTGAGCGGGTGGCGGTGAGATAGACCTCGAGCGATTCGTGACGGCGCAGGATCGCGACGGCACGTACGACCGCGCGTTGGCGCAGCTACAGGCTGGCAGCAAGCGCAGCCATTGGATGTGGTTCGTCTTCCCGCAGCTTGCCGGCCTGGGCCGCAGCGCGACTGCGCAGTTTTACGCGCTGGCGACGGTCGACGAGGCGCGGGCCTACCTGGCGCACGCCGTCCTCGGCCCGCGACTGCGCGAGTGCGCCGGCGCCCTGCTCGACGTCGACGAGCGCACCGCCCGCGACATTCTCGGCGACGTCGACGCGCTGAAGCTGCGCTCGTCCATGACGTTGTTCGCCCTCGCTGCGCCGGACGAGCCGGTGTTCACTCAGGTGCTGGACCGCTATTTCGACGGCGCCGCCGACCCGGCCACCGTCGAGTTGACGCAGTAGACACCTCGGCCACCGCGGCGGCGGCCCGGACCTCGACCAGCGCCGCCCTGTGCGCGCGCCACTGCTCGACGGTGGGTTCGACCGGGACCCGCTTGACCCGGAACGGCAAACCGTCCTGCGGCGTGGCGTGCTCGGCGTCGATGCGGGCGTTCAACTCGGCGACGAGCTCCCGCACCCGGGTCTCACTGCGCTCGCGGACCAGCCGATCGGGCAGCGTCTCAACCTCCTTGGCCACGGCCAGCGCCGGTGGAAGCACGGTCGTGATGTCGGTGTTCTCGCGACGCAGGTAATCCGCGACCCAGGCGAGCTCGTGCTGCGGCTGACCGAGGCCGGGGATCGGCTTGCCGGCGCCGGGCAGGTTCTCGAACGCCCCCGAGTGCTCGGCGTTGCGGATCTGCATCTCGACCCAGTTGGGGACGGACCTGCTCGACGGCTTGCGGGTGGTCATCGCTGTCGATGTTAAACCCCGACGCCGGCCGGCCCGGATTCGGGCCGACCGGCGAGGACGTTCGAGTGGAGCTACTTCGCGACCAGCCCGTTGGCCTGGAGGAAAGCCTTGGCCACGACGGCCGGCTCCTTCTGGTCGATCTGGACGGCCTTGTTCAGCGCGATGATCGCCGGGGTGGTCAGCAGGGCGCTGACCTTGTTGCAGATCGCGGTGAACGCGGGGCCCTCGGCGGCCAACTTCTCCTTGTTGATGACCGGCACGATGTTCTGGAATCCGAAGATGCCCTTCGTGTCGGTAAGCACCGTGTATTTGCCGCCGGCCAGCTGACCGTCGGTGGTGAAGATGGCGATCGAGTTGATCTTGCCCTGATCGATGGCCTGGTACTGGGTGCCGATCGTCAGAGGCTTGAACTGGATCTTGTTCAGGCCATAGGCCTTCTTGAGCCCGAGGACGCCCTGGAAGCGGGTCGCGTTCTCCGGCGGCCCGCCGTAACTGAACGCGCCGACCTTGCTCATGTCGTCGATCGTCTTCAGGCCGTTCTTGTCGGCGTAGGACTTCAGCACGGCGAAGCCGTCGGCGTCCTGGAACGGGGTGGGCTTGAGGACCGCGAAACCGCGGCCGGTCTCGTACTTGGTCGCCCCGGCAAGTGTCTCGGCGGCGCTCTTGGGGGTGTCGCCCAACTTCGCCAGCTCGGTGTAGATCACGCCGGTGTACTCGGGGATGCCGTCGATCTTGCCCGACTGGAGTGCCTTGTCGGCGATTTCCGAGCTGCCCAGGTTGCCTTTGAGCGTCACCGTGTAGCCGGCTGCCTGCAGCGCCTGCTGGTAGAGCGCGCCGAGCAGGTACTGCTCGGCGAAGTTCTTGTCGCCGAGGATGAACGCCGGCTTGCCCTTGCCGGGCTGGGTTTTGAGGTAGTCGGTGCTGGCCGCCGGCGTGCCGCTGCCGGACGTGGCGGACGAGCCCGAGGCCTTGCTGCTGGAGCCGCTGGAACCACACGCGGCCATCGTGGTCGCCAGGGCCAGACCCGCGCCCACCGCCGCGATCCGGTTGAGCGCTCTGCGCTTGTTCATCAGGTACTTCTCCCTTTTTCGAGTTGGGGCGAGGTGTCTACGTCGCCCTCGGTCGAGTTCTCGTTGTCGGTTACGAACGTCTGTGCCTCGTGCGATGCGCTGGCCTGCAGCCGCATCGTCTGCACGAAACCGGGTTTGCCAATGCGGCGGCGCCGACGGGCAATGCCCTGGCGCATGCCTTCGGGCGTCACCAGCCGCTCGACGATCAGGAACAGGCCCTGCGAGAGGAACGCCAGCGCGATCAGGACGTAGGACGCCCCGATGACGCCGTCCAAGCCGTAGGAAGCCTCATTGGAGATGATGTCGCCGAGGCCCCCGCCCCCGAAGACGCCGCCCAGCGTGGCGGTGGCGATGACGAACACCGCGGCCGTGCGGATGCCGGCGAAGATCAGCGGCAGGGCGGGTGGCAGCTCGACCTTGGCGACCACCTGCCACGGCCGCAGCCCGATGCCCTTGGCGGCGTCGACGGTGTCGGCGTCGACCTGGTCGACGGCGACGTAGGTGTTGGTCAGGATGGGCGGCGCGGCGAGGACCACCAGCACGATGATGATGTTGAGCTCGCCGATGCCCACGACGGGCAGCAGGATCGCCAGTAATCCGAAGCTGGGCAGCGCGCGGCCGATGTTCGAGACGTTGATGGCCAAGAACGAGAACCGGTGCAGGTGTCCGAGCAGGATCCCGAGCGGGACGCCGACGACGATCGCGATCGCCACCGCTTTGGCCGACACCTCGAGGTGGGAGACCATGCGGTTGATGACCAGGGAGTGCCGGTGGTCGATGAACGTGAACGCCTTCACGAAGCTGTTGCTCATCGCTGCTCACCCACCCCGCCGGGCCGAGGCCCAGGGTGTCGCGACGCGCTGCGACCCGGCGAGCAGTGCGTCGACGACCAATGCGAGCAGGATGCACAGGACGCCGGCCGAGATCGACTCGGTGTTGAAGTTGCCCTTGTTCAACGCGTCGAAGATCGGCTTGCCGAGGCCCTCAGGCAGGACGAAGGCCACCACGGTGACCAGCGAGACGAGTGTGACCGCCGCGACCCGGACTCCGGCGATGACGGTCGGCAGCGCCAGCGGCAGCTCGACCTTGCGCAACATCTGCGCCTTCGTGAGCCCGGCACCGCGCGCGGCGTCGAGCACCTCCGGCGAGACTCCGCTGAGCCCGGCCAGGGTATTGGTGAACAGGATCAGCAGCGTGTAGGAGACGAGCGGTATCTCGACGGTGTAACGGTTGATGCCGGTGATGGGGATCAGGATCTCGAACGCCGCCAGCGACGGGATCGTGTAGAGCAGGCTGCCCAGGAATGTCACGGGCGCGGCGAGCCAGCGGTTGCGGTGGGCCAGCACGGCCAGGCTGAACGCGATCACGAAACCGATGACCAGCGCGATCAGGGTCAGCTCGATGTGCTGGATGAGCGCCGGCTTGAGCACCGGGCTCCAGTTGGTCTTGAGCCAGTCGGTGCAGAAGGTCCTGTTCTCCTTGACGCACTTCGACGTGGTGCCGAAGGTCGGGATGACCGGTCCGTCCGCCTGCAGGACTGTCGCTCCCAGCACCGCGTCAGCCCTTCGCCAGGTCGGGCGCGACGGTGCTGGTCCGGCCGCGGTGCAACCTCTGGTTGATCAGCTCGATGGAGACGTAGCCGACGCGGTGTCCGTCGCCGTTCTGGACCTCCAGCGGTCGCAGCGAATCGGTCATCATCAGCGACAACGCATCACGCAGGGTGGCGTCGACGGAGATGGTCTGGCCGGTGCCGCCGGCGTCGGCGCCCTGGTCGAGCTCGAGATCCGACAACCGCGACAGCGCCAGGCGCTTGAGGCCCCGGTCGGCCCCGACGAACTGGGCAACGAAGTCGTCGGCCGGCGCGGCCAGGATGTTCTCGGGTGTGTCGTACTGCACGAGGTCGCCGCCCTCGCGCAGGATCGCGATGCGATCGCCCATCTTGATCGCCTCGTCGATGTCGTGGGTGACGAAGACGATCGTCTTGCGGATCTCACGCTGCAAGCGCAGGAACTGGTTCTGCAGGTTGTCGCGGTTGATGGGGTCGATGGCGCCGAACGGCTCGTCCATGAGCATCAGCAACGGGTCGGCGGCGAGCGCACGGGCCACCCCGACGCGCTGGCGCTGCCCGCCCGAGAGCTGGCTCGGGTAGCGCTTGCCCATCTCGGCGGGCAGGCCGATCAGTTCGAGCAGCTCCGCGGAACGTTCGGCGATCTTCTTCTTGTCCCAGCCCAGGAGCTTCGGGACCGTGCCGATGTTGTTGGTGATCGTCAGGTGCGGAAAGAGGCCCACGTTCTGGATGACGTAGCCGATCTCGCGCCGCAGGGTGACCTCGGACTGAGCGTTGACGCTCTTGTCGCCCAGCAGGATGTCCCCGCTGCTCAGCTGGATCATCCGGTTGACCATGCGCATGGCGGTGGTCTTGCCGCACCCGGACGGCCCGACGAGAACGCATACCTCGCCGGCCGGCACGGTGAAGGACAGGTCGGCGATGGCCGGTGTGGGTGCCCCCTGGTACTGCTTGTTGACGTTGCGAAACTCCAGTGGCGCTGCGCTCGGAGTGGTCACCGGAGTCGATTCCGGTTCCCACGTGCCACATTCGATTCATCCACTGTTGTCCGTACCTCTTCCCGGTCGGCAAAGTCGGTCGACTATAGCCAGCAATTGAGTCGTCCACCCGATGTTCGTCCGGCCGTGACAGCACCGTTATCGACTACTGGATCCCGTCGGCAGGCCCAACCCGTTACGGATGGAGGCTCGCGACGACACGCCGGACAGTTGCGCCATACGCATCAGGTTGTTCAAGGCGCAATCCGCGTCGTAGCCTGTGCAGACGTCCGGCCGTGCCTAACGAGGTAGTAGCGATGATCAGGGTATGTGCTCTTGCAGACGTCGGGCCGGGTGAGGCGCTGCGTCTCGGACTCCAGACTGCCGTTGCTGTGTTCCATACGGATGACGGCGAGGTGTTCGCGATCGACGACACCTGCACCCACCAGGACGCCTCGCTCGCCGACGGCTGGCTCGAGGGCTGCGAGGTCGAGTGCCCGCTGCACGCCTCGAAATTCGACCTGCGCACCGGCCGCGTCGACGCCCCGCCGGCCAAGCGCCCGGTCCGCACCCACCAGGTGAGCATCGTCGACGGCGACGTCTACCTGACGCTGTCCACGGCCGAGCCGAACCTGCCACCGCTCGCCACGGGGGGTTCCGCGTGAAGTCGATCGGCGTTATCGGAGCGTCCCTGGCCGGGTTGTCCGCAGCCCGCGCCTTGCGCGCCCAGGGCTTCGACGGCCGGGTGACCGTTGTCGGCGATGAGTCCCACGCCCCGTACGACCGCCCGCCGCTGTCCAAGGGGTTCCTGGCCGGGGTGGCGGCGCGTGCCGACCTCGACCTGCTGGCCGACGAGGACTCGCTCGAGGTCGACTGGTGCACCGGTGTCGCTGCCACGGGCCTCGACCCGTCCGGCCGCGCCGTGCAACTCGCCGACGGACGCGAGCTGACGGTCGACGGACTGGTCCTCGCGACCGGCGCGCGGGCGCGCAAGCCATGGGCAATGATGCCTGAGCACGTGCACGTGTTGCGCACCCTCGACGACTCGACCGCGCTGCGTGCCGAGCTGGTCCCCGGTGCGCGATTGGTCGTCGTCGGGGCCGGGTTCATCGGTGCCGAGGTGGCCTCCACCGCGCACGGTCTGGGCGTCGATGTCACCGTTCTCGAGGCCGCGCCGGCTCCGCTCAGCACCGTGCTGGGCGCCGAGTTCGGTGCGGTCATCGCCGGTCTGCACCTTGCGCACGGCGTCCGATTCGAGTCCGGGGTCGCGGTCAGCAGCCTGCAGGCCGACGCGGCCGGACGGGTCAGTGGCGTCGAGCTGGCCGACGGGCGCGTCGTGCCCGCCGACGTCGTGCTCATCGGCGTAGGCGTCGTGCCGAACGTCGAATGGTTGGACGGGTCGGGTCTCGACGTCAGCGGCGGGATCGTCTGCGACGCGTTCGGGGCGACGGCCCTACCCGGGGTCGTCGCGGTCGGCGACTGCGCCACCTGGTACGAACCGGCGCTCGGCGTCCATCACCGCCTCGAGCACTGGAGCGGCGCGCGGGAACGCGCTTCCGTCGCGGCGGCCACGCTGCTGTCGGCGGGCACCGTGCAGCACGTCACTCGTCCGCCGTACTTCTGGTCCGAGCAGTACGGGCTGACGCTGCAGGTCGCGGGACACACTCGCGGCGCCGACGAGGTCACCGTCGAGACCGGCTGTGTCGAGGACCTCGACTTCGTCGCGGTGTACCGCCGAGCCGGAGCACCCACGGCGGTGCTGGCCGTGGGGCAGCGCAGGGAGTTCATGCGCTGGCGCAAACAGCTGGCCGCCGCCCAGCGGGTGGCCGTATGAGTCAGCTTCCCGAGAGCCTGTTGCCGACCCTGCCAGGGCTCTACTACACCGACGAGACGGTCTTCGCGCTCGAGCAGCAGCGCGTCTTCGAGCAGATGTGGTTCTGCGCCGTGCGGGCGGGCGATCTCAACGCACCGGGAGCCTTCCGCACCGTCCAGGTCGGCCGCGAGAGCGTGCTGATCTCACGCAACCGGCGCGGGGAGCTGCGCGCGTTCCTCAACGTCTGCCGGCACCGGGGCGCGCGCATCCGCACCGAGGAGTCCGGTCGCGCCTTGCGAAGTTTCCAATGCCCGTACCACGCCTGGACGTACGACCTCGACGGCAAGCTGCTGGCCGCCCCGAACCTGACCAAGATGCCCGACATCGACCGCGTCGAGTGGGGTTTGCGCTCCGTCGCGGTGCGCGAATGGCTCGGCTACGTGTGGGTGTGCCTGGCCGACGATCCGCCGTCGTTCACCGACACCGTCCAGCACGAGGTCGTCGAGCGCCTCGGCGACCTCGCAGCGATCGATGCTTACGCCGTCGAGGGCCTCGAGCTCGGCCGACGCATCCGCTACGACGTCGCGGCCAACTGGAAGCTGATCATCGAGAACTTCATGGAGTGCTACCACTGCGCGACGATCCACCCTGAGCTCACCGAGGTGCTGCCCGAGTTCGCCGACGGCTACGCCGCGCAGTACTTCGTCGGGCACGGCGCCGAGTTCGGTCCGGACGTCCAGGGCTTCACCATCGACGGTTCGGCCGGGCACGAACGCATCCCCGGCGTGGGCGACGACCAGGACCGGCGCTACTACGCGATCACGATCAAGCCGCAGGTGTTCGTCAACCTGGTGCCCGATCACGTGATCGTCCACCGGATGTTCCCGATGTCGCCCGATCGCACCGTCGTCGAATGCGACTGGCTCTACCTGCCCTCGGTCGTCGAATCCGGTGCCGACCTTGATCGGTCCGTCGAGCTGTTCGACCGCGTCAACCAGCAGGACTTCGATGCCTGCGAGCGCTGCCAGCTGGGTATGTCGTCGCGGCTCTACGCCGAGGGCGGCGTGCTCGTGCCCAGCGAGCACCACATCGCCGGCTTCCACGACTGGTTGCGCGGCCGGCTCGCCGAGGAGAGCGCATCCGACGAGGTGCGGCAGTGAGCTCTCTCCCCACCCTGATCAACAGCAGCGAAACGTCGTCAGACGACGTTTCGCTGCTGTTGATCACGGAAGGGGGGTCAGTCGAGGTGGCCGAGGCGTTCGGACACGCGCCGGGCCGCGTCCTGCAGCTCGGGAACGATCTCCTCGATGCGGGCCAGGTCGAGGCGGAAGGCCGGCGCCGACACGCTGATCGAGGCGATGACCGCCCGGGTGTGATCGCGGATGGGCGCGGCGACGGCGTTGAGCCCGTCCTCGTACTCCTCCAGGGCGACGGCGTAGCCGACCTCGACGATGCGGTCGAGCTCGGCCAGCACCGCGGCCGCCGTGGTGTGGGTGTGCCGGGTGAAGCGGGCCAGACCGGCAGCTGCGATCAGTCGGCTGCGGCTGGTCGTGCTCTCGTGGGCGAGCAGCACCTTGCCGCTGGACGTCGCGTGCAGAGGCGTCAGCTGTCCGGTCCAGTTCTGCGCGGCCACGGCGGCCGGTCCGCGCACCTGGTCGACGTTGACCGCCCAGTGCGAGCGCAGCACCGCGATGTTGACGGTCTCGCCGACCGTCGCGGCGACGTCCTGCAGCACGTCACGCGCCCGCCCCACGAGGTCGAGGCGGCCCAGCACCGCACTGGCCAGGCGCAGGACGCCGAAGCCGAGGCTGTACTTGCCCCGCTCACCGTCCTGCTCGACGAGGTCACGCTCCTCCAGCACGCTCAGCAGGCGCGAGGCGGTCGACTTGTGCACGCCGAGTTCGGCGGCGATCTCGCCGACCCCGACGCCCTCGCTCGCGCGGGCCAGGATCTCCAGGACGCTGACGGCGCGGTCGACGGACTGGATGCCGTTCAGCCCGCTGGTCATGCCGGAACAGTATTCGGTGATCACCTGCACTCAGGAATTGGGCGGTACTCATGACCGGTCAGGCTCTCGACACCCGCGTCGTCATCATCGGGGCCGGTGTCGTCGGCGCCGCGCTGGCCGACGAGCTGACCGCCCGCGGTTGGACGCACGTCACCGTCGTCGACCAGGGCGAGCTGCCCGCGCCCGGCGGATCGTCGTCGCACGCACCGGGTCTGGTGTTCCAGGCCAACGGCTCGCGGACGATGACGCAGCTGGCCCGCTACACCGTCCAGAAGCTGGGCGGCCTCGAGGTCGATGGCGAGCCGTGCTTCCTGCCGGTCGGCGGCCTCGAGATCGCCACCACTCCCGAGCGCGAGCGAGAGCTGTGGCGCCGCCACGGCTGGCTCACTGCGGCCGGCATCGACTCCCGCATCCTGTCGGCCGACGAGACGGTCGAGACGTATCCGCTGCTCGACCGCGCGCGGGTGCGTGCCGGCCTGCTCATCCCTACCGACGGGCTCGCCAAGGCCGTGCGCGCCGTCGACGCGCAGACCCGGCAGGCCGCTGCGCGCGGTGCCGTGCTGCTACCGCGCCACGAGGTCCTGGACATCACGGTCACCGACGGGCGGGTCACCGGCGTGGTCACCGACCACGGCGAGCTGCCTGCCGACGTCGTCGTCTGTTGCGCCGGCATCTGGGGGCCGAAGGTCGCGGCGATGGTCGGGATGACGCTGCCGCTCGTGCCCCTGGCCCACCAGCTCGCGCGTACCGGCGCGGTTCCCGCCCTGGCCGGGGCCAGGCAGGAGGCGACGCTACCCATCCTGCGGCACCAGGACCACGACCTCTACTACCGCCAGGACGGCGAGCAGCTCGTCATCGGCTACTACGGCCACCGGGCGATGCCGGTGCGGGCCGAGGACATCGCAAGCCCGAGCAATTACCCAGCGTCGTCGAACGCGCCGGCCATGCCGTCCGTCCTGGACTTCACGCCCGAGGACTTCGCGCCGGCGTGGGCCGAGACGCAGGCCCTGCTGCCGGCCGCCCGCGACACGTCTGTTGCGGACGGGTTCAACGGGCTGTTCTCGTTCACGACCGACAACATGCCGCTGATCGGTGAATCGCCTACGGTGCAGGGCTTCTGGGTCGCCGAGGCGGTCTGGGTGACGCACTCGGCCGGCGTCGGACGGGCTGTTGCAGAGCTGCTCGTCGACGGCGTCTGCTCGTCGTTCGACCTGCACGAGTGCGACGTCAACCGCTTCGTCGAGCACCAGCTCTCGCCGGACTACGTGATGGCCCGCTCGTGCCGCAACTTCGACGAGGTCTACGACATCCTGCATCCGCTCGAGCCGGCGGTGGACCTGCGGCCGATCCGGCTGTCGCCGTTCCACGCGCGGCAGCAGGAGCTCGGCGGGTACTTCCTCGAGGCCACCGGGTGGGAACGTCCGCACTGGTACGAGGCCAACGCGGGGCTGGTCGAGGGACGCACGATCCCGACGCCCGACCCGTGGGCGGCACAGCACTGGTCGCCGATCGTTGCGGCCGAGGCGCAGGTGACGCGCGAGCGCGTGGCGATGTACGACATGACGGCGCTCATGCGCCTCGAGGTCAGCGGCCCCGGCGCCGTCGACTTCCTGCAGCACCTGGTCACCGGCAACGTCGGCAAGTCGGTGGGGTCGGTGACCTACTGCCTGCTGCTCGACGAGGACGGCGGCATCCGGTCCGACGTCACGGTGGCGCGGCTCGCGCCCGACGTCTTCCAGGTCGGTGCCAACGGCCATCTCGACCTCGACTGGCTGCGGAGGCGGCTCGCCGCTGGGAACTGGGCCGGTTCGGTGCAGGTCCGCGACACCACCCCGGGCACCTGCTGCATCGGGCTGTGGGGCCCGCGCGCCCGTGACGTGCTGGCGCCGCTCACCGACGCCGACGTGTCGAAGGACGGGCTGAAGTACTTCCGGGCCAAGCAGTTCCACGTCGGGACGGTGCCGGTCACCGCGCTGCGGATGTCCTACGTCGGCGAGCTCGGCTGGGAGCTGTACACCAGCGCCGAGCACGGTGCGGCGCTGTGGGACACGCTGTGGAACGCGGGGCAGGAGCACGGCATCATCGCCGCCGGCCGCGGCGCCTTCAACAGCCTGCGGCTGGAGAAGGGCTACCGCTCGTTCGGCACCGACATGACCTTCGAGCACGATCCGTACGAGACCGGCGTCGGCTTCGCAGTGCGGCTCGAGAAGGACGATTTCGTCGGCCGCGAGGCGCTCCTCAAGCGCAAGGAGAACGTCGGTCGGGTGCTGTCCTGCCTCACGTTGACCGACGCGGCCGACCACGTCCTCGGCAAGGAACCGGTGTTCGCGGGCGACCGTACCGTCGGGTATGTCACCAGCGCGGCGTACGGCTACACGATCAACCGCGGGATCGCCTACGCGTGGCTGCCTGTCGAGCACGCCGCCGTCGGCACCGAGTTGACGATCCGCTACTTCGACCGCGACATCCCGGCCCTGGTGTCGGCCGAGCCGCTGGTCGACCCCGAGATGAAGCGAATCCGGTCATGAGCACCCCACGAAAGCGCTCCACAAAGAACGCTGCACGCTTTCGCGGGGACCCCGCATGACGATGCCCGAGGCGCTGCCGGACCAGCCGGACTTCCTGTGGCGCAACCCGACACCGAAGAAGTCCTACGACGTCGTCATCGTGGGCGGCGGTGGGCACGGCCTGGCCACCGCGTACTACCTGGCGAAGAACCACGGCATCACCGACATCGCCGTCCTCGAGAAGGGCTGGCTCGCGGGCGGCAACATGGCCCGCAACACGACGATCATCCGGTCGAACTACCTATGGGACGAGAGCTCGGCGATCTACGAGCACTCGCTCAAGCTCTGGGAGGGGCTCGAGGCCGACCTCGACTACCCCATCCTGTTCAGCCAGCGCGGTGTGCTGAACCTGGCGCACTCGCTGCAGGACGTCCGCGACTCGGTGCGTCGGGTCAACGCCAACCGGCTCAACGGCGTGGACGCCGAGTGGGTCGACGCCGACCGGGTGAAGGAGATCTGCCCGATCGTCAATATCTCCCCCGACGTCCGCTATCCGGTGCTGGGCGCCACTTATCAACCGCGGGCCGGCATCGGCAAGCACGACTACGTCGCGTGGGGTTACGCGCGGCGCGCGAACGACCTCGGTGTCGACCTCATTCAGAACTGCCAGGTTACCGGCCTCGACGTCCAGGGTGGACGGGTCGTCGGCGTGCAGACCAACCAGGGTCCGATCGCCGCAGGCAAGGTCGCGCTCGCGGCGGCCGGGCACTCCTCCGTACTTGCAGGTATGGCGGGCATCCGGTTGCCGCTGTCGTCGCATCCGCTGCAAGCCCTGGTCTCGGAGTTGCTCGAGCCGATCCATCCCACGGTCGTCATGTCGAATGCGGTGCACGTCTATGTCTCGCAGGCGCACAAGGGCGAACTCGTCATGGGCGCCGGCGTCGACACGTTCAACGGCTACGGCCAGCGTGGCGCCTTCCACATCATCGAGCGGCAGATGGCGGCGGCGCTCGAGCTGTTCCCGGTGTTCGCCCGGGCGCACCTGCTGCGCACCTGGGCCGGCATCGTCGACACCACGCCCGACGCCTCCCCCATCGTCGGGCAGACCCCCGTCGACGAGCTGTACCTCAACTGCGGCTGGGGTACGGGCGGGTTCAAGGCCACGCCGGGCGTCGGCTGGTGCTTCGCCGACACCATCGCCCACGACAAGCCGCACGAGTTCATCGCGCCGTTCACCCTCGAGCGCTTCACCACCGGCGCGCTCGTCGACGAGCACGGCGCCGCCGCGGTGGCCCACTGATGCCCGCCCCGTCCCGCGAGTTGTCCGCCCCGTCTGCCGAGTTGTCCGCCCTTGGACGCGTCCCGGCGTGTCGAAGCGCGGACAACTCCCGGCCGCCCCGCGAGTTGTCCGCCCCTCGACGCGCTCGGACGCCGCAAAGGGCGGACAAGTCGGGAGGGGAGTCGGCGTGCAGCTGATCGAATGCCCCAACTGCGGCAAGCGCGAGGAGGCCGAGTTCCACTACGGCGGGCAGGCGCACCTCGGCTACCCCACCGCGCCGAACGAGACGTCGGACGCGGAGTGGGCCGAGTTCCTGTTCTTCCGCGACAACCCGCGCGGCCCGTTCGCCGAGCGCTGGAATCACACCGCCGGCTGTCGCCGCTGGTTCAACGCGATCCGCGACACCGTCACCTACGAGTTCCTTGCCGTGTACCGGATCGGCGAGCCACGGCCGGAGCTACCCGCATGAGGCGGGTCGACGGCTTCGGCCGGATCGACCGCAGCACGGACGTGAAGTTCAGCTTCGACGGCGTGCAATACCTCGGGCACCGCGGCGACACGCTCGCGTCGGCACTGCTGGCCAACAACGTCATGCAGGTCTCGACGAGCGTGGCGTTGGGGCGTCCGCGAGGAGTGATGGCCGCCGGCGTCGACGAGGCCAGCGCGCTCGTGCAGGTCGACGCCCCGTTCCCGGAACCGATGCTCACTGCCACCACCGTCGAATTGTTCGACGGCCTGGCCGCCCACGGGCTGCCCGGCCGGGGAGCGCTCGCCACGGGCGACGACCCGGCCCGCTACGACTCGGTGCACGCGCACTGCGACGTGCTCGTCGTGGGCGCTGGACCGGCCGGTCTCCAGACCGCCGCCGACGCCGCAACCGACGGCCGGCGCGTGCTGCTCGTCGACGACCAACCAGAACTCGGCGGCTCGGACCTCGGCACGGCCGACGGCCCGGACCTGCCCGACCTGACCGGCGTGCGCGTGCTCACCCGCACCACCGCCTTCGGCTGGTACCAGGACAACCTGGTGCTGGCGATCGAGAAGCGGCCTGAGTCCGCAACCACCCGGCAGCGGATCTGGCGTATCCGCGCCGGCGAGGTCGTCGTCGCCACCGGCGCGCACGAGCGTCCGATCGCCTTCGCAAACAACGACCTGCCCGGAGTCCTGCTCGCCGGCGCTGCGCGCACCTACCTGCACCGCTACGGCGTCCTGGTCGGCGACGAGATCGTGATCTTCACCGCCCACGACGGAACAGCCGAGGTGGCCGACGACTTGCGCACCGCCGGTGCGCAGGTCAGGGTCATCGACGTCCGCGACGGCGTGAGCGTCGCGGAGGCCCTCGGCACCGACCGCGTCACCGGCATCCGGCTCAGCACCGGCGAGGAGATCGCCTGCGACGCGCTGCTCGTCTCCGGCGGCTGGAGCCCGGCCGCGCAGCTGTACAGCCAGGCCCGCGGGACGCTTGCCTGGGACGACACGATCGTGGCGCTGCGGCCGGTGCCCGGGCTCGAAAAGGTCAGCGTGGTCGGCGCCGCGGCGGGTCACGGGCTGCCCACCGGCGGTGCGGTGATCTGGTCGGTGCCGCTGCTCGACGACAACGGGCCCGACACCCGCTTCGTCGACCTGCAGCGCGACGCCACCGTCAGCGACGTCCTGCGCGCCACCGGCGCCGGGCTGCGCTCGGTCGAACACGTCAAGCGCTACACGACGATCGGCACCGCACACGACCAGGGGCGGACGTCCGGCCTGATTGCCGCCGGCATCACTGCGGAGGCGCTCAGTAGTCAAGGGCAGCGGGTCCAGCTCGAAGACCTCGGGCACACCACGTTCCGCCCGCCCTACGTCTCGGTGGCGTTCGCCGCACTGGCCGGCCGCAACCGCGGGGACCTGTTCGACCCGGTGCGCACGACGTCCATCCACTCCTGGCACGAGTGCGCCGGCGCCGTGTTCGAGAACGTCGGTCAGTGGCACCGGCCGCAGTACTACCTGCAGCCCGGCGAGGACGCGCACGCCGCAGTGCGGCGCGAGACGCACGCCGCCCGCACCGGCGTCGCCATGATGGACGCCTCGACGCTCGGCAAGATCAACGTCCAGGGCGCCGACGCGGCCGCATTCCTCGACCTCATGTACACGAACCTGATGAGCACGCTGAAGGTCGGCATGTCGCGCTACGGCGTGATGTGCGGGCTCGACGGGATGATGTTCGACGACGGCACCGTCATGCGCATCAGCGAGACCGAGTTCGTCCTCACCACGACCACCGGCAACGCGGCGACCGTCCTGGACCACCTGGAGGACTTCGCGCAGACGGAATGGCCCGAGCTGGACGTCCACCTGACGTCGGTCACCGAGCATTGGGCGACGGTGGCCGTGGTCGGCCCGCAGTCGCGTGCAGTGGTCAGCGCGCTGGCCCCCGACCTCGACGTCAGCGTCGAGGCGTTCCCGTTCCTGGCCTGGCGCGACACCACGATCGGCGACGTGCCGGTGCGCATCGCGCGGATCAGTTTCAGCGGCGAGCTGGCCTACGAGATCAACGTGATGTCCTGGTACGGGTTGGCGCTGTGGGCGGCGGTCGTCGCGGCCGGCGAGCCGCACGGCATCACGCCCTACGGCACCGACGCCATGCACGTCCTGCGCGCCGAGAAAGGCTTCCCGATCATCGGCCAGGACACCGACGGCACCGTCACCCCGCACGATCTCGGCCTGGGGTGGGCGGTGTCGAAGAAGAAGCCGGACTTCGTCGGCAAGCGCTCGTTCCAGCGCGCCGAGAACCAGCGTCCCGACCGCAAGCACCTCGTCGGGCTGCTACCGCTCGACCCGAGGGCCGCGATCGACGAGGGCGCGCAGGTGCTTGCCGAGTCGGACGCCGGATCCGATGTCACGGCGGTGGTCCCCGTCCCCATGCTCGGGCATGTGACGTCGAGCTACGACAGCGTTGCCCTCGGCTCGACATTCGCCCTCGCCCTCGTCCGAAGCGGCCGCGAGCGCATCGGCGAGCGGCTGTACGCGTGGTCGCAGGACGTGCTCACCCCGGTGACCGTCGTCGACCCGGTCTTCTACGACAAGGAGAACGCCCGCCGTGACGGCTGAGACGCTTGCCCCGCAAAGTCCTCTCGCCGGCTGGCAGCTGACCGGCGACGGCGTCACGGGCCGCGAGCGCCCGCTGCTGGGACAGCTGAGCGTGCGCACCTCGCACGACCTGCGGCGGCTCGTGCTCGGCTCCGACGGCTCGCACGCCGCACGGCGTCGTCAGCCCGAACGCGTGCTGCGGCTCGGGCCCGACGAGTGGCTCGTGCTCACCACGCCGGCCGAGCGCACGGCCCGCGGGTCCTCGCTGCAGGAGTTCGGCGTCGTCACCGACGTCTCCGCCCAGCGCACGACGATCGAGCTGACGGGGCCGCGCGCGCGCGACCTGCTCGCTCGCGGCTGCGCCATCGACCTCGAGGTGTCGGTCGCGCCGGTGGGCTCGTGCTACTCGACGCTGCTCGCGCAGACCGGGGTGATCATCGTCGTCGACCAGCAGGACGAGATCCTGCTGCTCGTCCGCTCGTCGTTTGCGTCCTATCTCGCCCGGTGGCTCGAGGACGCCTGTACCGACCTGAGCTGATCCGCTATCTTGCCCGGCATGACCGCCGAATTGCCCTACGCCGAGATCATCGCCGGCCCCGTGTCGCGCAAGACCTCCAACCGCCTGCGCATGGTCTTCAACAGCGGCCCGGGCGACCCGATCGCCACGGCCACGCAGAGCGGCGCAGACGGCCGGGGCGCGGGCGTCGGCATCCTGTTCGGCTTCAGGAACGGCGGCGCCGGCAATCACGTGCTCGAGTTCGCCGACGGGCACCAGTTGGTCGTGGGTTCGCGCGACAGCAAACCGACCGAGATCACCCGCGACGGCGAGCCGTTCGCCACCGTGCAGCGCGGGGCGCCTTCGGTGGCGTCGGACGCGAATGGGAAAGAGCTCGTCCGGTTCACCTCGGATCCGCAGGACGCCAAGACACCGGATCTGTTCCGCATCAATCTGACGCTGCCCGACGGGCGTCCGCTCGGTGACCTCGACGTCATCCGGCGCGGCCCGGGCTGGACCGCCATGCGCACCCTCGACGAGCTGACCGGCACTTTCTACTGGTGGGACCACGCCGGCGCTGCGCTCAAGATCCCGATCCTGGGAACCCGTCTGATGTTGACCGAGCGGGTCGAGCCGGTCGTGTCGGAGGTGCTGTTGGCGGCGTGCGTCGACATCGCGATCGGTCTGCGCCCCTACATCCCGGAGATGAGCTGACTCAGGCGGGCGGCAGCTGCTTGGTCAGCACCTCGAAGTACAGGTCGTCGCGCAGAGCGCGGCCGTTCACGAGCCCCTCGTAGGGGAACGGCCGCCGCTCCCCCGTTCGCGTGTAACCGCGCCGCACGTACCAGTTGATCAACTCGACGCGTTGCGCGATGACGGTCATCTCCATGTTTGCGACGCCGAACTCCTCGCGGGCGTAGCGCTCAGCCTCGGCCAGCACGGTGCGTCCCAGCCCGCCGGATTGGGCGGACGGGCGCACGGCGAACATCCCGAAGTACGCGACGTCGGCCGAGCGCCGGACGACCTCGCAGCACGAGACGAGCGAGTCGTCGTCGGTGGCGACGAGCAGCACCACGCCGGTCGGGTCGGTGATCTTGGCCAGCACGCCGGCGTGGTCGATGCGCTCGTCGTCAAACAGGTCGGCCTCGCTCGTCCACCCGACCCGGGATTCCAGACCGCGGTAGGCGAGGAACACCAGGTCGCGGACGGCGTCGACGTCCGAGACCTCAGCGATGCGGAACGTCGGTGACACGTCCCGCAAGCTATCTCAGCCGGCAGCACCGACGGCCGTCGCCTCCGGCACCTCGACGAGGCGTCCGGACTTGACGTCGTACAGGTAGCCGTAGACCGGGATCGACGACGGCACCAGCGGGTGGTTGCGGATGCGGGCGACGTCCTCGGCCACGCTCTGGGCGTTGTCGCTGATCGTCAGCCAGTCGATGTACTTGGCCTCGGGTGAGCCGGGGCCGGTGCCGACGTCGTGGAAGCCCGTCTCGTCCAAGGCCGCAGTCTCGAGCGACGCGGCGAGCAGCCCCCGGATGACCTCGTCAGTGAAGAACTCCATGCCGCAATCCGTGTGGTGGATGACGAACCACTCCTTGGTGCCGAGCAGCTTGTAGGAGATGACGAGTGAGCGGATGGCGTCGTCGCTCGCCCGGCCGCCGGCGTTGCGGATGACGTGCGCGTCGCCCTCGGCCAGCCCCGCGTACTTGGCGGGGTCGAGCCGGGCGTCCATGCAGGTCAGGATGGCGAACCCGCGCGCGGGTGGCAGGGCGAGCTCGCCCTTGGCGCCGAAGTCGGCGGCGTAGCTCTCGTTCGCGGACAGGACTTCGGGCAGGACGGACATGCGCAGGCTCCAGATGAGAGAAGGACCCTCACGGTATCTCTACTATTCCCGTAGACAAAACTACAGGAACGCGAAGCCGTCCCCTCGGTACGTCGGCACCGACGCCACGATCCGGTCGCCGTCGATCAGGTGCAGGTCGTCGACGTGCTCGCACAGCTCACCGGCCTTGGTATGCCGGAACCAGACTCGATCGCCGATCCGCAACGCCGCCGCACCAGGGCCGAACAGCGGGGTCTGCGCTTCGCCCGCGCCCTCGGGAGCGGTGAGATGCAGACCGGGTGGCCAGACGGGCGTGGGCAGCCGGTCGAAACCGGGCGTGCCGGACGCCGTCCAGCCGCCGCCACCCACCGTTGCCACCGCGGCCGACGGTCGGCGCACCACGGACAGCGCGAAGAAGGCCGCCGGCACGGGCTGGAAGTGCCGGTAGGTGTCGAACAGCGCCGGCCCGTAGAGTCCCGAGCCCGCCGCGACCTCCGTGACGGCCGGTTCGCTCGACGTGCTCTCCAGCGACCCGGTGCCGCCGCCGTTGACGAACTCGAGCGGCGCGACCTCGCGCACAGCGGCAACGACCGCTGCCCGCCGGTCGCGCAGTTCCGGCACGGACCTGCGCTGCATCGCCCGGATCGCGTTCTTGCGCAGCATCGATGCAGCCGCATCGTCGCCCACGCCGGCGATCTGCGCCTCGTAGGCCATCAGCCCGACGAGTCGCAAGCCCGGGCGGCGCACCACCTCGCGGGCCAGGGTGACGGCCTCGGCCGCGGTGTGCAGCGGTGAGCGGCGGACGCCGAGGTGCACCCGTCCGCCGGCCAGCCGCAGCGACGCGTCAAGGTCCAGGCAGATGCGCAGGTGGTGGCCGCCCGTGCCGACCACCGACGTCAGGAACTCCAGGTGCTCGACCGAATCGATCATCAGTGTGACGCGCTCGGCGAGAGCGGCGTCGGCTGCGAGCCGGCGCAGCGCGCCACGATCGGCGGACGGGTACGCCACGACGACGTCGCGCACCCCGCCGTCCCCGTCGACATCGGTCGCCAGCCACAAGGCCTCGGCCAGGGTCAGCGCGAGCACACCCTGGTAACCGGGCAGCGCGAGCACGGCGGTGGTCAGCGACCGGCAGCGCACGGACTTCGAAGCCAGCCGGATCGGCGTGCCGCTCGCGCGGCGCACGAGGTCCAAGGCGTTGCGGCGCAACGCGTTCAGGTCGACGACCGCGAAGGGTGGATCGAGCTCGGCCGTCGCCCGCTCGAGCGCGGCGAAGTCCGGGGCCCCCGTCGGCCGGATCTCGTCGAGGGTGATCGCCGCGGCCATGCCGACGACCGTAGTTCATAGCTCGGCCGAACAGGCGGCCCCGCAACCGGGTAGCACACAGCTATGACGGACGGGTGGCGCGCCGGCCGCGGCATCGCCGACATCACCGGCGAGGCGGCTGAGTGCGGCATGCTCGGCTACGGCAAGGCCGACCAGCAGACCGCGGGCATCCACCTGCGACTGCGGTCGCGGGCCTTCGTGTTCGAGGCCGGCGCTGCCCGGCTGCTGCTGGTCATCAATGAGATGGCGCTGCCCATGGAGAGTGTCACCCAGGAGGTGCTGCGCCGCCTCGCCGACCGCTACGGCGAGCTGTACCGCGAGGACAACCTGCTGCTCGCCGCGACGCACACGCACTGCGGGCCCGGCGGGTACTCACACCACGCCACCTACAACTCGAACACCGGCGGGTTCCGGTCTGCGACGTTCGCCGCGATCGTCGACGGCACCATGGCCGCGATCGCCCACGCGCACGCCGACCTCGCCCCGGTCGAGCTGCGCCTGTGCCAGGGCCGGCTGCACGACGCGAGCACCAACCGTTCGCCCAGTTCCTTCGACCTCGATCCGCCCGAGGACCGTGCGCACTTCCCGGGCGCGATCGACGCGCTCAGCACGCTGTTGCGTATCGAGCGCGACGGCCGCCTCGTCGGCGCGATCAACTGGTTCGCCACGCACGGCACGAGCATGACGAACACCAACGACCTGATCAGCTCCGACAACAAGGGCTACGCCGCCTACCACTGGGAGCGCCTCGTCGCCGGCGTCGACTACCGATGGGGCGCCGACCCGGACGTCATCACCGCCTTCGCACAGACGAACACCGGTGACATGTCGCCGAACCTGAACCACGCACCCGATCGTGACGCAACGAGCGGCCCGACGGAGAACGAGTTCGAGAACACCCGGCTCATCGGCCTGCGCCAGTACGACGCCGCGGCGGCGCTTGCCCGGGCCGACGCGACGCCGCTCGAGGCAGTCCTCGACAGCCGGATGACCTATGTCGATCTCGGCGACCTCGAGGTCGGGGCCGAGTTCACCGGCGACGGCCGCCCCCACCGCACCGGTCCCGCGGTGGCCGCGGCCGCGCAGTTCGCGGGCACCGACGAGGGGCCCGGCTTCACCGGCTTCCGGCAGGGCTTGGACAACCCTGTGTGGAACGCGCTGTCGCGCGGGCTCTGGTACCGGGCGTCGCGGCGCCTGCGCGAGGCCCACGAGCCCAAGGCCGTCGTCCTGCCTGCCTGGCTGGTGAACAAGATGCACCCGATGGTCGCCGAGCGGGTGCCGGTCCACCTCGTCCGTATCGGGCGGCTGTACCTGATCGGCATTCCGGGCGAGGTGACGGTCGTGGCCGGGCTGCGCCTGCGCCGGGCGGTGGCCGAGGTCCTCGGCGCCGAGCTCGACGACGTCCTCGTGGCGGGCTACGTCAACTCCTACATCCATTACGTCACCACGCCCGAGGAGTACGACGGCCAGCGCTACGAGGCGGCCAGCACCATGTTCGGCCGGTGGGAGCTCGGCGCGTTCGTGCAGACCGCGGTGGGCCTGGCCCGGGCGATGGTCGAGGGGGTGCCTGCGCCGGCCGGTCCCCCGCCACCCGACCTGTCCGCGCACACCCGACGGTGGGGACGCCCGCCCACCTACGACGAGCCGACCGCGGGCGACTTCGGCCGGGTGGTGCTCGAACCGGGTGCGCGGTATCAGCCCGGGTCGGTCGTCACCACGATCTTCGTCGGCGCGCACCTGGCCAACGACGTCCGCCGCGGCGGGACCTTCCTCGAGATCCAGCGTGACGACCCGCAGGGCTGGACGACGGTGGCCGACGACGGGGACTGGAGCACCAAGCTGCACTGGTCGCGAATCGGTCGGCACGGGTCACGGGTGACGATCACCTGGGACGTCCCGCCCGACGTGCGGCCCGGCTGGTACCGCGTGCGCTACGCCGGCACCGCCCGCGCCCGCGACGGGACGCGCACCGACTTCGTCGGCGCCACCCGGGAGTTCGCCGTCGACTGATCGACCGTAAACTCGTCGCGATGTTCGACTTCGTGGTCGCCGCCACCGTATTCGGGTTGATCTTCGTGGCCGAGCTGCCTGACAAGACTGCGGTGGCCACCCTGGTGCTCGCCACCAAGTACCCCGCACGTTGGGTCTTCAGCGGCATCGCGGCCGCCTTCGCCGTGCACGTCGTGGTCGCGGTGGCGGCCGGATCGCTGATCGCGCTGTTGCCCCGCCGGCCGGTCGAGGCCGTGGTCGGCGTCCTGTTCCTCGTCGGCGCCGTGCTGCTGTGGCGGGAGGCCTCGGGCAACGAGGAGGAAGAGGACGAGCCCGACGACATTCCCGAGGACGCCGGCTTCTGGAAGATCGCCGGCGTTGGTTTCGGCGTCATCCTGCTGGCCGAGCTCGGCGACCTCACCCAGATCCTCACTGCGAATCTGGCCGCCAAGTACTCCGATCCGTTGTCGGTGGGGGTCGGGGCGCTGCTGGCCCTGTGGTCGGTGGCGTTGGTAGCGATCTTCGGTGGAAAGACGTTACTGCGCGTGCTGCCCATCGCCTGGATCGTCCGCGTCGCGGCCGTTGTCATGGTTGCGCTGGCCGTTTACAGCTTCGTCACTGCAATCCGGGGTTGATCAGTACGTCGAGAAGATCCCGTTTAACACCGTCGGCAGTTATGGTGGCCGCGAGAAATCGATCTCGGCGCGAGGGAGGCAGGTCTGACGACGGTGGCGCGGTTGCTCAAGGAGCGAACCGCAGACAGCCACGAGTGCGTGGAAGCCCGGCTCGATCTGACGGACCCCGCACTCGATCTCGCGCGCCTGCGCGACATCGTCACCGGCCTGCACGGGTTCTGGGCGGGCACCGAACCGGTGCTGGACGAGTGGGCCGCCGCACGTCCCGCGCTCGCCGACGCACTGCGCTGGCCGCGGCGGCGGCGCACCGCTCGACTGGCGCGCGACGTCGCCCTGCTCGCCGGCCGCCTCGGGCCGCCCGCCCCGCCGGTGACCGGTCGGGCCGGTACCGCCGACGTGTTCGGGTGGCTCTACGTCGCCGAGGGGTCGACACTCGGCGGCGCGATCATCACCCGCGCGCTGGCCCGGCTGCGTCCAGGTCTGCGGCTGGAATGCTTCACCCCGTACGACGAGGGCCCCGGCCCGATGTGGAAGGCGTTCCAGACCCAGCTCGAGCGCTGGACCGCCGGTGACGAGCAGCGCGTCGAGCAGGTTGCGGCGGCCGCCGTCGCCACCTTCGCCGCGCTTGTCGAGTGGACCGCGCCGCTGACCCGCGAGGCTGTGGCATGAGCGGAGGGCTCGGTCAGGAACGTGGGACCCGGGCCGTCGGCACGGGACTGGGCGGACACCCGTCCGTCGAGGACGACCCGCGGTTCGTGCCGCTGGGCACGCCGATCGACCTCGACAACTGCGCCCGCGAGCCCATCCACATCCCGGGCAGCGTCCAGCCGCGGGGTGTGCTGGCCGTCGTGCGCGAACCCGAGCTCGTCGTCAGCCAGGTGTCTGCGAATGTGTCGGAGCTGCTCGGACGCGAGGTCGACGACGTGGTCGCGCACGGCATCGGTGCGGCGTTCGGTACGCAGTTCGGCTCGATTCTCGAGCGCGTAACGGCGGCCTTCGGTGACCTGCGCGAGCGCAACCCGATCGAGATCCAGATCGATGTGCGCGGGCAGCCCGTCATGTTCGACGCGATCCTGCACCGCAGCGACAGTGCCCTGCTGGTCGAGTTCGAACCGGCCGAGGGGCCGCGGCCGTTCTCCTTCCCGAACACCTATCAGGCCGCCCGCAGTGCCGTCGGCGATCTCAACCGGGCGGCGTCGTTGCAGGAGCTCTACGACGTCACCGCGCAGTCGGTGCGCACCCTCACCGGCTTCGACCGCGTCATGGTCTATCGCTACGACCACGAGTACAACGGCGAGGTCGTGGCCGAGGCCAGGCGCGAGGACCTCAACTCCTTCCTCGGCCAGCACTACCCGGCCTCGGACATCCCGCCGCAGGCCCGGGCGTTGTACGAGAAGAACTGGATCCGGCTGATCTCGGACGTCGACTACGCGCCCGCACCGCTCGTGCCCACCGTCGACCCGGTCACCGGCGAGCCGCAGGACCTCACGTTTTCGTCGCTGCGCAGCGTGTCGCCGATCCACGTCGAGTACCTGCAGAACATGGGTGTGCGCGCGTCGATGTCGATCTCGTTGCTGCGCGACGGCAAGCTGTGGGGCCTGATCGCGTGTCACCACTACTCATCGACGCACACGCCGCCGTACGGCGTGCGGGCCGCCGCCGAGTTCCTCGGTTCGACGTTGTCGTTGCGCCTGTTCGACCAGGCCGAGGACGACGAGCTGCGGTTGCGCCTCGCGGCCCAGGCGGTGCTCGCCAAGCTCACCGCGGCCACCATGAACGAGAGCGAGCCGGTCCTCGAAGGCCTGTTCGGCGCTCCGGACCTGCTCGACCTCGTGCCGGCCGACGGCGTCGTCGCCTACGTCCGGGGCGAGACCCGCGCCCAGGGTGACGTGCCGCCCGACGCGGTCGTGCGCGCGCTGTCGACGTGGGCACGCAGCGTCGGCGACGAGGTGGTCTGGACCGACTCGCTCGCGAACTCCGGCCTGGACGCAGAGGTGGACGTCGAGCCGTCAGTGGTCAGCGGGGTCCTCGCGGTCAATCTGCCCGACGGTCAGTACATCCTCTGGGTGCGCAAGGAGTACGCGCATTCCATCGACTGGGGCGGCGACCCACGCAACAAGGCGATCGCCGAACGCGAGGGCAACCACGTGCGGCTCAGCCCGCGCAAGTCGTTCGAACGCTGGCGGGAGGTCGTCCGGGGCCGATCGGTGGCCTGGCTGGGCAACGAGACGTCGATCGCCGGCGATCTGCGCCATCACCTCGTCGAGTCGCTCTACGCCCGGATGCGCAGCGAGTCGCGACTGGCCGAGACGCTGCAGCGCAGCCTGTTGCCGCAGATGCCGGTCGTTTCCGGCTGGCACCTGACGGCGCACTACGAGCCGGCCGCAGGTGGTCGGATCGGCGGCGACTGGTACGACGCGGTCGTCCTGCGCGACGGGCTGCTCGCCGTGGTGCTGGGTGACGTCGCGGGCCACGGCATCGGGGCCGCCGGCACCATGGCCCAGCTGCGCAACGCGCTGCGGGCCTACCTGCTCGACGGCACCGGGCCGGCGCAGGCTGTCGAACGGCTCAACGGCTTCGCCATCGACATGCTGCCGGGCGCCTTCGCCACCCTCACCGTTGCCTGCATCGACCCCGGGACCGGGCACGCGCAGGGCGTGGTGGCGGGGCACCCCCGTCCGTACCTGGTCAGCGACGAATCCGGCACCCCGGTTGGCGTGCCGGTCGTCACCAGCCCGCCGATCGGCGTACGCGGCGCCACGTACCGGTCGCGCGAGTTCGCCATCCCGGCCGGGGGCGGGGTCATCCTGTACTCGGACGGGCTCATCGAGCGCCGCGACGAGGACATCGACGAGAGCCTGCACCGCGTCGGCGACCTCATCGCCGGCCTGTCACCCCGCCCGGCCGCCCGCCAGATCTTCTCCTCCGTCGGCCGCTCCACGATCACCGACGACGCGACGGTGCTCGCGCTGTACCGCACCGGCGAAGCCTGACGACCCGCGCCGAGGTCGTTACGCGCCTGCGGGCAGCTGGGTGCGTCTGGGCCGAGGACGAGGCCGACCTGCTGCTCGCTGCCGCGCCGTCGGACGACCGGGTGCTCGACTCGCTGGTGCAGCGGCGGGTGGCCGGCGAGCCGCTCGAGCAGGTGCTCGGGTGGGCGGCGTTCTGCGGGCTGCGGGTGGGCGTGCGGCCGGGCGTCTTCGTCCCGCGCCGGCGCACCGAGTTCCTGGTGCGTACGGCAGCCCGGCGCAGCCCGCCCTTGCCGGTGGTCCTTGACCTGTGCGCCGGCACCGGCGCGCTGGCAGCGGCGTTCGCGTCGCTGGTGACCGTCGGCGGGTTACATGTCACCGATGTCGACCCGGTCGCCGTGGCCTGCGCACGCAGCAACATACCGTTAGGTACGTTCGCGTACGAGGGTGATCTGTACGCGCCGCTGCCAGTATCGCTGCGCGGTCGCGTCGACGTGCTGCTGGCCAACGCGCCGTACGTGCCGTCCGCGCAGCTCGCGCTGCTGCCGGGCGAGGCGCGGGAACACGAACCAGTTCTCACGCTAGACGGCGGCGCCGACGGTCTCGATCTGCATCGGCGGATCATCGCCGAGGCGCCCCGGTGGTTGGCGCCCGGTGGCACCGTCTACCTCGAGGTGAGTGAGACGCAACGACCGCTAGCTCTGGACCTGATGGGCGCGGCCGGCCTGGTGCCCGGCACCGAGGCCGATGATGAACTCGGCGCCACCGTCGTGCTCGGCACACAACCCCGATCCAACGCCGCGCCGTCGCCCCCGGGTTGAGTGTCGGGTTACGCGTCGAGTGGCGGGTTGTAAGCCGACACTCACCGGACTAACCCGACACTCAACTGGGTAGGGCAGGGTACGGCGCGGTCTCTAGGGTGGGGCGGTGTCGAGCGCTGCGATCACGGCAGCGGTGGCCGGCGCCGGGTTGCTGCATGCGAGTTGGAACGCGGTTGCGCACCGGCTCGACGACAAGGCGATCAGCTTCGCGCTCATGGGTGTCGTCGACGTGCTCTTTGGGCTCGTGGTGGCCTTCGCGCTGCCACTACCGGCCTGCGGAGCCTGGCCGTACCTCCTCGCCTCGGTCGTCGTGCACACGGGCTACACGATGTTGCTGATCCGTGCCTATCAGCTCGGCGACTTCACCCAGATGTATCCGATCGCGCGGGGCGTCTCGCCGCTGATCGTCGGCGTCGTGGCCGTCACCGTCGTGGGCCAACACCTCGACGCGGTTCAGTTGGCCGGGCTGGCCGTGGTCTGCGCCGGTCTGGCGTGTGTCGCCTTCGGCGGTGGCCGGGTGAACCTGTCCGACCGGCCCGCACTGCTGGCCGCGGTGGCGACTGGGGGGTCGATCGCGACCTACACCGTGCTCGACGGGGTCGGGGTGCGGCACGCGCACGGTTCGCTCGGCTATACCGGCTGGCTGTTCCTCCTGTTCGGTCCGGTGTTCCCGATTGCGGTGATCGCCGGCCGGGGCCTGCGCCGCACGGTCGAGGTAGCCCAGCCCGTGCTGGTGCCCGGACTCGTCAGCGGCGTCGTCGGCCTGGCCGCGTACGGCATCGTCATCTGGGCGCAGACCCGCTCCAATCTTGCCGCGGTCTCGGCGACGCGTGAGCGCAGCATCCTGTTCGGCGCGCTCATCGGCACGGTTCTGTTCAAGGAACGCTTCGGGGCCTGGCGCATCGCCGGAGCCGGCCTCACCGTCGTCGGCATCCTGGCGATCAACCTGTGATCAGTTCACTCCAGAGCCGACGGATGGCCAGCGAGTTGCGATCCGCCTTAGCGTGGGCGTTGAGGTGCGGCGCCAGCGGGAACGGGGTGGGCAGTAGTTCGAGCAGGTCGCGATCCTCGGCCTCGACCTTGTCGTCGAAGGCCCAGGAACGGCAGGTGCAGCTGCGACACCGTGGTTCGCAGCGTCGCGCCGTCCTCACCGGGGCGCGCGGTCACCGGCACCTGGCCGAAGGTGCGTAGCCCGTACGGCGTTCGCTCGACGGTGGTGTCCGTCAACTCGGGGTTGTCCGGGTCGCCGAACGTATTGCGGTGCACGAAGGAGACGTGGCCCGGATCGAAGTTGTTCTCGAGCAGGTGCATCGCTGTGCAGGCGAACGGCCACTCGTACTCGGGCACGACCCGCCAGGCCGGGTCGTCGAACTCGGGCATCGTCGGGATGTCGGCGATCGGACCGCCCTCGTCATCACCGGCCAGGCACACCCAGACCATTCCATACCGTTCGGTACTGCGGATCATGGTCAGCCCGCTCTTCGTCGGAAGCGGGGCGGCGGGGAACTGCGGGATGCGCTGCGTGCTTCCGTCGGCGTCCCACTCCCACCCGTGATACGGGCATACGAGCAGGTAGTCCTTCACCCACCCGCGCGAGAGTGGGGCGTCCCGGTGCGCGCAGCGGTCGCGCGCCACGCTCACCGGGCCATCGGGACGAGGGCGCCAGAGCACGAGGCCGGTACCCAGCACCCGCCGGGCGACGGGCCGGCCGTCGACACCTGCCGAGAAGCCGACGGCGTACCAGAAGCGGCGGAAGATCGGGTGCTCGCTGAGGACGAGCACGTCGGAGGCGGTCATCGCAGCAACCGTAAGCAACCGAGTTTGCCGACGCGTTACACAATCACCCCATGTCCGTCCCGCACCACTACGAACTCGGCCTGCGCTGGACCGGGAACCTCGGCCAGGGCACCACAGGCTTCCGGGCGTTCACCCGCGATCACGACATCAGCGCGCCCGGTCTGCCCACCCTGGAGGGCTCAGCCGATCCGGCCTTCCGGGGCGATCCGTCGAGATGGAACCCGGAGCAATTCCTCGTCGCCGCGCTCGCTCAGTGCCACCTGCTGACCTACCTGTGGCTCGCCGTGCAAGTGGGCATCGTGGTCATCGACTACCACGACTCCCCCACCGGCATCATGCTCGCCGAGCCCGACGGCAGCGGTCGCTTCGCCGAGGTCACCCTGCGTCCGTCGGTCACGATCACCCAGGACGCAGACCTCGATCGGGCGCAGGCGCTGCACGACCGGGTCGGTGACTACTGCTTCATCGCCCGCTCGATCAACTTCCCGCTACGGCACGAACCGACAACTCTGGTGCGGTAACCGGAGCGGCCGCGGCGGGCGTCATGCCGGGCGCAGCGAGCGCGGCCAACACCGCGACGGCTGCGAACGCCCACCAGGAGTGCTGGAACGCAGTGTGCGCGGCGGCGTATCCGACCGGCGAGCCGAGCACGGCGACGACCAGGCTCACGCCGAGGGCGGTGCCGATCTGCCGGTTCATGTTGACGATCGCCGAGCCGGTGGCTGCCCGGGCGGCGGGCAGATCAGCGGTGGCCGAGCTCAGGATCGAGGGCAGCGCGAGCCCCACCCCGACGCCGCCGATGAGCCAGCCCGGCAGCACGCTCGTCGCGTAGTTCGGCGTGGCGTCGACCGAGAGCGAGGTGAGCACCCCGCCGGCGCCCATCAGCAGGCAGCCGAGCGCCACCACGCGTCCGACCGGGACGCGAGTGGAGAGCCGGTGCGCGACGGCCGCGAAGATCGGCACCATCAGCGGGCCGGGTGCAACGGCGAAGCCGGTCCGGATCGCCGAGTAGCCCCACACCTGCTGCATCCAGAGGATGTTGGTCAGCAGGGCGGCCGCGAACGGCGCCGCGAACAGCAGCGACGTCGCGTTCGACCACGCGAAAGCGCGCACCCGCAGCAGCGACGGGTCGATCACGGGCACCGCGTGCCGTCGGGAGCTGACCACGAACCCGGCGAAGGCAGCGACGGCGATCACCCAGGCCGTGTCGGTGCGGCCGTCGGTCCAACCCCAGGACGGCCCCTCGACGAGCCCGAGCGTCAGGGCGCCGATCGAGACCGCGAGCAGCAGGGCCCCCAGCACGTCCGGGATGCGGGTGACCGACTCGTCACGCGAGCGCGGCACCCACGCCGCCGCCGCGATCAGCGCGCCGATGCCGATCGGCACGTTGACCAGGAACACCCAGCGCCACGACGCCTCGACGAGGATGCCGCCGACGGCCGGGCCGAGCGCGGCGGCCAGCGCGCCCGTGGCTGCCCAGATGCGCACCGCACGGGCGCGCTCCTCCGGGCGGGTCGCGGCGACCACCAGGCCGAGACTTGCCGGGGTGAGCAGCGCGGCGCCGGCGGCCTGCAGCACCCGGCACGCGACGAGGACCCAGATGCCGTCGCTGGCCGCGCACGCTGCGCTGGCGACGGTGAAGACGGCGAGCCCGACGAGGAAGCCACCCTTGCGCCCGTAGCGATCGGCAATACGCCCGGCCGGCACGAGCAGGGCGGCGTAGACGATGGCGTATGCGTTCAGCACCCAGGACAGCTGCGACAGCGTCGTCCCCGAGAAGTCGTGGCCGATGTCGTCGAAGGCGACGTTGACGATGAAGACGTCGAGGCTGGCCATGAAGGCGGCGAGCGACAGGACGGTGAGGATCAGCCCGGGACGCTGACTGGACTTTGGCATAGTCAGCAACCTAACTGGCTGACTATGGTCTGCACAAGTTAGGGTGGTGGGCATGTCCGAGGAATCCGTCACGTTGCTCGACGGCCTGGCCGACCGCACCGCGTGGAACACCGAGCACTGTCCGGTGGGGCGGGCCATGGAACTCATCGGCACCCGCTCGGCCGTCCTGCTCATGCGCGAGGCCTACTACGGCACCACCCGCTTCGACGACTTCGCCCAGCGCGTCGGCATCACCGAGAACGTCGCCGCTGCCCGGCTGCGTGAGCTCACTGACGCCGGACTGCTGCGCCGGGAGCCCTACCGCGAGCCCGGCCAGCGGACGCGGCACGAGTACCGGCTCACCGACATGGGCCGCGACCTCGCCCCCGTCGTGCTCGGGCTATTCGAGTGGGGCGCGAAATACCTCTCCGGCGGACGCGCGCCCCTGCGCCTGAAGCACGCCGACTGCGGCACCGAGGTGCACGTCAACGTCAGCTGCGCCGAGCACCACGACGTCCCCTTGCGCGACATCACGGTCGAGCCAGCCGCGCGCCGCCGCACCTGATCCCCCCACCCCGAGTTGTCCGCCCTTGGCCATGCCAGAGCGGGTCGGCGGGCGGACAACTCGAGGAAGGACGGGGCGTCAGGAACGGCCGGCGGTCGCGAGCTCGGGTACGTCCTCGGTCGGCGGCTGGGACGGTCCCTCGACCGACACGTGCGGCAGGACGCGGTCGACGGCGGCCGGCAGGTACCAGTTCCACTTCCCGAACAGCTGCATGACGGCCGGGACGAGGATGGTGCGCACGACGAGGGCGTCCAGCAGGATGGCTGACGCGAGCCCGACACCGAACTCGGCGATGACGCGCTGGCCACCGAAGACGAAGGCCATGAAGACGCAGATCATGATGATCGCGGCCGCGGTGATCACCCGCCCGGTGCCGGCCTGGCCGCGGCGCACGGCGAGGGTGTTGTCCTTGGTGTGCACCCATTCCTCGTGGATGCGACTGACCAGGAACACCTCGTAGTCCATCGACAGCCCGAACAGGATGGCCAGCATCATGGCCGGCAGGAAGGACTCGACCGGTCCCGCGCTACCTGCGCCCAGGGCGGACGAGCCCCAACCCCACTGGAAGATAGCGACGACGACGCCGAACGCCGCACCCGCCGAGAGCAGGTTCATGACGGCGGCGGTCAGCGGCACCAGCAGGCTGCGGAACGCGAGCATCAGCAGCAGGCCGCCGAGGATGACGATGATGGCGATGAACAGCGGCAACTTGCCGGTCAGCACCGACGCGAAGTCCTTGTAGATGGCGGTCTGCCCGCCGACGTAGACGGTGAGGCCGTCCTTCTCGTACGCAGGGATGACCCGGTCGCGCAGCCTGTCGATGAGGTCGGTGGTCTTGGCCGACTCCGGTGAGGTCGTCGGCGTGACCTGCATCGTCCGCACGGTGCCGCTTCCAGCGGCGGGCGGGGCGAAGGTCGAGGCCACGCCCGGCACCGTCTCGATCGCTTTCTGCAGGTTGCTGAAGTCGGTGGCGGCCTGCGCGTCCGGAACCTTGGCCACGAGCAGCAACGGTCCGTTGTAGCCCGGCCCGAATGCGGTGGCCAGCAGGTCGTAGGACTTGCGGGTGGTGGTGTCGGTGGCGTTGTTCCCGGCGTCGGACGACCCGAGTCGCAGCGCGAAGAACGGGACGATCAGCACGGCCATGACAACGGTGGCCCCGACGGCCAGGGGCACCGGACGCTTCTGCACGAACGCGGCCCAGCGTGCCCATGCGCCGGAGGCGTCGATGTCGCTCGGACCGTCCTGGGCCAGCTGCTTGCGCTGGCGCCGGCTGAGCACCTTCATGCCGAACGCGCCGAACAGTGCAGGGAGCAGGGTGGACGCCACCGCGACGGCGAACGCGACCATGATCGCGGCTGCCAGCCCGACACCGGTGAGAAACCTGATACCGAGGATCAACAGCCCGAGCATGGCAATGACGACGGTGCCGCCGGCGAACAGGACGGCCCGGCCCGAGGTGTCCATGGCCTGGACGGCGGACTCCTCCGGCGTCATTCCGGCCCGAATGCCGTTGCGGTGCCGGGTGACGATGAACAGCGCGTAGTCGATGCCGACGCCGAGCCCGACCAGCGCGGCGATGATCGGGGCGATCGTGCCGATACTCATGACGTGCGTGAGCAGGTCGATGGAGAAGATCGCGCTGCCCAGCGCGAGGACGGCGGCAATGAGCGGGATGGCGGCCGCCAGCAGGGACGCGAACGCGAACAACATCACGATCGCTGCGGCCACGATTCCGATGGCCTCACTGCTGGACGTGGACGGCTTGTCGAGCTGGCTGATCGCAGCGCCGCCGAACTCGACCTGTAGGCGGTCGCTGCGCAGCGCCGAGCCGAGGTCCACGACCTGCTGGATATGAGCGGTTTTCAGGCTCTGGCTCTGCCCGGTGAAGGTGACCGTCGCGTACGCGATCTCGCGGTTGCGGCTGATCTGCCCCTCGCCCTCGGCGGTGTACGGGCTGCCCACGGCGCCGACCTCGGGCACCTTCGCGACCTTGGCTAGCATGGCGGTGACGTCGGCCTTGACCTGCGGGTCGGTCACCGTGCCGGTCTTGGCGTGCAGCACGATCGTGTCCGAGTCGCCGGAGCCGTTCTTGAACTGGGTCGCCAGCAGGTCGTTGGCCTTCGTCGACTCCGTCCCCGGCAGGGTGAACTTGTTCGAGAAGCTGGAGCCGATGATCGAGCTCGTCGCGCCGAGGGCGATGAGGACGAGCAGCCACGCGGCGATCACGACGTAGCGATGCCGGAAGCACCAACGGGCAAGCGTGCTCATGGTTCAACCCTCGGGGTGTCGCGTGGGCACGTCGTCACGCTCGAGGGCGGATCGGCGTCTTCCCCAGCACGGTACGGCGGCCGCGTGTACGGACGATGGCGTAACCAATGATCGCGCCTTTGATGTGACGCGGTGCACGGCCCCGTCGGCAACTCTCAGGTTAGCTACCGGCCCGCCTTCTTCTTCGCCGGTTTGGCAGGTTTGGCAGGTTTGGCCCGGTTGCGCTCGATAGCGGCTCGCACCAGCTCCTTGAACGGTTCCTCCTGCAGTTCGTCGCCCTCGAAGAGCTCGTAGGAGCGCCGCTGGTTGCCGCCGAGCTCGCCGTTGAACAGCTGGTGCGGATCCTCGAGCGAGGCGCCGTACAGGAAGCCGAGCTTGACCTTGGCCTTGAAGATATCGCCGACGATGAGGATGCCGTCGAGCTCCCAGACGGGCGAGCCCATCCACTTCCACTCCTCGACGATCTCCGGATCGACCTCGAGGATCATCCGCCGGGCCTCGGCAAGCGTCGCACCCCGCCAATCGGCGTGCTTCTCGATGAGGTTGTCGATGTCGTCGCTCGCGGCCATGGCCACCCTCCGTGTCGGTCGTGGATACCGTACGCGGCATGGTCCGCACGGAACCGACGCGAATCCCCGAGGCCGCCGTCCACGATCCTGAGTCCCTGCACCGGCTGCTCGACGGCACGCTGGTCGCGCACATCGGCTTCGTCGCCGACGACCATCCCGTCGTCCTACCGACCGCTATCGTGCGCGACGGCGACCGCGTCCTGGTGCACGGCTCGACGGGGTCGCGCTGGATGCGACTCCTCGCCACCGGCGTGCCGGCGTCCGTCGCGGTGACCGCCGTCGACGGGCTGATCGTCGCGAGGTCGGCGTTCGAGTCGTCTGTGCGCTACCGCAGCGCGGTCCTGTTCGGCAGCTTCACGGCGCTGGCCGGCGCGGCCAAGGAGGCCGCGCTCGACGTGGTCACCGAAGGCCTGCTGCCAGGGCGAACGAGCGAGGTCCGCCCGTCCACCGCTCGCGAGATCGCGGCGACGCTCGTCCTGGCCATGCCGATCGAGACCTGGTCGATGAAGGTCTCCGACGGCTGGTCCGAGGACGGTGACGACGACGTTGCCGGCCCCGCGTGGGCGGGATTCGTGCCGCTGCGCAGCAGCTACGGCCCGCCCGAGCCGGCCCCCGATCTCGGACCTGACCGCCTGGTCCCACCCTCGGTCCAGGCGCTCACGGCCAAGGACTGATCGAGTCAGCCCCCGCTGGCTAGGGCCCGAAGAGCCCAGGCGCCTGCGTCAGCGCCATCGATGTCCACTGCGGCCACCGCGGACCTTCCACGGCGATGCCCTGCACAAAGCGCGCAACGCGGCGCGGTTGCCGGTCGAGCGCGGTGTTGTCCCAGACCGACGCCGAGTCGCTCAGGCTGATAGCGACACGCACCATCAGCTGGGCATGTCCGCGAAGCGGGAGTACCGGCCCTGGAAGGCGACGGCCACGGTGGCAGTGGGGCCGTTGCGGTGCTTGGCGATGATCAGGTCGGCCTCGCCGGCGCGCTCGGTCTCGGGCTCGTACAGGTCGGGCCGGTGCACCAGCAGCACCATGTCCGAATCCTGCTCGATACTGCCCGATTCGCGTAGATCGGACAGCATGGGCTTCTTGTCCGTTCGCTGCTCCGAGCTGCGGTTGAGCTGCGAGAGCACGACGACCGGCACCTCGAGCTCCTTGGCCAGGAGCTTGGTGGCCCGGCTGAATTCGGAGACCTCCTGCTGGCGGGACTCGACGCGCTTGCCGCTCGTCATCAGCTGCAGGTAATCGATCACGATCAACTGCAGATCGTGACGTTGCTTGAGCCGCCGGGCCTTCGCCCGGATCTCCATCATCGTGAGGTTCGGCGAGTCGTCGATGTACAGCGGCGCCTCGGCCAGCTCGGACGAGCGGCGGGCCAGGCGTGTCCAGTCCTGATCGCTCATGTGCCCCGAGCGCATCGACTGCAGTGCGACCCCGGCCTCGGCCGAGAACAGCCGCATCATGATCTCGAGCTTGCCCATCTCGAGCGAGAAGATGGCTGTCGGCTTCTGGTGCTTGACCGCCGCTGAGCGCGCGAAGTCTAGGGCGATGGTGGATTTGCCGCTACCCGGGCGCCCGGCGACCGTCACCATCTGCCCGGGGTGCAGGCCGTTGGTGATCTCGTCGAGCTGCTGGAAGCCGGTGGGAATGCCGGTGCCGATGCCGCCGGTGGCCGAGATGCGCTCGATCTCGTCGAGCGTGCCCTCGAGCAGCGTGCCGATGTGCACGTAGTCCTCGGCGGTGCGCCGCTCGGTGACGTCATAGATCTCGACCTGGGCGCGGTCGACGACGTCGTCGATGGTGCCGTTGAGGTCCTCACCGCTGCCGGAGGCCGCCGCGTAGCCCATCTGCACGATGCGGGTGCCGGCGGTGACCAGCCGACGCAGCGTGGCGCGGTCGGCAACGATCGCGGCGTAGTAACCGGCGTTCGCGGCAGTGGGCACCAGAGAGATCAACGTGTGCAGGTAGGGGGCGCCGCCGATGCGATTCAGCTGCCCGATCCGGGTGAGCTCGGCCGAGACGGTGACCGCGTCGGCCGGCTCGCCGCGGGTGTAGAGGTCGATGACCGCGTCGTAGATCTGCTGGTGCGCCGGGCGGTAGAAATCGCCGGGACGGATGCGCTCGATGACGTCGGCGATGGCGTCCTTGGACAGCATCATCGCGCCGAGCACCGACTGCTCGGCCTCGATGGCCTGCGGCGGGGTGCGGTCGAAGTCGCTGCGCGAAGCGGACGTGTCCCGTGCCTCGCCGATGAGCGTCATGACCGTTCCTTCCCTGGACCGCCGCGATCCGGACGCACGAAGATCTACCGAGCAGGTCTGACAATTTCTGCTCGGCGGTGTCCCTTGCGGGCGTTTGTGGCGGCTGCAGGAACGTATGGCCCTCAGGTCGCGGCTGACAAATCGACCCGCGCGACGATCGGTGGGCAACCTGTGGGAATCGCCGCAAAGCATGTGCACACAGGTGTGGACAAGCGTGGGGAAAACCCGGCCATCACGCTCTGGACGCCTGCAGATCCGGGCCTGGAGCACCCTGCACGCTGTGGAGGGAAAATTTCTGGAGCTGAATTCTGCGAACCATCCACGTGTTCTGGAGGTTAACGCAGAGCGGGGAGGGCCCTCGGACCAAGATCCGAAAGCCCTCCCCGCGTGGGCCGGTGGCAGGAGCGCTGCTCGCTCCGCAGCGCCGTTCAGGAGCGTTGTTCGCTCCGCAAGCTTCGCTCAGCTAGCCGTGACGGCCACCTGAACCGAGGCGACGACGTCCGGGTGCAGGTCCACCGTGACGGTGTGCGTACCGGTCGTCTTGATGTGCCCGTCGATCTGGATGCGCTTGCGGTCGAGCGTCGGGCCGCCGGCGTCCTTGACGGCCGACGCGACGTCGGCCGCGGTGATGGAGCCGAACAGCCGGCCGTCCTTGCCGGCGCGTGCGTCGAGGGAGACGGCCAGCTTCTCCAGATCAGATTTGATTTCGCGCGCGTGGCCCAGGTCGCGGATCTCGCGGGCGTCACGCGACCGCTTGATCTGCACGATCTGCTTCTCGGCGCCCTTGGACCACAGGATGGCCGCGCCGCGCGGGACGAGGAAGTTGCGGCCGTAGCCGTCGGCCACCTCGACGATGTCACCGGCGAGGCCGAGGCCCGCGACCTCGCGGGTCAGGATGAGCTTCACGATGTCGCTCCTCAGCGGGCGGTCGAGGTGTAGGGAAGCAGCGCCATCTCGCGGGCGTTCTTGATCGCCTTGGCGATCTGGCGCTGCTGCTGGGCGGACACGCCCGTGACGCGACGCGCGCGGATCTTGCCGCGGTCGGAGATGAACTTGCGCAGCAGGTTCGTGTCCTTGTAGTCGATGTAGGTGATCTTCGCTGCCGCGAGCGGGTTGCCCTTTTTCTTCGGCTTGCGAATGGGTGGCTTGGCCATGGTCAGTCTCCGTAATCGTTCGAAAGTTGAGGGTTAGAAAGGCGGTTCGTCGGAGAAACCGCCGCCGCCGGACGGGGGGGCGGAACCCCACGGGTCGTCCGACGGGGCCGAGGAACCGCCACCGCCGCCACTGCTGCCGCCGTCCGAGCCGGACCCACCGAACCCGCCGCCCGAGGACGAGCCGCGCTGGGTGCGGTTGACCTTGGCGGTGGCGTACTTCAGCGACGGGCCGATCTCCTCGACGTCGAGTTCGACGACCGTGCGCTTCTCGCCCTCGCGGGTCTCGTAGCTGCGCTGCTTGAGCCGGCCCTGGGCCACTACCCGCATCCCGCGGGTCAGCGACTCGGCCACGTTCTCGGCAGCCTGACGCCAGATGGAGCAGCGCAGGAACAGCGCCTCGCCGTCCTTCCACTCATTGGAGTTGCGGTCGAACTGGCGCGGGGTGGACGCGATGGTGAACGAGGCAACAGCCGCACCCGACGGGGTGAAGCGCAGCTCGGGGTCGGCGGTCAGGTTGCCGACGACGGTGATGACGGTTTCGCCGGCCATGCTTACCGCTCGTCCGGGCGCAGAACCTTGGTCCGCAGCACGGATTCGTTCAGGTTCAGCTGCCGGTCGAGCTCCTGCACGGCGGCCGGGTTGGCCTGCAGATCGACGATGGCGTAGATGCCCTCGGCGTGCTTGTCGATCTCGTAGGACATCCGACGACGGCCCCAGACATCGACCTTGTCGACGGTGCCGCCGTCGTTCTTCACGACCGACAGGAACGCGTCGAGCGAGGGAGCGATGGTGCGCTCTTCGAGGGTGGGGTCGAGGATGACCATGACTTCGTAATGGCGCATGAGTATGCGAGTCCTCCTGTGGACTGGTCGGCCGCGGGCGGTCCGCGGCAGGAGGTGTGCGCCGGCCTCAGCGAGCAACCGCACTAGGCAGCGATAACTCAGGACAGGCGAACCGGTCCAGGTTACCCGCCGGTCGCGGTGTAGCCGAATCGAGCGGAGCTGCGGGCCTCAGCTCGACGACGACGTCTTGCGGCCCAGCAGGTAGAGGCGGGCGTAGATGCCGGCGACCATGGCCAGGGTGATGACGGCCAGGATGGCCAGCAGCACCGGCAGCTGAGCCGACGGGGAGGACGCCGACGACGCGAGGTCGACCGTCTTGTCCGATCCCCCAGCGCCGTTCTGCGCCTGCGACCCGGAGCCCGATTCGGAACCGCTCGAACCATTGCCGGAGCTGGTCGATCCGGCGGCCAACTGATCGGACGAGCCACCGCTGGTGACGCCCAGGCGGAATCCGCCGTTGCCGCCCGAACCGCCGCCGGCGGAACCGCCGCCACCGGTGCCCAGACCGCCGACGACCATCTGCGGGACACTGACTGCCGGCGGTGCGTAGCTCGGGCCCGTGCTGGTGGGCGCAGCGACGCCTGGGGTGGCGGCGCCGCCGGTGGGAGCGGCGCTACCGGGGTTCAGGTTCGGCACGCTGGGCAGCACGGTCGGCAGGGTGACGCCGGGGACGGTGACGTTCACGGACGGCAGGCCGACGTGCACCGGCCCGACGGAGATCTTCGTCTGGGGCGTGCCGACCGCCAACTTGCACTGCGGCGCGCTCTTCGTCACGTGGATCACGCCGGTCCAGGACAGATCTGCGCCGGACTGCAGCGCGCTGTTCGACAGCGGGACCGAGGTCTGGGCCGCGCCGGGCAGCAGGGCCAATCCGGTGGCCTGCCAGATGATTTTGTGGTTGCCCGCCGTGAGCGGCGTCTGGGATGAGCTGGGGAAGTCGGTCGTCGATCCGCCGGCGACGGTCACCGTCTGCGACGAGGCGCCGCTGAAGATCGTCGCGGTGACGTTCAAGCCGGAAACCTGCCCGGGCTGGAGCACTGTGTTGAGCACGCCGCCGAGTGTCGGCCCGGCCACCGCGTTACCCACACTGACACCGACGAGCGACGACTTGAACGCGATGTGGTCGCCCGGCTTGATCCAGATCTCGGTGCCACCGGTCGAGACCAAGCAATTCTGGTCCAGGACTCCCGTGACCGTAAACGTCGCCGTGTCCGTTCCCGGCGTGTAGTTGGGCGTCGGCGCGGCGCCTGCCGACCCGGTGGGAACGGCGAACAAGCCGAGCAGTGCCGCGACCAGGGCGACGCCGAAACCCGCCAGCCAGATTCGCACGCGACCGCCCGTGGCGGACTGCATGTGACGACCTGGCATTGACGACTCCCTGAGCTCAGGCGATGACGCGTTCAGGTTATCCACGCCGACCAACGGTCAAACGTACGTTACCGGCCGGTACAGATACTCGCAAAAGATCGTCTCGGTACGGCGACCTAGTCTGGGCGGCATGCCGTCCACCGCCTCGCCATCGACCGCCATGATCGGCGCCCACGTGCCGCCCGAGGACCCGATCGCCGCCGCCGCGGACACCGGGGCCGGGGCCGTCCAGTTCTTCCTCACCGACCCGCAGGCCTGGAAGGCGCCGGCCGAGCACCCGCACGCCGACGCGATCCGAAGCGCTGCCCGATCCGGCGAGCTGCGGATCTACGTACACGCCCCGTATCGCATCAACGTGGCCACCACGAACAACCGTATCCGGGTGCCGAGCCGCAAGCTGCTTGCCCAGCACGCCACCGCGGCTGCCGCGCTCGGGGCTACCGCGATCGTGGTCCACGGCGGGCACCTCGGCGAGAACGACGACCCCTCGGTGGGCGTCGAGAACTGGCGCAAGACCTTCGCCTATGCCCAGAACGACGGCGGGTTCGCGTTGCCGGTGCTCATCGAGAACACCGCCGGGGGCACGAACGCGGTGGCCCGCCGTTTCGACCGTCTCGCCCAGCTCTGGGATGCCGTCGGGGAGTACGACGCCGGGTTCTGCCTCGACACCTGCCATGCCCACGCCGGCGGCGAGGACCTGGCGGGCATCGTCGATCGGGTCCTGGGCATCACCGGACGCATCGATCTCGTGCACGCCAACGACAGCCGCGACGCGTTCGATTCCGGCGCCGACCGGCACGCGAACTTCGGCGCCGGGCAGATCGACGCTGCCGTGATCGCCGACGTGTGCCGTGCGGCGAGCAGCGACGTGATCGTCGAGACCCCGGGTGGACCCGACGGTCAGGGCGCCGACATCGCCTACCTGCGCTCGGCGCTCTGAGCCGGCCCGTCGTCCCCGGAGGTCTCGAACACGTCGACGAGCGGGGCGGGTGTATCCCGGTACCCGTCGGGCGCGTGATCGAAGATCCCGCCGCCGGGGTCGTCGTCGCCGCCACTGCGGACGACGTCGAGCTCGGGGTACCACATCTCGCGCACGATCAGCCCCGCGAGCAGGAGCAGCAGCAGGTCGCGGCCGAGCAGCGCGATGACGAGCCCGCCGTAACTGACGCCGTGCGCGGGCACGCTGAGCCCGAGCAGCACGGTCAACGTCAGCATCCAGACCACGATCTCGCTGAACTGCCAGACCAGGTTCAGCCGCCAGCGGGGTCGGGCCAGAGCCAGCAGGGGGACGAGCCACAGCGAGTACTGCGGGCTCCAGACCTTGGTGGTCATCAGGAAGGCAAGAACGCAGAGGAAAGCCAGCTGCGCCAGACGTGGACGCCTGGGCGCAAGCAAACCCAACACGGCGATGCCGGCCAGCGCGATCACCAGGGCCAGCGCGACGGCGATCCCGGGCGGCACCCAGAACGGAGCGTCCGGGTCGGACAGTGACGTCGTCCTGATCGTGCGACCGATGGCCCAGAACGTCGATCGCTCGGTCGGCCGGTCGATGCTGAACTTGTAGAACTCCCACCAGCCGCGGTGGAACGCCAGCCCGATGGGCACGTTGACGGCGATCCAGACGAAACCGGCCGTCACCGCGGCCCACAGCGGGTCCGCGTAGCGCCGGGTCCGCACGGCGAGGATGCCGATCGCGACGAGCAGGAAGACCGGGTACAGCTTGGCCGCGGCGCCCAGGCCGATCATCGCCCCGGCCAGTACCGGTTTCTCGCGGGCCCAGGCCCACAGCGCGGCCGAGGCGAACGCCATGGCCAGCAGGTCCCAGTTCGAGAAGGCGTGGAAGACGAGCAGTGGCGACAGCGCGAAGATCGCGGCGTCCCAGGGCCGTCGGCGTGCGGTCTGGGCCGTCGCTCCCGTGACGAACAGACCGCACAACGACAGCAGCAACGCCGTGAGCACGCCGAAGATCACCAGTTGGGCGGCGCTCGAAGCGATGGCGTGCACGCCCCGGGTCAGGTCAGCGGTCAGCCACATGAACCCGCCGGTCAGCACCGGGTACTCGACCGCGGTGTCGCGGTAGGGCACCCCGCCGATGGACAGCCGCTCGTCGGACCAGAGCGGGACCACGTCGGAGTAGCAGAAATGCGTGTACTGCTTGTTGCCCGACCACTGGCCGGTCGCGCACGGCGCCTTCTGCGCGAAACCGAGCAGCAGGGTCACGATCGTCATGGCCAGCAGCCAGCGCAACGGCGTCCACCAGGAGCGTGCGGTCACGCCGGCGTGCCGGCCCCAGGCGCCGCCCAGCCCGCGTGTCGCCCGCCACACCATCGGGTCGGTCCGGCTCGGCAGCACCGGATGCGGCGGGCCGGCCACGGCCGTCAGCTCAGCCGTCGGCTCGGTCGGCGCCAGGTGCGTCATGCGACGACGCAGTCGGAGCAGGACCAAGGGGAATGGCCTTCGGCGCCCGGAGCGGAGCGACGGGTGGTCATGCGACGACGCAGTCGGAGCAGGACCAGGGGGTATGGCCTTCGGCGCCCGGAGCGGAGCGACGGGTGGTCATGCGACGACGCAGTCGGAGCAGGACCAAGGGGTATGGCCTTCGGCGCCCGGAGCGGAGCGACGGGTGGTCATGCGCTCATCGTGGCATGCTGCCCGGGCCGGTCAGCAGGGCTGCAGGAGCGCGGGCGTGCACGTCGACGGTGGCGGCGTGGGTGGCACGACGGTCACCTGCGAGGGCGGCGGCGAGGTGGGCTGCGTCGAGGGCGGGGCCGTCGGGGTGTTCGAGGCGGTGCTCGGTTCGGTGGTGGGTGTGTCGCTGGCCGAGCTCGACGGCGTGTCCGTCGGTGACGACGGTGTGTAGGTCGGGCTCGGCGCCGGGGTTCCGCCGTCGGTGTCGATCAGGGTCTTGGTCGGCAACTCGATCTTCTTCCTGCCCTTGAGGTACGTATCCATGAAGGTCTTCCACGTCTTGCCCGGCAGGTCCGATCCGTAGAGCGGCTGGCCCTCGGCGTTGTAGATCGGCTTCGTCAACCCGCTGCCCACCCAGACCGCGGCGCTGACCTGGGGGGTGAAGCCCACCATCCAGGCGTCGCTGTTGTTGGTGCCCTTGCCGTTCGCGGTGTCGATGCCCTCGGTACCGGTCTTGGCCGCGGATTGCCGGCCGCCGGACAGTGCATCGTCGCTGTAGGCCGCGATCGGCTTCAGCGTCAGGGTGACGTCGTTAGCCACCCGCTTGTCGACGGCCTGCTGCGGCTGCGCCTTGTGCCGGTAGACGACGCTGCCGTCGGAGTCGGTGGCCTGCGAGACGAGATACGGGTCGTTGCGCACGCCGCCGTTGGCCAGCGTGGCGTAGCCGCTCGCCTGGTCCATCGTGGAGACCGGGTAGTCGCCGATGCCGATACCGAAGCTCGTCGAACCGTCCTTGTTCTGCAGTGTCTTGTTGCCGTTGCTGTCCACCACGGACACGCCGAGCGCGTGCGCGGTGGCGGCGACCTGGTCGGGGCCAGCCTCGGAAGCGAGCAGGTCGAACGTCGTGTTCAGCGAGTACTTCATCGCCGTGCGGATGCTCACCGACGGGCCGCTGACATCGTCGTCGCCCGGGTCGTTCTTGATCGTCGTGCCCTCGATCACCAGCTTCTTGCTGCCGTTGACTTTGCTGTTGATCGAGTAGTGCGCCTTGCCCTCGGTCTGCTTGACGGTCTGGGTCAGGACCGTGGCCAGGACGAAGGGCTTGAATGACGAACCGGGCGGACGGTTGCCCCGGCTGGCGTAGTCGTTGTAATCGATCTGGCCGTCGTAACCCTTAACGTCCGGCCCGCTGCCGCCGTAGTACGCGAGCACCCCGCCGGAGGCCGGATTGATCGCGACCAGAGCGTTCTTGAGGTTGCGCTGCTTCTTGGTCAGGTCTGTGAAGTTCGTGGCGATGGCCGACAGCGCGGCGCTCTGGGCCTTGGGGTCGATGGTCGTGCGGATGGTGAGCCCCCGCGCTGACACCTCGCCGGCGCTGATCCCGTGCTCCTGCAGTTCGGCCAGGACGGCGTTCTTGAGCAGGTACTTCCAGCCGGTGGTGCCGATCCCGTTGCCGCGCGGCGGCTTCACCTTCGGGAACTGCAGCGCGTCCTCCTGCGCTTGCGTCAGGTGCTTCGTCGTCACCATACCGTCGAGTACGTAGCGCCAGCGTTCCTTGGCCGCGGTGAGGTTTACGGACGGATCGTAGTAGCCCGGCGCCCGCAGCAGCCCGGCCAGCAAGGCGCCCTGGGCAGTGGTCAGCTTGCCGACGCTGACGCCGAAGTAGGCCTGGGCTGCGGCCTCGATACCGTAGGTGTTGCGGCCGAAGTAGACGGTGTTGAGGTAGAACTCGAGGATCTGGTCCTTGCTGTACTCACGCGTGAGTTTGACCGCGATCATCAGCTCCTTGAGTTTGCGGCTCAGGGTCTGCGCGTTGCTGAGGTAGGCGTTCTTGACGTACTGCTGGGTGATGCCCGAACCGCCCTGGGTGTTGCCGCCGCCGATGTCCGACAGCGCCGCGCGCACCGTGCCCTTGATCGACACCGCGTTCTCGCTGTAGAAACCACGGTCCTCGGCAGCCAGGACGGCCCAGCGCACGCTCTTGGGCACCTCGTCGAGGTGCACGGTCGTGCGGTCGACCGGGCCGATCTTGGCCAGCGTCGACCCGTCGGCGTACTGGATCGTGGCGACCTGCGGCAGCGGCAGGTCCTCGGGCCGCGGGACGTCGGTGAGCGCGTAGAACAACACGACCGCGACGATCATCAGGCTGGCAAGGGCGCCCAGGCCCCAGGTGCCCAGGATCAAGGAGCGACGCAGCACCCGCTTGCCTATCGGCATGGCCTTGACGCGGGCCTTGCGGGCCCGGCGTCGTTCGACGTGCCGGTGCCACCTCAGGGCAAAGAAGCCGGCGTCGTCCTCGTCGAAGGGTGGTTTGCCGGGGTGCGGGGCGTCGTTCATCGCGGTCACGGTAACGGGCCTTGCTGGGCGAGCTGGTCAGGCGACCGGGGAGGTCTCAGGGTCGGTGTCGCGTGGGTCGGGCGCGCCGGGGGTGTCGGTGGCCTCCGGTGTCGGACCCCGCATCGACTGACGCAGCAACTGGGCGACGTCGAGGACCTGGACGTCCTCACGGGCCTCGCCCTCGCCGACCTTGGCCGCGACCGCGTCGGAGAGCATGACCATGCAGAACGGGCACGCGGTGGAGATGACGTCGGGATCGAGGCCCAGGGCCTCGTCGGTGCGCTCGACGTTGATCTTCTTGCCGATCTTCTCTTCCATCCAGAAGCGCGCGCCGCCGGCGCCGCAGCAGAAGCCACGGTCCTTGCAGCGGTGCATCTCCTCGGATTTCAGGCCCTGGATCGCGCCGAGCACCTCGCGCGGCGGCGTGTAGACCTTGTTGTGCCGACCCAGGTAGCACGGGTCGTGGTACGTGACCTTCTTGTCAATAGGTTCGACGGGCGTGAGCTTGCCCTCGGCAACCAGCTTGCCGAGCAGCTGTGTGTGGTGCACGACCTCGTAGTGCCCGCCCATCTGCGGGTACTCGTTGGCCAGCGTGTTGAAGCAGTGCGGGCAGGTGGCCACGATCTTCAGCGGCTCGGCGCGGGTGATCGAGTTCAGCGTCTCGATGTTCTGCATGCCCTGCATCTGGAACACGAACTCGTTGCCCAGCCGGCGGGCCGGGTCGCCGGAGCACGACTCACCCTCGCCCAGCACCGCGAACTCGACGCCCGCGGTGTGCAGCAGCTCGGCGAAGGCCACCGTGACCTTCTTGGAGCGGTCCTCGAGGGCGCCGGCACAACCGACCCAGAACAGGTACTCGACCTCGGGGTCGAGCTTGGTCCCCGGCTCGGCGACCCGGACGTCGAAGGACAGATCGCTGAACCACTCGCTACGACCCCGGTTGGCCATGCCCCACGGGTTGCCCTTGTTCTCGATGTTGCGCAGCATCGAGCCGGCCTCGGACGGGAACGCGGACTCGATGAGCACCTGGTAGCGGCGCATGTCGACGATGTGGTCGATGTGCTCGATGTCGACGGGGCACTGCTCGACGCACGCGCCGCACGTGGTGCATGACCACAGGACGTCGGGGTCGATGACGCCACCCTCTTCGGCCGTGCCGACGAGGGGACGCAGTGCCTGCTCGATACCCGAGCCCTGCACGCGCTCGAACCCGGACTCGGGCACACCGTGCACGTGCTCGACGCCCTCGTCGGAGAACGACGGTTGGGCATCTTCCGGCACGTCCTTGCCGAAAATGTAGGGCGCCTTCGCGAAAAGGTGATCGCGCAGGTTCATGATCACGAGCTTCGGCGACAGCGGCTTACCGGTGTTCCAGGCCGGACACTGCGACTGGCAGCGTCCGCACTCGGTGCAGGTGGCGAAGTCGAGGTAGCCCTTCCAGGTGAAGTCCTCGATCTTGCCCTTGCCGAACAGGGTGTCCTCGGACAGGTTCTCGGCGTCCATGAAGTCGATCGGCTTGCCGGCGTCGTCGGTGACCGGCAGCAGCGCGCCGAGGGCGTCGGGTTCGCGCTTGGTCAGCACGTTGAGCGGTGCGGTGCCGATGTGCAGGTGCTTGGAGTACACGACGAGCACCGAGAAGCCGAAGATGACGGCCATCTGGGCGAGGATCCAGAACGTCTCGAAACCGGTGAGGTAGGCACCCGACGGCAGCGCCTTGCCAATGGCCCACGACACGAACGGCGCCTTCGAGTGACCCCACGGGAAGTGGCCGGTGGCCGACTGTGCGCCGCGGTACATGAACAGGGTCAGCACGACCAGGAAGATCAGGCCGAGCACGAGCCAGGCCGGGCCGTTGTGCGAGCCGTAGAACCGGCTGTCGCGCTTCTTGCGCTCGGGCGCATTGCGCAGCCGGTTGACCGCGAAGTAGGCGATGCCGAGCAGCACCATGACGCCGAAGAAATCCTCGAGTGCGCCGAGCCAACGGGCCCGCCCGAAGATTGGGAACGCGAAGTCCCGGCTGATGATCAGGGCGCCGTAGGCCTCGACGATGGTCAGGCCCAGGACGATGAAGCCCCAGAACGTCAGGAAATGCGCGATGCCCGGGACGTTCCACTTCAGTAGCTTCTTCTGCCCGAACACCTCGACGAGCTGGCCCTTCGCCCGCTCGTTGATGCCCTCGAGCCGCGTCTTGTCGGCCTTGCCGGACCGGATCAGCTTCACCAGCCAGGCCACCCGGCGGCCGGCGACGGCCACCGTCACGAGCAGCATGATGATGGCGAGCGCGATCCGGACCCAGCCCGGATCGTGATACTCCCAGTCGACGAACCAGTTCTCGGCCATAACGTCGTGCTGCACCGGTGTTCTCCTTGCGCCTCTGCGGCTACCTGGCTGGGCTGCTGGAGACAGACGTGACGCCTCCCGACCTGACCTGAGACTATTCGTTATTACCGACAGGTAACCAACCGGCTGCCGGGGTGTGGCCGGTCCCACCCGGCGGTACGAGCGCTATGAGCCCAAGGAGCGGTACGTGCCGAAGAAATCGCCGTCCTCACGAATCCCGTCCGCCGTCGGCTCGATCCCCCTGGTGGGTGATCTTGTCCGCTCGGCCGACCAGCAGGCCCGGTGGATGCAGGAGCTGCTCGAGCAGAACGCCCGCCTCGTCGGCCAGCTGCCGGCCACCCTGAAGTCGTTCAACGACGCCCTCGAACGTTTCAACCAGACGGTCGGACGCCTCGACGCCGCCGTCACCCGGATCGAGACGGCCAGTCGCACCCTCACCGGCCCACTTGAGAAGGTCGCCGGAGTGCTCGATCCGCAGACGCTGCGTGGGATGGCCGGGGTCCCGGAGACACTCGAAACGCTCCGGCGCGAGACGGTGCCCGCCCTGCGCGCGGCGGTCGACACGCAACGCCAGGTCGCCACCCTGCAGGGCACCATCGACCGCGTCGTCACCCTGCTCGCCGAATTCCCCGGCGCCGGCATCCTGCGCCGGCGCTCCGCAGCTCGGGATGGGGCAGCTCGGGATGGGGCAGCTCGCGGCAACACGACGGACGACCGGCAAGCACCGAAGCCGCCAGGCAAGGCCACCTGACCCTGCGTAACCCTGAGAACGTCGCCTAGGAATC
>NZ_CAXTHK010000014.1:61591-103265 GCF_964244045.1 uncultured Jatrophihabitans sp. | reverse complement strand
TGAGCTGGGCGAGGTCCTCGATCGAGTAGATGTCGTGGTGCGGCGGCGGCGAGATGAGCCCGACTCCGGGCGTCGAGTGCCGCGTGCGCGCGATCCACGGATACACCTTGTAGCCGGGCAGCTGCCCACCCTCGCCGGGCTTCGCGCCCTGCGCCACCTTGATCTGGATGTCATCGGCGTTGACGAGGTAATGGCTGGTGACACCGAAACGACCGGACGCCACCTGCTTCACGGCCGAGCGCCGCAGATCGCCGTTCTCGTCGGCCGTGTAGCGTCGCGCGTCCTCGCCACCCTCGCCGCAGTTCGACCGTCCACCCAGTCGGTTCATCGCGATGGCGAGGGTCTCGTGCGCCTCGGCCGAAATCGAGCCGTAGCTCATCGCACCGGTGGCGAAGCGCTTGACGATCTCCGACACCGGCTCGACCTCGTCGATCGGTACCGCCGGGCGCAGGTCGGTGCGGAAGTCGAACAGCCCGCGCAGCGTGCCGCCCTCGCGGTTGAGCGCCTCGATCTTGTCGGTGTACTCCTGGAAGACCTCGTAGCGGCGCCCGCGGGTGGCGTGCTGCAGCAGGAAGACGGTCTCCGGGTTGAACAGGTGCAGCTCGCCCTCGCGTCGCCACTGGTACTCGCCGCCGATCTCGAGGCGGCGGTGCGCGCGAGACGTGGCGATCAGCGGGTAGGCGAGCGTGTGCCTCGCCTCGACCTCGTCGGCCAACGTGGCCAGGCCGATCCCCCCGAGCCGCGACGGCGTGCCGCCGAAGTACTCGTCGACGAGCGACTGGTCGAGACCGAACGCCTCGAAGACCTGCGCGCCGGTGTACGACGCGATCGTGGAGATGCCCATCTTCGACATCACCTTCAGCACGCCCTTGGACAGCGCCTTGACGTACTTCTGGATCGAGGCGGTGGCGTCGCCACCGGCGATCGCGCCGGTGGAGATCAAGTCGTCGATCGTCTCGAAGGCCAGGTAGGGGTTGACCGCCGCAGCGCCGTACCCGATGAGCAGCGCAACGTGGTGCACCTCGCGCGCCTCGCCGGTCTCGACGATCAGACCCACCTGGGTGCGCTGGCCGGTGCGGATCAGGTGCTGGTGTACGGCTGAGGTGAGCAGCAGCGACGGGATCGGCGCATGGTCGGGATCGCAATCGCGGTCGCTGAGGATGAGGATGCGTGCACCGGCCTCGACAGCGGCCGAGGCCTCGCGGCGCACGCGCTCGAGGGCGGCGGCCAGCGCCTCTCCCCCGCCGTGCACGCGGTACCGCCCGTCGATCAGCTGGCACTGGAAGCCGGGCATGTCGCCGTCGGCGTTGATGTGCCAGATCTTGGCGAGTTCCTCGTTGTCGAGCACCGGGCGGGGCAGCACGATCTGTCGACAGGACGCCGGGCCCGGATCGAGCAGGTTGCGTTCGGGCCCGATGCCGGCCGACAACGAGGTGACGAGCTCCTCGCGGATCGCGTCGAGTGGCGGGTTGGTGACCTGCGCGAACAGCTCGGTGAAGTAGTCGAAGAGCATTCGGGGGCGCTTCGACAACACCGCGAGCGGGGTGTCGGTGCCCATCGAACCGAGGGGTTCGACCCCACCAGCGGCCATCGGCGCGATGAGAACGCGCAGCTCCTCCTCGGTGTAGCCGAAGATCTGCTGGCGGCGGGTGATCGATTGGTGGGTGAAGACAACGTGCTCGCGCGGCGGCAGATCGGCCAGTTGCACAACGCCGGCGTGCAGCCACTCGTCATACGGGTGCTCGGCGGCGAGCTCGTTCTTGAACTCCTCATCGGAGCGGATGACGCCGAGTTCGGTGTCGACGAGGAACATCCGGCCAGGTTGCAGCCGACCTTTGGCCACGATGGTGGCCGGGTTGACGTCCAGGACGCCGGACTCGCTGCCCAGCACCACGAGGCCGTCTGACGTCTGCCACCAACGCCCCGGACGAAGTCCGTTGCGGTCGAGCACGGCGCCGATGACCGTGCCGTCGGTGAAGTTGACGCACGCCGGGCCGTCCCACGCCTCCATCACGCAGGAGTGGAACTCGTAGAACGCCCGCCGCTGCTCATCCATCTCGACGTTGTTCTCCCACGCCTCCGGGATCATCATCAGCACCGCGTGCGGCAGGCTGCGTCCCCCGAGGTGCAGCAGCTCGACAACCTCGTCGAAGGTGGCGGAGTCGCTCGCATCCGGCGTGCAGATCGGGAACAGCCGCTTGAGGTCTCCCGGGATGAGGTCGGACTCGAGCAGCGCCTCACGGGTGCGCATCCAGTTGCGGTTGCCTCGGATGGTGTTGATCTCGCCGTTGTGCGCGATGTAGCGGAACGGGTGGGCCAGCGGCCACGACGGGAACGTGTTGGTCGAGAATCGTGAGTGCACCAGGCCGATGGCGCTCTCGAAACGCGGGTCGGCCAGATCGGTGAAGACCTGCCCGAGCTGATCGGTGGTGACCATGCCCTTGTAGACGAGGGTGCGGGTGGACAAGGATGGGAAGTACAGCTCGAGCCGGTTCTCACGGACCTGCCGTTCGGCTACCTTCCGCAACGCGTAAGCGCGCCGTTCGAGCTCCATGCCGCGTTCGCCGTTCGCACCGGCGACGAACAGCTGGCGGAACTGCGGGATGACGCTGAGCGCGGTCGGGCCGAGCCCGTCGGTGACGACCGGAACCGGGCGCCAACCGAGGACGACGAGACCTTCGTCGGCGCTGACGGTCTCGACGATCTCGACGACGCTGGATGCCTGCTCGTCGTCAACGGGCAGGAAGGCGATGCCGACGGCGTACTCGCCGCGGGACGGCAGCTCGAAGTCCACGACCGCACGCAGGAATCGGTCGGGGACCTGGACGGTGAGCCCGGCCCCGTCGCCCGAGGACGTCTCCGCGCCGGCGGCGCCCCGGTGGTCGAGGTTGTGCAGCGCGGTCAGCGCCTGCGACACGATGCGGTGACTGGCCCGACCGTGCAGGTCGGTCACGAACGCAACGCCGCAGGCGTCGTGCTCGAAGGCCGGGTCGTACAGGCTCTGGCCAGGTCGTGCGGCCGGCACGGCCGAGAACGGGCGGGTCAGCTCGCCGGTCATGCGAAGACGCAGTCGGAGCGCGACGTTTGGGCATGGCCTTCGGCGGCCGAAGCGAAGCGAAGGGCGGTCATCAGCGATCCTGTCCGGGTCGGGGACTGGGGTGGGACAGCGTCGGCCCGTACAGCGCCGTTCACGTTACCGTCACGTTTCGCTCGAACCGCAATGGTATTCGTGTGACGTAGTCGCTTCCCGGCCGATCGAGCGGAGTCAGGTGTCCCAGGCCCGGCTGAGCTGATCTTCGAGCACCGGGCGGTGCTCGGGATCGATGAGCTTGCCGTCGCGATCGGTGACGTAGAACGCGTCGACGACCACCCCGGCCACCGACGACACCCGGGCCGAGCGCACGTCCAGGCCGGCCGCCTCGAGGGCACGGGTGATGCGGAAGAGCAGGCCGATCTCGTCCTCGCCGCGGAACTCGACCACCGTGGCGTCGGCCGAGTCGTCGAACCAGTGGACGGTCATCCGCAACGGCGTGCCCGCGGGCCGGCGGGAGTAGGTCTGCGCCTTGTCGCGCAACTTCTCGGCCAGGCCCAGCTCGCCCTCCAGCGCTCGGGCGAGGTCGTTGCGCACCAGCACCGCCTCGGGCATCACACCGAAGCGCGGCGCGACGACGAAGCGGTTGACGGCCATCCCGGCGTGCGTGCAGATCGACGCCTCGCGGATGTCGAGCGAATGCAGTGCCAGCACGCCGGCCGTTCGGTACAGCGCGCCGGCGTGGTCCGGAGTGGCCACCACCACCTCGTTGGGGCGCAGGACCACGGCCAATTGCCCGGCGTCGGCGAGCGCGCGCCGCTCGTCGTCCAGCGGAGTGGGTGCGACTTCCCGGCTGCCGCCGATGGAATCGCGGACCCGGCGGACGAGGTCGGCGACGAGCCGGCCCTTCCAGTCGCTCCATGCCGCGGGGCCGGTGGCCTTGGCGTCGGCGACGCTCAGCGCATGCAGGGCTTCGAGCAGTTCGACGGACCCGTTGACGAGGTCGCGCACGATGTCGATCGTCATCGGGTCGTCGAGATCACGACGGGTGGCGGTGTTGGGCAGCAGCAGGTGGTGGTGCGTCAGTTCCTCGATGATTCGGACGTCCGCCGGCTGGAAACCCATCCGCTCTGCGATCCGGCGGGCGATCTTCGCGCCCTTGATCGAATGGTCGCCGCCCGGGTCCCCCTTGCCGATGTCGTGCAGCAGTGCACCGACGAGCAGCAGGTCGCGCCGGTCGACCTCGCGGTCGTCGGCGGCCGCGGCTGCAGCCGTCTCGAGCAGGTGCCGGTCGACGGTGAAGCGGTGGACGGGGTTGTGCTGGGCGCGGCAGCGCACGGTGTCCCATTCCGGGATCAGGGCGGTCAGCAGCCCGACCTGGTCGAGGGATTCGAGGACCGCGATCGCGGGTGCGCCGGCGCCCAGAACCGCCAGGAAATCAGTGCGCACGGCCTCGGACCACGGGATCGGAGCGGGCGCCGACTCGCTGACCAGCCGCTCCAGGGCGAACGGAGCGATCGGCAGGTCGTGCTCGGCAGCCACCCGGGCCATGCGGGTGACGAGCCCCGGGTCGGCCCACGGGTCGGCATCACGGGCGAGCACGATCTCGCCGTTGTGCGACACCACGTCCTTCGCCAACCCCACCCGCTCGACGAGCGAACGCGAGCCGAACAGCCGACGGCGTGGCGTTCGTACTTGCTGGCTCGCCACCCGACGCCAGGCAACGTCGAGCTCGTGGGCAATGCTGCGCGCGGCCTCGTTCACCCGGCGCAGTAGCAGGTCGCGCGGCTCATCCGGATCGTTGTGCTTGGCGACGAAGCCGCACGCCGCGGCCACCCCGTCGTGCTCCTGCTGGCGCAGCACGTCGTCGGCTCGGCCGGTCAGGCGTTGCAGCTCGCCGCGCACGTCGAGCAGCAGCGGGTAGGCCTCGCGCACCCAGACCGGGTAGTCGACGAGTTGGGCCGCGGCGAGGGCATGCAGCGATTGAGCGTCACGCAACCCGCCGCGGGAGTCCTTGAGGTTCGGTTCGAGCAGGAACGCCGCCTCGCCGGCAATGTCCCACCGGGTCCGGGAGATCTCGCGCATCTCGCCCAGGCGCCTGACCGCGGTGGATCGCCAGGCGTCCAGGATGTTGCCCCGCACCCGGCCGGTCAGTCCGGCGTCGCCGGCGAGGTGGCGGATGTCGAGCAGGCCCAGCAGCGCCTTGAGGTCGTCCTTCGCCACGGCCAGCGCCTGGTCGGGTGTGCGGACCGAGTGGTCGAGGCTGACGCCGCTGTCCCAGATCGGGTACCAGATCGCGTCGGCGATGGCGGTCAGCCCGTCGACCTTGCCCTCGTGCAGCAGCACGAGGTCGAGATCCGAGTACGGCGCAGGCTCGCGCCGGCCGAGCCCCCCAACGGCCACGAGGGCGACGCTGGAGGCCTGGCGGTCGTGTCCGGCGAAGAGGTGTTGCAGCCAGGAGTCGTACGCGGCCGAGAGCTCGGTGCGCAAAGGTGCACCGACGAGTCCGGGCCGGCGTAGGACGCCGGCCCGGACCTCGCTCAGTGACACGACCTCACTTCGTTCGGTCGGCAGAGCCTGCACCTTTCGCTTCGCTCCGCAAGCGTCGCTCACGCTCACTTCGTTCGGTCGGCAGAGCCTGCACCTTTCGCTTCGCTCCGCAAGCGTCGCTCACGATCAGATGGCGTCGGCGTCCCGTTCGCCCGTCCGGACTCGCACCAGCGACTCGATGTGCGTCACCCACACCTTGCCGTCGCCGATCTTGCCCGTACGCGCGGCCTCGACGATCGCGGCCACCAGCTTGTCGACGTCGCCGTCGGAGCAGATGACCTCGACGCGCACCTTCGGCACGAAGTCGACCGTGTACTCCGCACCGCGGTAGACCTCGGTGTGGCCGCGTTGGCGGCCGAAGCCCTGGACCTCGCTGACGGTGAGACCCTGCACCCCGAGCACCTCGAGGGCGGCCTTGACGTCGTCGACCTTGAACGGCTTCAGGACTGCGGTGATCTGCTTCATGCGTGCACTCCCTCCTGCGTGGACAGGGCTGACCCGAAGTGACCCGAGGTGCCGACGCCGCCCCAATCGTAGGCGGACTCACCGTGCATCGCGGTGTCGAGACCCTCGTCCTCCCACTCCTCGGGAACGCGGTTCTTGACGACCAGGTTGATCACCGAGGCGATGATGATCGTGCCGACGAAGGAGTAGATCGTGACGGCACCAGCGGCGAGGAACTGGTGCATGAGCAGGTTCCAGCCACCGAAGTGGCCACCGCCACCGTAGAAGATGCCGTCGTTGCCGAACGAGTTCGCGGTCTTGGAGGAGAAGAAGCCCACGCTCAGCGTGCCGATCCACCCGCCGACGAAGTGCACGCCGACGACGTCGAGCGAGTCGTCGTACCCGAACCGGGTCTTCAGGCTCACGGCGAAGGCGCAGACGAAGCCGGCGATGAAGCCGATGAAGATCGAGCCCATCGGCGTTACCCAGCCCGCGCATGGCGTGATGGCGACGAGGCCGGCCACGGCACCGGACGCGGCGCCCAGCGCGGTGGACTTGCCGTAACGCAGCTTCTCGGCCAGCAGCCAGCCCAGCAGCGCGGTAGCAGTGGCGGTGTTGGTGTTGACCCACGCCACGCTTGCGACACTGTCGGCCGCGAGCTCGGAGCCGGCGTTGAAGCCGAACCAGCCGAACCACAGCAGGCCCGCGCCGAGCAGCACGAACGGAATGTTGTGCCCACGCATCTGCTCACGCGGCCAGCCCTTGCGCTTGCCGAGCACGAAGGCCATGGCCAGGCCTGCGGCACCGGCGTTGATGTGCACGACAGTTCCGCCCGCGAAGTCCTGGGCGAAGAAGTGGCCGCTCGGCCCGATCAGCGAGCGGTTCAGGAAGCCGTAGCCGTCGAACACCCAGTGGGCCACCGGCGCGTAGATGACGATCGACCAGATGGTCACGAAGGCCACGAACGGGCCGAAGCGCCAGCGGTCCGCGGTCGAGCCGGTGATCAGCGCGGGCGTGATGATGGCGAACGTCAGCTGGAACGCGACGAGGCACATCGTCGGGATGACCTGCGCCGAACCGAGCGCAGGTATCGCGTCCGCACTGTTGCGCAGGAAGAAGAAGTGCGTGTCGCCGAGGTACTTCCCGGTGCCGCCGAAGCCCCAGCTGAAGCCGATGCAGATCCAGGTGACGCTGACGATCCCGATGCAGGCGAAGTTCTGCATCAGCATCGTGAGCGCGTGCTTGGCGCGCACCATGCCGCCGTAGAAGAACGCGAGGGCCGGGGTCATCAGCAGCACGAGTGCCGACGACGTCAGGATCCAAGCCGTGGCACCGCTGTCGGCCGCCGGCAGGCCGGGGCAGGCGGCGCCGGCGCTGTCGGTCTTGCCGAAGGGCAGGTAGGCCCCGAACTTGGCGGGATCGGGACACCCGCCCGCGGCCAGGGCCTGATGTAGGGCTAGCAATTGCGACACGAGCTTCCCCTCATTCGTCGAGTCAGGATCCAGCGCAGGCGGCGGCAGCCCGCGGCGGGACGATCGGTGGAACCCTCATCGGACGATGTTTCCGAACGGGGCATGCGTTGTTTCACGCACGTTAACCGGGCCGGTGTGACCTGATCGCCACCCGCGGTTGCAGAATTCTCGGAACCGCGCTGTCGGGATCAGGCCGGTCGGCAGACGATCCAGATCGCCTCGACGGCGCCGCCGGCGATGTCGTACCCGACCCGTTCGACGATGTGCGGCGTTCGCTTGATCCGCACGTTCTCCCCCACCCGCGGGACGAACTCAGGACGGGAGAGCACGGCGATCTCCTGGTTGTCGGCGTCGATGAAAGTCAGCCGGACGGGATCGCGCCAGAACGAGGCCACATCGGCGATGCTGCCATGGCAGGCGGGTAGCGTGTTCCTCCATGGTCAACGTCTGGTACGAGTACCGCACCGCGTGGTCGGCCTACCCTTGGCTTCTCGCTTACGCGATCGTCGTCGTGGCCGTGTTCGTGGCCGCGGTGGTCGGAACCTTCATCGGCGGCCCGCTGGCCATCCTGTTCATCCCCAGCCTTGCCGGGGCGTACGTCCACCACTTGATGGTCATGAAGCGACTCGAGCGCGACGCCGCCTGATCGTGTGTGTGCTGACGGTGCCATGCCGGGCCTGACTCAGGTCGAGGCCGAGGCCAGGTCGCAGGCGATCCGGGTCGTCGACTACCGCCTCGCACTGGATCTCCGCGGGTCGGAGCACTTCGCGTCGACGACGCGGGTCCGGTTCACCGCCGCGGACAACGGACACACCTGGATCGACGTCCGCCCGCACACCCTGGTTGCCGCCCGGCTCAACGGCCGCGACGTAGCCCCGGCTCTCGACGCGGGCTCCGGGCGGTTGACGTTCGATGCTGATGCCGGTGAGAACGAGCTCGTCGTCGAATCGTTGATGGCCTACTCCAGCGACGGCGAGGGTTTGCACCGGCACGTCGACCCGGCCGACGGCCGTACGTACCTCTACGCCATGTCGTTCCTCGATGCGGCCCCGCGGTGGTTCGCCTGCTTCGACCAGCCCGACCTCAAGGCGCCGGTGGCCCTCGATGTCCGGTGTCCGGCTGGCTGGCGCGTGGCGGCGAACGGGCCGGCGACCGAGATCACGCCGGGTCACTGGCAGACCGCCGCGACCGGACCGCTCGCCACGTACTTGACGACGCTGATCGCTGGTCCGTACCACGAGGTACGGGACTCGCACGAAGGCATTGCGCTGGTGCTGCATGTGCGGCAGTCGCTGGCCGAGCATCTCGACCGCCAGGCCCACGATCTGTTCGCGCACACCCGGCACTGCTTCGACGAGCTCAACGGGTTGTTCGGCGTTCGCTACCCGTGGGGCGAGTACCACCAGGCCTTCGTGCCCGACTTCAACGCCGGTGCGATGGAGAACCCGGGTTGCGTGACGTTCCGCGACCAGATGATCTTTCGCTCCCGCGCGACCGACGCCGAGCTCGCCGACCGCGCGGTCACCATCGCGCACGAAATGGCCCATATGTGGTTCGGCGACCTCGTCACCATGCGCTGGTGGGACGACCTGTGGCTCAACGAGTCCTTCGCCGAATACCTGGGTCACCGGGTCTGCGGCGAGCACAGCTGGCCCGCCTTCGGCATCGAACGCAAGTCCTGGGGGTACGCCGCCGACCGCCGCCCGTCGACGCACCCGGTCGCCGGCAATGCCGCGGCCGACACCGCACAGGCCCTGGCCGCCTTCGACGGGATCTCCTACGCCAAGGGCGCAGCGGTGCTGCGTCAGCTGGCCGCGCGGCTGGGCGACGAGCTGTTCCTCGCCGGACTGCGCGACTACGTGACCTCTTACGCCAATGGCAACGCCTCCTTCCGCGACCTGATCGCGGCCTGGAACGCGGCCGGCGCTACCGACCTCGACGCCTGGGCCGACGCGTGGTTGCGGACGTCCGGGCTGGACACGCTCGCCATAGACGGCACCGCGATCGTGCGTTCGTCGAGCGACCGGTCGCGACGCCCGCATGCCATTGCGTGCGCCCGCTACGACCCGGCGGGCCGAGAGCTGGAACGCGTTGACGTCGTCATCGACGCCGACCGCGTGCCGCCGCCGTTCGAGCCGGACGGCGCGCTCGTGCTGCTCGACCCCGCAGACCGTACCTGGGCGAAGATCGCGGTGCCCGATTGGTCGCTGCTGCCCACGGTGGACGACCCGTCGGCACGGGTCGTGCTCTGGAACGCGCTGCAGCTGGACGTGGCCGACAACGACGTGGCGCCCACCGACGCGCTCGACCTGGTGTGCGCCGCCGTCGGCCCCGAGCCCGACGCCGTGCTCGCCCGGGTGGGCCGGTGGGCGCTGCGGACCGCCGGCACGTGCTTGGCGCCGTCCGGTCGCAACGCCGCCCTCGCCCGGCTGGGCGAGACGTTCGGCGCGATCGTGGCTGCGGCCGAACCGGCATCAGCCCGACAGCTCGCCGCCTTCCGGCTCGGCGCCGCCGTGGAGTCGTCCGCTGACACGCTGCGTGGCTGGCTCCCCGACGAACGCCTCCCCGAGGGTCTGCAGATCGACGCCGAGCTCCGTTGGTCGCTGCTGTCACAACTCGCCGTGCTGGGCGCGCTGTCGGAGGCCGAGCTGCAGGCCGCGCACGAGGCCGACCAGACGTCCGCCGGCGCCACCCGAGTCGCGTTCTGCCGGGCGGCGACGCCGACGGTCGAGGCCAAGGCCACCGCCTGGCACCGGCTGACGGCCGACTCGGACGCGTCGAACTACGAGCTGTACGCCCTGGCCGAGGGTTTCTGGCCGCCCGCGCAGGCCGAGCTCACCGCGCCCTACGTCGCCCGCTACTTCACCGACATCCTGCCCGCGGCGGCCCTGCGCTCGGGCTTCGTCGTCGAGCGGTTGGCTGCCCTGCTCTACCCGTGGAGCGCGGTCACCGACGGCACCTGGGCCGCGACGCAGCAACTGCTCGCCCGGGACGACCTGCCCGCCGGCGTGCGCCGCGCCGTCGTCGACGCCGGTGACGACCTGCGCCGCGCGCTCGAGTCGCGCCACCGCCACCCGGGCTGATCGAATGCGCGTCGCCCAGGCGCTTGTCCGTCGAGATGGTCGTGATTCGATGCCGGATCACAACCATCTCGACGGACAAGCGCAGGCTGGGGGCGACGTCAAACGGCTGCGGCCCTGGCGGCGACGAACGCGGCCACGCAGGCCTCGACGTCTTCAGCGGAGTGCGCGGCGGACAGCTGCACGCGGATCCGCGCCTTGCCCTGCGGGACGACGGGGTAGCTGAACGCGATCACGTAGACACCGTGCTCGAGCATCGCGTCGGCGACGCGCCCGGCCACCGCGGCGTCGCCGAACATGACGGGCACGATGGCGTGCTCGCCGGGCAGCAGATCGAAACCGGCGTCCGTCATCAGCCGCCGGAACAGGGCGGCGTTGTCGCGCAGGTGCTCGCGCAGTTGGGCGCCATGCGCAACTTGCGCCAGCGCCGCCCGCGAACCGGCCACCACCGACGGCGCAACGGCGTTGCTGAACAGGTACGGCCGCGCGCGCTGGCGTAACAGCTCGACGATCTCGGCGCGGGCGCTGACATAACCGCCCGACGCCCCGCCGAGCGCCTTGCCCAACGTGCCGGTGTTGATGTCGACGCGGTCCTGCACGCCGAACAGGTCGGGCGTACCGCCGCCGTTCGGGCCGATGAACCCGACCGCGTGCGAGTCGTCGACCATCACCAGCGCGTCGTAGCGCTCGGCGAGGTCGCAGATCTCCGGCAGCGGCGCGAGGTAGCCGTCCATCGAGAAGACTCCGTCGGTGACGACGAGCCGCCGCCGCGCCCCGGAGGCGTCGGCGAGCTTGGCCTCGAGGTCGGTCATGTCACGGTTGCGGTACCGCGAACGCTGCGCCTTGCACAGCCGGATGCCGTCGATGACCGAGGCGTGGTTCAGCTCGTCGCTGATCACCGCGTCCCGCTCGTCGAGCAACACCTCGAACACCCCGCCGTTGGCGTCGAAGCACGACGAGAACAGGATCGTCGCCTCGGTGCCCAGCAACGTCGACAGCTCTCGCTCGAGGTCCGTGTGCTGGGTCTGCGTGCCGCAGATGAAGCGCACGCTGGCCATCCCGAAGCCCCACTCGTCGAGTGCGTCCTTCGCGGCGGCGACGACGTCGGGGTGGTCGGCGAGGCCGAGGTAGTTGTTGGCGCAGAAGTTCAGGACGTCCCGGCCCGCCGAGGTCACGCGGAAGCCTTGCGCGGAGTCCAGCGGCCGCTCGTGCTTGTAGAGCCCTGCCGCGCGGATCTCGTCCAGCGTCGCGGTCAGTTCGGCCTGCACTGCTCCGTACACGTCACACCGTCCAATCGAGTACGACCTTGCCGCACCGCCCGGCCCGGGCGGTGGCGAACCCCTCGGCCCAGTCGGCCGCGGCGAAGCGATGAGTGATCACGCCGTCGATGTTCAGACCCGAGCGCAGCAGCGCACTCATCGCGTACCAGGTCTCGAACATCTCACGGCCGTAGATGCCCTTGATGGTGATCATGTGGGTGACGACGCGGCCCCAGTCGATCTCGATCGGCGTGCTGGGCAGGCCGAGCATCGCCACCCGTCCGCCGTGGTTGAGGTTGGCGAGCACCTCGGGCAGTGCCGACGCGTGCCCGCTCATCTCGAGTGCGACGTCGAAGCCCTCGACCATGCCGAGCCGGTGCTGGGCATCGGCAACACGTTCCTGCGAGACGTCCAGCGCGAGGTCCACGCCCATCTCGCGGGCCAGCTCCAGGCGGTACGGCGAGACGTCGGTGACGACGACGAAGCGGGCCCCGACGTGCCGGCAGACCTGCGCGGCCATCAACCCGATCGGTCCCGCACCGGTGATCAGCACGTCCTCGCCCACGAGCGGGAACGACAGCGCGGTGTGCACAGCGTTGCCGAACGGGTCGAAGATCGCGCCGAGGTCCGGGTCGACCGGCGTCGTGTGGACCCACACGTTGGACTCGGGCAGCACGACATACTCGGCGAACGCGCCGTCGCGGTTGACCCCGATGGACGACGTGCGGATGCACAGGTGACGCCGGCCGGCCCGGCAGTTGCGGCAGGTGCCGCACACCACGTGACCCTCCCCCGACACGAGGTCACCGACTCGTACATCCCGAACGGCTGCACCGGTCTCGACGACCTCGCCGCAGAACTCGTGACCCGGGATCAGCGGGGCGTTCACCGCGCTAGCCGCCCAGTCGTCCCACGCCTCGATGTGCAGGTCGGTGCCGCAGATGCCCGTGCGCAGCACCCGGACCTTGACGTCGCCCGGGCCGGTCGTCGGCTCGGGGCGCTCGGTGAGCTCGAAGCCTGCCTCGCTGCGCGGCTTGAAGAGCGCTCTCACACCGTCTCCGCGTCACCCAGCAACGCGTCGACGAAGCTCTCCGGCTCGAAGGGGGCGAGGTCGTCGGCACCCTCGCCCAGGCCGACCAGCTTGACGGGGACGCCCAGCTCGCGCTGGACGCTGATGACGATGCCGCCCTTGGCGGTGCCGTCGAGCTTGGTCAGCACGATGCCGGTGACATTGACGACCTCGGTGAACACCCGCGCTTGCACGAGGCCGTTCTGTCCGGTGGTGGCGTCGAGCACGAGCAGGGTCTCGTCGATGGGGCCCTGCTTCTCGACCACCCGCTTGACCTTGCCGAGCTCGTCCATCAGCCCGACCTTGGTGTGCAGGCGGCCGGCGGTGTCGATCAGGACGGTGTCGACCTTGCGCTCGGTGCCCTGCTTGACGGCGTCGAACGCGACGCTGGCCGGGTCGCCGCCCTCGGGTCCGCGAACCGTCTCGGCCCCGACGCGCGAGCCCCACGTGGCGAGCTGGTCGGCGGCGGCGGCGCGGAAGGTGTCGGCAGCGCCGAGCAGCACCGTACGGCCGTCGGCGACCAGGATGCGGGCCAGCTTGCCGCAGGTGGTGGTCTTGCCGGTGCCGTTGACGCCGACGACCATCACCACGGCCGGGCGATCACCTGTCGGGGTGGAGTGCAGCGTGCGGTCGAGGTCGGGTTGCAGAGCTCGGACCAGTTCGTCGGCCAGCAGGGCCCGCAGCTCGCCCTGCGAGCGGGTGCCGAGCACCTTGGTGCGGGTGCGCAGGTTGTCGACGATCTCGGTGGTGGCGCCGATGCCGACGTCGGCGCTGAGCAGGGCCTCCTCGATCTCCTCCCACGCGTCCTCATCGAGCTTGTCGCGCGAGAGCACCGACAGCAGGCCACGGCCCAGCGTGGACTGCGAGCGAGCCAACCGGGAACGCAGCCGGGTAAGCCGGCCCGCGGTGGGCTCCGGGACGTCGAGGGCGGGCTCGGTGACGGCAAGATCGACCGCGTCGGCGTCGGTCTCGTCGTCCAGAACGACGGTGTCGGCCAGGTGCGCTCCACTGTGTGGCGGTGCACCGGCCACCTTCCCCGGCTCGGCCGTGGGCGGCAGCACCACGCGGCGTCCACGCGGGATAGCTCGGGGAATGACCAGGGCGGCGGTGACGAGCAGCGCCACCACGACGATCGCTATTGCGATAAGGACGTAGACCACCGATCCATCCTCGCACCGGCGAACAATGCTCGCCGCCTACTGCGATCCCCAGCGCCCGATCCCAGCAACCGCGGGCCACAATGGGCGCCATGTCGCATCCCCGGCCGCGCCCGTCACCCCGCAAGGCTGCACCGCCGGTCGCCGCACCTCCGGTGGCCGCCCCGCCGCCGATGGTTGCCCCGCCGCCGGTCCCTGCACCCCCGCCGGTCACTGCACCCCCGCCGGCGCCCCTGACAACCGGGGCGCACGACGTCGAGTACACCGAGCGTCTGGTCGTGCCCTCACAGCTCGCACTGGGCGTCGTCATCGCCGTCGCCGCGGCCGCCATCCTGCTCGCCCTCGGACTCTGGCCACTGGCGATCGTGGCCGTGCTGGTCGTTGCCGCCGTCGTGTATTACCTGAGCGCGCAGATCCTGACCGTCACCCCGACCCGCATCGCGATCGGGCAGGGCCGTGGCGACAACTCCCCGCACCTGGTCCAGGCCGGCGAGGTTATTGCAGCCGAGGTGGTCACCCTGACCTGGCCGCAGTGTTTCGGCCTCGGCCTCCCGGACACCGTCGACACCACGCGCTACACCGTCCGCGCCGGCCCGACCGTCAGCCTGACGATGCGCGACGGCGAGCTACTGCGTATCAGCGCTGCCGACCCGCAGGCCGTCCTGGACCACTTCGGCCGGTGAGCCGCCGGATCAGGTCGTGGAGACGAGCCCGCCGGTGAGCCAGCTGGACCAGTTGACGTTCCAGTCGCCGTAACCGGCGCCCAGGGTCATGGCCGGGCCGTTGGCATTCGGATAGATCACGACGTCGCCGATGCCCAGGAACCCGTACAGCTTCTGCGCGTCCGCTGGCAGCAGGTTGGTGCAACCGTTGGACGAGTCCCGGCCGTTGTCGATGTTCGAGATGTTCCACGGGGCCGAGTGCAGGTACTCGCCGCCGTACGTCAAACGCTGGGTGTACTTGACACCGCACTCGTAGTAACCCGGGCCGCGCATACAGATCGATCGGCCCTTCTCCATGATCACCTTCGTGCCGCGCGCGGTCGGCGTGTCCGAGGCACCGAGCGAGACCGGGAAGGTGCCGTATTCCTTGCCGTCATCGGTGACGGTCATCCGGTGCGTCGAGTCGTCGACAGTCGAAATGATCCGGTCGTGCGTGGTGAAGTCCAACGTCAGGCTGTCGTCATAGGACAGGCCGGTACCGGCCGACACACCCTTGGCGGGTATGCCCACGTGGATCTTGGAGTGTGCGGGCCAATAGTTCTCGAGGCGGAAGTGGCCCTCGATCGGGTAGCCCTTGTTCGCCGAGGAGTACTCGAAGTACCAGGCGCCCTTGGCAGGCTTGCCGTCGACCGTCACCGTCGTCGCGGCCTGCAGCGGCTTACCGTCCTTGATCTTCTTCGAGAAGAACGCGATGACCGGCATGCCCACGCCGTAGTCCGAGCCGTCGCTGTTCAGCAGCTTGATGTGGACGGGCTTGGTCGCCGGCTTGGTCGGCGAGGCCGACGTCGAGGGCGCCGCGACGCTGCCCGACCCAGTCGCGGACGTCGAGCCCGCGGCCGCCGTCGAGGGACCACCCGAACCGGAGTCGGACGACGAGCAGGCGCTGACCAGCAGGCCCGCCGCCAGCGTCACGGAAAGAACAGTGCGGCGCTGGGGAGTGAGCCGGAGGCGAATCGGTGAGAACACGGCCCCCACGGTAGGTGACGGGTCACGATCGCCCCAAACTCACTGGCATTTTTCACATCCAAGCAACCTGGCGCTACACCGCGTCGCGCAACCGCTGGCTGATCACCTGGGTGACGCCGTCGCCGCGCATGGTCACCCCGTAGAGCGCGTCGGCGATCTCCATCGTCCGCTTCTGGTGGGTGATCTGGATGATCTGGCTGCTCTCACGCAGCTCGTTGATCAGCCCGAGCAGGCGACCCAGGTTGGTGTCATCGAGGGCGGCCTCGATCTCGTCCAGGACGTAGAAGGGGCTGGGCCGGGCGCGAAAGATCGCGACCAGCAGGGCCACCGCCACCAACGAGCGTTCGCCGCCGGACAGCAGCGACAGCCGCTTGACCTTCTTGCCCGGCGGGCGGGCCTCGACATCGATGCCGGTGAGCAGCATGTCGTCGGGCTCGGTGAGGACGAGCCGGCCCTCGCCACCCGGGAAGAGGGTGGCGAAGACGATCTCGAACTCGCGGGCGACGTCGTGGTACGCGGCAGTGAACACCTCGAGGATGCGGTCGTCGACCTCCCGGACCACGGTGAGCAGGTCACGGCGGGTGGCCTTGAGGTCCTCGAGCTGGGTCGACAGGAACTGGTGACGTTCCTCCAGCGCGGCGAATTCCTCGAGGGCGAGCGGGTTGACCTTGCCGAGCAGCGCGAGGTCGCGCTCGGCCCGGGCGGCCCGCTTCTCCTGCACGGCGCGCTCGTAGGGCCCCGGCCGGGGAGCGACGACCTCCTCCCCGCGCTCGCGGGCCTGTTCGTACTCGGCGGTCTCGAGCGCGCTCGGTGGCGTTGGCTGGTCGGGCCCGTACTCGGCGACGAGCGCCTCGACCTCGACGCCGTATTCGTCGACGGCGCGCGTCTCGAGCTGCTCGATGCGCAGTCGCTGCTCGGCGCGCATGACCTCGTCGCGGTGCACCGCGTCGGTGAGCCGGGCGAGGTCCTCGACCTGCTGGCGCACGTCGGCACGGATGCGGGCGAGTTCGGTCTCGCGCTCGGCGCGGCTGCTCTGGACGCGATCCCGCTCGACGGCGGCGGCGGCCACCGACTCAGCGATGAGGGTGAGCACCCGCTGGGCGGCGTCACGAACCTCGCCGGCCACCGCCGCGCCGCGGGCACGGGCCTCGCGCGCCTCCTGCTGCCGGCGCCGGGCGGTGCGCTCGATGTCGGCGGCGCGCAGCAGCTGGTCGGCCCGCCCGGCGAGGGCGCGCACCCGCTCCTCGCCGGTGCGCACGCTGAGCCGGGCCTCCATCTCGGCCTGCCGGGCCTCCCCCACCTGCTGGGCCAGCGCATCGCGCTCGCTGGTGTCCGGCTCAGCGGGCTCGTCGGACGTGGATTCGGCCAGCGCCAGCCGTTCCTCCATCTCGGCCAGTCCGGACAGGTCGAGGTCGCGCGCCTCGTCGATCTTGGCCCTGGCCTCGTCCATGCGGGCTGCCTCGGCGCCGGCGGAACGGGCCGCCTGCCCGAGCTCGGCGAGCTGCTCGGCGACCGCCGACAGCGCGGCGTCGGACTGGTGCAGCGCCTCCAGGGCGGCCTCGACCTCGATGCGGCGCTGGGCGGACTCCTCGCGGGCGCCGGCCAGCTCGGCGTGCAGGCGCTCGTGCCGCGACGCAGCCTCGTCGGCCTTCTGACTCGCCTCGTCGACGGCCGCGGTGATCTCGATGGCCGACGGGCCGGACGACGAACCGCCCTGCACCCAGCCGGGCCCGTAGACATCTCCGTCGCGGGTCACGACCCGGCCGTGGTCGCCCGCAACCGATAACCCCGCCTCGATGTCATCGGCGATGACGACGCCGGCGAGCAGAGCTGCCAACGCACCCTCGAACCGCTCCGGCACGCTGACGACGCCGACAGCGAATTCGATGCCCGGGGGTAGGCCGACAGTCGGCACGGCGAGTGCCAGATCGACGCCACCGACGATGAAACCGGCCCGTCCGGCGTCCTCGGCCTTGAGATGTTCCACCCCCGCCCGTGCGTCGTCGAGGGAGTCGACAGCAATGGCGTCGGCGGCGGCCCCGAGGGCGGCGGCAACCGCAGCCTCGTAACCCGCCTCGACGGTCAGCATCCGCGCCAGGGCGCCTCGCACGCCGGTGAGGTGCGCGCTGTCGAGCAGCGACTGGGTGCCGTCCTTGCGGGTGAGGCCGACGACGAGCGCGTCGGCGCGCGCCGTCCACGTCGAGCGCTCCCGCTCGGCTTCGCGCTCGGCGGCGGCCAGCTCGCGTACCCGGGCCTCCACCGCCTCGTAGGCGGCGACGGCGTTCTCGTGGCGGGTGTCGAGGCCGAGCTCGCCGGCGTCCAGGGCACCGACCTCGGACTGCACCCGGTCGAGCTCGACCTCGGCCTGCTGGGCACGCTCACGGGCATCGGCCGCAGCGGCGGCGAGGCGCTGGCTCTCGTCCCGTCCGGCGACCGCGCGGGCCCGGGCGGCGTCGACCTGACCGGCGAGCTTGGCCATCCCTTCGCGTCGATCAGCGACGGCGCGGACGGCAGCGACCACTGCCCGCTCGGCCTCGGTCAGCCGTCGTTCGAGGCCCTGCCGGTCGGCGACCACTGCGGTGAGTTCCCCGTGCGCACGGTCGAGGTCGGCCTGCAACCGCGTTTCCTCCACGCGCACCTGGGACGCTTCAGCCTCCATCTCCGCCGGGTCGCGGCCGGAACGGATGTCCTCGAAGGGGGCAGCGAGGTGGCGAGCGCGCTCGGTCGCGAGCGAGGCGGTCCCACGCAGCCGCTCCTCGAGCGCCGACAGCCGGTACCAGGTCTCCTGCGCGCGAGCGAGCAACGGAGCGTCGGTGGCGAGCGCTACGTCGAGCTCGGCCTCGCGCTCACGCGCGGCGGCCAGCCCCGTCTCGACCTCGGTGCGGCGGGCCCGGATCGCGTCTTCGTCGGCAATCTCACGTGCGAGCTCGGTCCGCAGGGTCAGGACGTCGTCGGCCAGCAATCGCAGCCGGGAATCGCGCAGCTCGGCCTGCACGCCCTGCGCGCGGCGGGCGATCTCGGCCTGGCGCCCGAGCGGCTTGAGCTGGCGGCGCAGCTCGGCGGTGAGGTCGGTGACTCGGGTGAGGTTGGTCTGCATCGCGTCGAGCTTGCGCAGCGCCTTTTCCTTGCGCTTGCGGTGTTTGAGGACGCCGGCGGCCTCCTCGATGAAGCCGCGACGCTCCTCGGGGCGGGCCTGCAGCACGGCGTCGAGCTGGCCCTGCCCGACGATGACGTGCATCTCGCGGCCGATGCCGGAGTCCGACAGCAACTCCTGGATGTCCAGCAGTCGTGCGCTCTCGCCATTGATCTCGTACTCGCTGCTGCCCTCGCGGAACATCCTGCGGGTGATCGAGACCTCGGCGAAGTCGATCGGCAGTGCGCCGTCGTGGTTGTCGATCGTGAGCGTGACCTCGGCGCGGCCGAGGGGTGGACGTCCGGCGGTGCCGGCGAAGATGACGTCTTCCATCTTGCCGCCGCGTAGCGCCTTGGCGCCCTGCTCACCGAGCACCCAGGCTATGGCGTCGACGACGTTGCTCTTGCCCGAGCCGTTGGGACCGACGACGGCAGTGATGCCCGGCTCGAAACGGAGCGTCGTGGCCGAGGCGAAGGACTTGAAGCCCCGCAGCGTCAGCGACTTGAGATGCACGAAACTCCTGGGTCCGATCGAAACTGCCGACGAACCTACCCCTACCTCACCCGTGGGAGCGGGCGGGCGGCCGGGACCTCAGGCGAGGACCGGCTCGGCGGAGCCGGTGAGGTTGTGCAGCTCGAGATCACGAAGATCGAGATCACCGGTGTGCTCGGTTCGCAGCTCGGCGAGCTCGGCCTCGAGCTCGGCGACCCGGCGGCGAAGCCGGGTCACCTCGAAGGTGAGGATGTGCTCGTTCGACGTGCCGACGTGTCCCATCAAGGCGCGTGCCATGTTGGCGACCTTCCAATTCCCGAATGTGCCCGCCAGGCTCGCCTCATCGGCTGAGTGCCCGCGGATTGCTTTGCGTTGCGGTGACCGCAGCGGGAGGGTGTCGCAGAGCGCGCAGGCTCCCGTCGTGTCGTCTCATCGTCCCATCCCGTGGAACGTCGGGTCAACATGGACGCGCCGTGTGCGAGCTACGCGGCAGGCGTGGAGGCCGTTGACAGGTCGGGCAGAAGAAGCTCGACCGGTTCATGAAGCTCGCCCGGCGCACGGCGGTGCCGCACCGCGGACACGGTCGGCCCTCCTGCCCGTAGACGGCCAGTGACCGGTCGAAGTAGCCGCTCTGGCCGTTGACGTTGACGTACAGCGCGTCGAAGGAGGTGCCACCGGCCCGCAACGCAGCCCGCAGTACGTCGCGGATGTGGTCGAGCAGGTCAGCGACCGCGCCGCGGGTCATCCCGCGGGTGCGACGCTGACCGTGCAGCATCGCGCGCCACAGCGACTCGTCGGCGTAGATGTTGCCGATGCCCGAGATCAGGGTCTGGTCGAGCAGCGCCCGCTTGATCTCGGTGTTGCGGGCGCGCAGGCGCGCGGCGAACGCAGCGTCGTCGAACTGCGCGTCCAGCGGATCACGCGCGATGTGCGCGATCTGGGCCGGGACGTGCTCGGCCGGGCGGTCGGCGGCCGGAACAAGGAGATCGAGCAGCACTCCGCCGAAGGTGCGTTGGTCGACGAAGCGCAGTTCCGGACCCCCGTCGGTGAAGGTCGTGCGGATGTGCAGGTGCTTCTCCTGCGGGGCATCGGCGGGCTGGACGAGCAGCTGGCCGCTCATCCCGAGATGCCCGATCAGTGCTTCGCCCCGTGGCCCGTCGGCGTCGCCTAGCGGCAGCCACAGGTACTTGCCGCGCCGGGAAGCCCCGAGGACCGTCAGCCCGGGCAACCGCGCCTCGAGGTCGGTGCCGCCGCCCACGTGCCGGCGCACCGCGCGGGGATGGCGTACCTCCACCGCGGCGACGGTGCGGCCGGTGACCCACCGGTCGAGGCCCGCACGCACGGTCTCGACCTCGGGAAGCTCCGGCACGATTCAGGGGACGCAGGTCAGGGGACGCAGGTCAGGGGGACGCAGGTCAGGCGACGCAGGTCAGGGGCGCAACGCGTCGGTGCGCGCCGCGATGGCCCGCCAGGCAGTCTCGGCCGCGAGTTGCTCGGCTTCTTTCTTGCTGCGCCCGGTCGAGGGCGGAAACAGCTCCCCCGCGATGTGCGCCTGTGCCGTGAACGTCTTCTCGTGGTCGGGCCCGCTCGAGGACATGACGTACTCGGGGACGCCCAGGCCCTGCTCGGCGGTGAGCTCCTGCAGGCTCGTCTTCCAGTCCAGCCCGGCGCCGGCGGTTGCCGCGTCCGTGAGCAACCCGTCGAACAGGTCGTGAACAACCCTCGTGGCGACCTCGAGACCGAGATCGACGTAGATGCACCCCAGGACGGCCTCGAGGGTATCGGCCAGGATGCTCAGCTTGTCGCGCCCGCCGGTGCCCTCCTCGCCGCGGCCGAGCAACAGGTAGGCGCCCAGGCCGTCAGGGCCCACCGTGCGAGCAACTCCGGCAAGGGCGCGCATGTTGACCACCGAGGCACGCAGCTTGGCCAGCCGGCCCTCTGCGAGGTCCGGGTGCCCCCGGTACAGGGCGTCGGTGACGACGATGCCGAGAACCGCGTCACCCAGGAACTCGAGGCGCTCGTTGTGCGGCAACCCGCCGTGTTCGTAGGCGTACGAGCGGTGGGTCAGGGCACGGCGAAGCAACTCGGGGTCGAGTTCGACACCGAGGGCTTGTTCCAACCCGCGTTGCTCAGCGGGCGCAGGTAGCTCCGTCATGCCGTCCTTCGCACTGCGCGGTTCTCGCCCGGACAGGACGAACTTCAGACGGCGAGGACCTGCTTGCCGTCGTACTGACCGCAGTTGGCACACGCGGTGTGCGGCAGCTTCATCTCGCCGCAGGCGCGGTTCGGGCACACCACGAGCGTCGCCGGGGTCGTCTTCCACTGCGACCGGCGGGACCGGGTGTTGCTGCGCGACATCTTCCGCTTCGGAACGGCCATTGTCGGAACTCCTCTGTAAAGCGCACCTTCGGTGCGTGGTCAGGTGTTTATCACGCGCTACGAACCGTCGGCCACCGTGGGCGTCGATTCGGTGAAGGCGGGCAATGTTGCCAGCGCCGCCCAGCGGGGGTCGATCGTTTCATGAGCATGGTCGGGCGGCAGCTCGTCGAGCCGTTGCCCGCAGTCCGGACACAACCCGGCGCAGTCCGCCGCACACAGCGGGGTCCACGGCAGGTCCAGGACCACGGCGTCGCGGACCACCGGTTCGACGTCCAGCCGCTCGCCCTCGACCCGGTAGACCTCGTCGCGCTCGGTGGTCTCGTCGGTGGAGCTGGCCGCATAGGCGAACAGCTCGCAGACGTCGACGGTCAGCTCGTCGGTGATCGGGTCGAGACAGCGCGCGCACTGACCCGTCAACGGAGCCGAAACGGTGCCCGTGACCAGCACGCCCTCAGTGACCGATTCGAGCCGCAGATCCAGATCGAGCTCGGCGCCGGCCGGCACCCAGATCACGTCGAGCCCGAAGGTCTCTTTCGCCGTGACCTGGCGCCGGTACTCGCGCAATGCTCCTGGCTGGCGGCCGAGTTCGCGCAGGTCGAAGACGAACGGGCTGCGCGGCTTGGTCGTGAGGGCCTCGCGCGGCGTTCGTGATTTCGGCGTCTGCGGCATAGCTGGTGGTCTCGTATCAACTGGTGGAATCAAGCAAAACGGGCCAGAACGCCGTCGTGGCGTCGTTCGGGCCGTTGTCCAGCCTAACCGAGCGGCGCACCTAGGCCGAAATCGACGACCAACCGTCGTCGTCACGGGAAGCCTCCACGTTCTCGACCGGGCGTTGGTCGAGCGGGCCGGTCGACGTCCACGCGGTGGCCCGTCGCTGGGCAAGCGCCGTCCGGCCCTGCTCCGCGGTCTGGGCCGAGCGGTGCAGCACCGCAGCCAGGTCGTCCAGCGTGCGCTCGGCGTAGTTCTCGGCGTCGGTGGTGAGCTTGATGGCGTAGCGCTCGGCCTCCGAGCGGGCCTGCTTGGCGTAGGCGTCGGCATCGGTACGCACGCGCTGGTCGTAGTGCTGGGCCTCACCGGTGATCTGGCGCTGATAGGCCTCGGCGTCCTCGCGCAGCGCGCTGGCCGCCTGTGCCGCGCCCTGGTGCACAGCGGTGGCCGAGATGAGGCGGGCGTGCTCGTCCCGCGCCGCGGCGCGGACGGTCTCGCTCTGCTGACCGGCGGCGGCGAGCAGGGTCTCGGCCTGGTGTCCGGCGTCGGCCAGGATCGTGTCGGCCTCGGCGACGGCCCGTTCGCGGGTGGCGGCGGCCTGCTCGTGGGCATCACGCATGACCTGGTCGCGGCGGGCGATCAAGGTGCGGGCCTGATCCATCTCCGGCGGCAGCACCTCGCGCAGCTCGTCCAGCTGGTCGAGCACGCGCTCGCGCGGCACCACGCAGGACGCCGACATCGGCAGGGCCCGGGCGGTCTCGATGAGCTCGATCAACTCAGAGAGCAGCTCGTCCACCCGGCGCAGTGATTCGTCGGACATGGCGACCTCCAGTCGATGCTCAGCCTGCGGAGGTGCGCTCCTTCAGGCGGGTGAAGACGTCGGGCGGGACGAGCGAGCTGACGTCGCCGCCCCACTTGGCGATCTCCTTCACCAGGCTAGAGGCAAGGAAGCTGTATTCCGGGTTGGTCGGCATGAACAGCGTGTCGATGCCGGCCAGGCCGCGGTTCATTTGGGCCATCTGCAGCTCATAGTCGAAGTCGCTGACCGCACGCAGGCCTTTGACGATCACCGGGATCTCGTGGGCGCGGCAGTAGTCGACGACCAGTCCCTCGAAGGTGTCGATGGCCACGTTGCCGTAGTGACGGGTCTCGTCCTGCAGCATCTCGCGCCGCTCGTCGACGGTGAACATGCTGGACTTCGACTGGTTGACGAAGACCGCGACGACGACCTCGTCATAGAGAGCGGCGGCCCGGCCGATGATGTCGAGGTGCCCGTTCGTGACGGGGTCGAAAGACCCGGGGCACAGCGCACGGCGCACCTTGGGGATGACGCCCTGGGGCACGTCCGCGGCGGGGGGTTTCATCGCGGGCGACCGTACCAAAGCACTGTGTCCCCGTACCGCGCTTCGCGGGCGAGTGTGAGCGATGCGATCCCTGTGAACGGAGACCCGCTGCGCGCGTCTCGTTCGACCACGACGATCCCGTCGCGGGCGAGCCAGCGCTCGGCCCAGATAGCGATGCCGAGGCCGGGATCCTCGGCGTACGGCGGATCGGCAAAGATCAGATCGAACGGTTCGTCCGACTCGTCGGCAAGAAAGCCGTTGACGGCGCGCGGGACGACAGTGGCGCCGGGCAGGCCGACCGTCTCCACGTTGCGCCGGATGACATCGATTGCGCGGCGGTTCGACTCGACGAGCACCACCTCGTCCGCCCCACGGGACAGCGCCTCGAGCCCGACGGCGCCGGTACCGGCATAGAGGTCGAGCACCCGCGCGCCATCGAGCCGGACGTATCCGGCCAGGGTGTTGAACAGCGCCTCGCGGGTGCGGTCGGACGTCGGGCGGGTGGCCGGCGCCGGAGGCGCCAGGCGCCGCCCTTTCGCCGCACCGGCCACGATCCTCATGTTTTTTCTAGGTAGTCGGCCTGGTCGTCGCGCACCAGCGCAGCAACCTGGGCAGCGAGCAGCGGGTGCCCGGTGAGCTCGGGATCGCGCGCAATCAGGTCGGTGGCCTCGGCCCGGGCGGCGACGATGAGCTCCTCGTCGCGCAGCAACGACAGCAACCGCAGCTGACTGCGGCGCCCGGACTGCGCCGCGCCGAGAACATCGCCCTCACGCCGCTGCGCGACGTCGAGGCGGGCCAGCTCGAAGCCGTCAGTGGTGGCCGCGACCGCGTCGAGCCGCTCGCGGGAGGGTGACTCGGCGTCGGCGTCCGTGACGAGCAGGCAGATTCCGGGATGTCCGCCACGCCCGACGCGGCCGCGCAACTGGTGCAGCTGCGAGACACCGAACCGTTCGGCATCGAGGACGACCATCACCGTGGCGTTGGGGACGTCGACGCCGACCTCGATCACCGTCGTGGCCACCAGGACGTCGCTTCGAGCAGCCGCGAAGTCGGTCATGACGCGCTCCTTCTCGTCAGGGTGCAGCCGGCCGTGCAGCACCTCGAGGCGCAACCCGTGCAGCGGCCCCCCGGCCAGCATCGGCGCGACGTCGGTGACGGCGACGGGCGGGCGGCGCGACGTCGGTGCGTCTGACTCGTCGGGGGGCCCGGCGTCCTCGCCCATCCCGTCCTCAGAGACCTTCCCGATGGCGTCCATGTCCTCGCCGATGCGCGGCGCGACGACGTAGGCCTGTCGGCCGGCCGCGACCTCCTCCCGGACCCGCTGCCACACCCGGTCGAGCCAACCGGGCTTCTCGGCCGCGGGTACGACGGTAGTGGTGATGGGCGCCCGGCCCGCGGGCAGCTCGGCCAGCGTGGACGTGTCGAGATCGCCGAAGACCGTCATCGCCACCGTGCGCGGGATCGGGGTGGCCGTCATGACCAGGACGTGCGGCGGCTGCGCGGCCTTGCCCCGCAGCGCGTCGCGCTGCTCGACGCCGAAGCGGTGCTGCTCGTCGACCACGACCAGCCCGAGATCGGCGAACTGGACGTGCTCCTGGATCAGTGCGTGGGTGCCGATGACGATGCCGGCCGCTCCCCCGGCCGCCTCGAGCAGCGCCCGCCGGCGGGCGGCCGTGGGCAGCGAGCCGGTGAGCAGCGTGACGCGGGTGCCGTCGTCGGCCCCGCCGAGCTGGCCCCCGTGCGCCAGCGGGCCGAGCATGGCTTCGACGGTGCGGGCGTGCTGGGCGGCGAGGACCTCGGTCGGCGCGAGCAGCGCGGCCTGCCCCCCGGCGTCGACGACCTGCAACATGCCGCGCAGCGCGACGACGGTCTTGCCCGATCCGACCTCGCCCTGCAGCAGCCGGTGCATGGGGTGCGCTCCGGCGAGCTCTTCGGCGATCTGCTCCCCGATCTCGCGCTGGCCGGCGGTGAGCTCGAAGGGCAAGCGCTGGTCGAAGGCGGCGAGCAGGCCGTTGGAACGCGGCGCCCGCGCGACGGCTGGGTGCTGGGCCGCGGCGTGTCGGCGCTGGGCAAGGGCGAGCTGCACGCCGAGCGCCTCGTCCCAGGCCAAGCGCTTCCGGGCCGCGCCCCACTGTCCGCGGTCGGCGGGCTCATGCATGGCACGCAGCGCGGTGTCGAGGTCGAGCAGGCCGCGCCGGGCCCGAACCTCGGGTTCGACGGGGTCGGGCACCGGGTCGAGCATCAGCAGGGCGTGGCGTACGGACTCGGAGATCATCCAGGTGCGCACCGCTTGGGTGGCCGGATAGACCGGGATGAGCCGGCCGGCGTAGATATCGGCCTCGGCCCTGTCGAGCTCGTCACCGGGCAGCAGCAGGTAGTCGGGGTGCACCAGCTGGCGACGCCCGCGGAAGTCGCCGACCTTGCCGGAGAACAGCCCGCGTCGCCCGACCTGGAGGTCCTTCTCGCGCCAGTGCGCGGTGCGGCCGAAGAACACGAGTTGCAGATTTCCCTTGCCGTCCCCCACCACGACCTCGAGCCGCACACCGTTCTGTGCCCGCTTGATGGCGCTGCTCAGCACGTCGGCCACCACGGTGACCTCGTCGTCGACGCGCAGTGCAGTGAGGTCGGTGAGCTCGCCACGTTCGGCCATCCGGCGCGGATAGTGGGCCAGCAGGTCGCCGACGGTGCGCATGGCGAAGCCCTTCTCGAGGGCTTTCGCGGTACGACCGCCGACGACCTCGGCGAGCTGGGTGTCGAGGGTGGCCATCACTCGACACCGATGATCACGGGGTGATCCGCCTGGCCACCCTGGTACACCGAGACGTCGGTCAGAGCGGCGCGCCCGCGGACGTGGGCCTCGATCAGCTCTCCGGTACGACTTGGCGCGTCGGTGCCCACGACGATGGTCATCAGCTCGGCTCCTACCGCCAGCAGCCGGTCGACGAGGCCGAACGCGACGGCCAGCAGGCCGCGGCCGATGTCGACGACCTCGCCGTCGATCATGCCCAGGACGTCGCCCGGCTGGCAGATGCCGACGGCGGTGAGCGCCTCGGACCGGGCGACGGTGACCTGTGCGAACCGGGTGGCCGCAGCCGCCTCGGCCATGGCCACGACATCGTCGTCGAAGCGGCGGGTGGGGTCGTGCACGGCGATCGCGGCCAGCCCCTGGACGGGTGATCGGGTGGGCACCACCGACACCCGGACGCCGCGTGCCCGCGCCAGCCGGGCCGCAGCCTCGGCGATACCGGTGACCTGCGAGGCGTTGGGCAGCAGTACGAGCTCGGATGCGCCGGTGGTCCGGATGACGTCAAGGACGTCGGCGATAGACGGCGGCACGCCGGCGCTGCTCCCATCCATCCGATCAATGACGTGCCCATCAACGACGTGGACGCCTTCGGACTCGAACAGGTGAGCCAGGCCGGGCCCGGGCGCGACGGCCAGGACGGCGCGGGCGCCGGTGTCATCGTCGACGGACCGGCGTGGTGCTGCGAGCGGGACAACGCTGACCGCGTACGGGCGGCCGGCCTCGAGCCCGCGCTCGAGGGCGGCACCGATGTCGTCGACGTGTACGTGCACCTTCCACGTGCGCTCTCCGGCCGCGACGACCGCCACCGAGTCGCCGAGCTCGTCCAGCGCGGACCGCAGCCCGTCGACGGCGGCCGGTACGGAGTCGAGCAGGTACTGCACCTCGTACTCGGGACCCACGGGCGGGTCGTGCTCGGCGAGCTCACGGGTAGGTGGGGCGATTGGCGTCAGCGCTGCCGGCCGGCCGGTGACGGTGCGGGCCAGCGCGTCGAGCAGGACGAGCAGGCCCCGGCCACCGGCGTCGACGACGCCGGCCCGGGCGAGGACGGCCAGCTGACCCGGGGTGCGCAGCAACGCGGCATCGGCACCGGCGACCGCGGCCGACATCGCTTCGGCGAGCGAGTCACCGCGCGCATGGGCGGCCGCGGCGGCGGCCACCGACAGGATCGTGCCTTCGAGTGGGTTCATGACGGCCTGCCGGCCGAGCTCGGCGCCACCCAGCAGGCCCGCCGCGAGCGCGCCGGCGTCCCACTGGCCGGCAGCGGCGACGGCCTCGGCCAGCCCGCGCAGGATCTGCGACAGGATGAAACCCGAATTGCCGACCGCACCGGCAGCAGCGCCCTCGGCCATCGCAGCCAAGGCCTCGACGACCGGCGCATCTGGCACGGCGTCGAGCGAACGGCCGGCGGCGCGCATCGTGCTCAGCATGTTGGTGCCGGTGTCACCGTCGGGGACCGGGAACACGTTGAGCGCGTCGATGTCGCTGCACCCCGCCTCGAGGAGCTCGAGAGCGGTGGCGCTCCACCGACGCACGGCCTGCGCGTCCAACACCTCGAGCATGGATCGACATTACTGTCCGGGTCCGACCGTGGTTTGGAAGCCGTATCGGCAGCCGTTAGACTCGTGGGGTTGTCTTCAGTCTTCACACCAACCGAGGAGTTCCACGTGGCCAGCGTCTGCGATGTCTGCGGCAAGGGTCCCGGGTTCGGCATGTCCGTGTCCCACTCACACCGCCGTACCCACCGCCGGTGGAACCCGAACGTGCAGACCGTCCGCGCGATGGTTGCCCCCGGTACCCGCCGCCGGCTCAGCGTCTGCACCTCCTGCCTGAAGGCCGGCAAGGTCACCCGCGCCTAGTACGTCGTTCTACCGCTCGTCCACGAGGCCCGTTCGCTGCGGCGAACGGGCCTCGTTGTCTGCGCGCAGGCGCTTGGCGTAGAACAGGGCCCCACTGTTATCGGCGTAGTGCCCGAACGGCGTCCCCGGGACGTAGCCGCTGCTTTCGTACAGCGCGATCGCCGCCCGCTGCAACGGCGCGGTGTTGAGCACGAACTCCTCGACACCGGCCTCGAGCGCGCTGCGTTCGGCCGACTCGAGCATGACGCGCGACAACCCGCGCCCGCGCACCCGCGGGTCGACGTACATGCGCTTGACCTCTGCGACGCGCGGTGACAGGCGGCGCCACCCGGCCATGGCCACCGCTGACCCGTCGAGCGAACCGACGAGGAGCAGGCCCGCCGGCGGAACGAACTCGCCAGGGTCGATCATCGCCGCATCGGGCCCGCCGTACATGACCACGTATTCGGCCTGCACCGCGTCGACCATGCGGGTGACGTCGGGGTGGTCGTACGGCCGGGCGTCAATCTCTACGGACACGCCGCCGAGGGTAGCGATCACCTGCGGAAGTGCTCGTGGCCGCCCTTGGGCCAGCGCCGGCCGTCGACGCGCACACCTTCACCACCGGCCACCGAGCCGATCGTGCGCCACGGGTCGGGCAGCTCGGTGCGCTTCGGAAATGTCGCGACGAGCGCGTAGTCGTCACCACCGGTCAGCACCCAGACCAGCGGGTCGACGTTCAGCGCGGCGCCGACCTCCCTCAGCTTGGCCGGCACATCCATGAGCTCTGCGCGCAGGTCGATGCGGACGCCGCTGGCCTCGGCAATGTGGCCGAGGTCGGCGACGAGCCCGTCGCTGACGTCGGTCATCGCCGTGGCGCCGAGCGCAGCCGCCCGCTGGCCCTCGAAATACGGCGGTTCGGGGCGCCGGTGGGCGTTGACCACCTGCACCGGCGAGCGGAACCCGCGCCCGAGCACCGCGAAGCCCGCGGCTGCCCAGCCGAGCCGTCCGCACACCGCGACGGTGTCCCCCGCCTGCGCGCCGCCCAGAGTCACCGGCCGCGCGCCGTCGAGGTCGCCTAACGCCGTGAGGGCCAAGGTGATCACGTCGGCCTCGGTGACATCGCCGCCCACCACCGCCGCCTCGGCTGCTGCGCACTCGGCGCGCAGCCCCGCGACGAGGCCGTCGACCCACGAGAGCTCCAACGTTCCGGGCGCGCCGAAGGCGACGAGCAGTGCCGACGGTGTCGCGCCCATGGCCGCGATGTCGGAGAACGCCCGCGCCGCGGCCTTGTGGCCGACGTCCTCAGCGGTCGACCAGTCGCGGCGGAAGTGCCGGTTCTCGATCAACATGTCGGTGGAAGCCACCACGCGGTTGTCCGACGTGGCGATCACCGCAGCGTCGTCACCTGGCCCGATGAGCGTCGAGGGAACCGCGTCGAGACCGGCGACCACCCGCGCGATGACGCCGAACTCGCCGACATCGGAGATGGTGGTGATGACGAACTCCTCGCGAACAGGGTGGGTGCTCGGACCGAGCCACCAGCACAGCAAAGCACTGGTGGCGCCGCGGCCGGTACCGGGCGGACCCGCTGGCGGGGCTGCGCTACGTTCTACCGGTTCGCGCCCAGCCCCACCGGCAGGACGCGCCGCACCGAGACCGGCCAGGAAGTGGAGTTCGTGATGAGCGACGCTTGCGGAGCGAATCGGAGATATCACTGCTGTGCAGAGCCGAACGGAGTGAGGCTGTGAGCGTGAGTGCATACGTGCTGATCCAGACCGAGGTCGGGAAAGCAGCAGCCGTCGCCGCCGAGATCGCCGCGCTCGACGGGGTGACCACCGCAGAGGACGTCACCGGCCCCTACGACGTCATCGTCCGGGCAGAGGCGGGTTCCGTCGACGAACTGGGCAAGCTGGTGGTGGCGAACATCCAGGCGGTCGCCGGCATCACCCGCACGCTGACTTGCCCCGTCGTTCACCTCTGAGGACCGAGCAATCGACTCCGATCACCGCCGCGCCGCGCTGATCGCCAGCGCGGTGACGCTGCCGATCGTGGTCATCGGCGCGTTCGCGATCGTCGCCGCGACCAACGGTGGCGGCAGCTCGTCGAACTCGTCCCCGGGGCCCGGCAGCCCACTGACTCCGTCCGCCCCGCCGAACGCGACGAGACAGGCCGCGGCCTGCACCAAGGTGCTGGCCCAGCTGCCGGTGCAGCTCGGCACGCTCGCGCCTCGCGTCGTGCGCCCGAATCCCCCGACGGCATTCGTCGTGGCGTGGGGCAACCCGGCCGTGATCCTGAGCTGCGGCGCGGCCCGTCCCAAGAGCCTGCACCCGGGCTCGTCGACTCAGTACTTCCAGAACGGCACCGTGGCCAGCGGTCCGTACTTCGACGCCACCAAGGGCAGCGGCGGCCGCACGGACTGGATCACTGTCGATCGGGCCGCCTACATCTCGATCAGCGTGCCGCCCAAGTATCAGGGCTCGACCGTGCTGCCGCCGCTGTCGGACGCCATTGCCAAAGCGTTGCCCGCGGTCTGCGGCGTGCCAGACAACAACGGCAAAACCTCACTGCCGCTGTGCACCCAGCGCAAGTAGCGCTGGTTACTGGTCCTCGACGCGGCGGCGGGCCGCCTGGTCCGCGGCCCGGGTGAAAGCGCCGACGAGGCCCTGGATGGCCAGCGGCCGGATGCGGTCGAGCAGCGACACGACCTGCTCGTGCTCGAGCTCGCCGCGCTGATAAGGGCCCCAGACGGTGCGGGCAAATACCTCGTTGAGGCCCTCGGCCACCGCGGTGGCGTGCGTCTCGATGATCCGCGTCGACTCGGTCAGGAACTCCGGCGTGACCGGGAGTTCGAGCACCTCGAGCGCATAGCCCAGCACCCCCGAGGACGTGCGGAAGCTGTCTTCGCCGCCGTCCACGCTGCTGACGCGCTCGACGGCTCCGACCTCGACGAGGTAGGCCAGCAGCTCGTCGTCGAGGCGCCGCCCGATCCGCCGGTCCAGGGCGTGCCGGTCGAGGATCTCGGTCTGCTCCGGCAGCCACGGCGCGAGCACCGCGCCGTGCACCACGTACTCCGCCGGCGCCGCGTCGTGCGGGATACGGGCGAGCACGCGCTCGATCGCGGCCAGCGTGTAGCCGTGCTCCTGCAAGGTGCGAATGAGGTCGAGACGCATCCGGTGCCGAGCGTCGTAATAGGCAACCCGACCGCGACGTTCGGGCGGCGGGAGCAGCCCCTCGCTGGCGTAGAAGCGAACCGTGCGCACGGTCAGCCCCGTGCGGGCGGCTAGCTCGTCCACAGTGAACTCACCCGATGCAGCAGTTGCCTCCACACCGGTCATGGGACGACGATAGACCACATCACCACCACTGGCGCTTCAGTACTGTGCCAGTAATACTGGCAGCAACTTTCTTCGGCAGATCGGAATCGACATGACAGAGGCCTTCGTCTACGACGCCCTGCGCACCCCGCGCGGCAGGGGCAAGAGTTCGGGTTCGCTGCACGCGACCAAGCCCGTTTCGCTGGTCGTCGGATTGCTCGACGAGATCAAGAAGCGCAATCCCGGTCTGGACCCGCAGCACGTCGAGGACGTCATCCTCGGCTGTGTCTCCCCCATCGGCGAGCAGGGTGCCGACATCGCCCGCACCGCGGCCCTCGCCGCCGGTTACGAGCTCTCCGGCCCGGGCTTCCAGCTCAACCGCTTCTGCGCGTCCGGCCTGGAGGCCGTGAACGTCGCCGCACAGAAGGTGCGCTCCGGCTGGGAAGACCTGATCATCGCCGGCGGCGTCGAGTCGATGTCGCGCGTGCCGATGGGCTCCGACGGCGGCCCATGGGCCATGGACCCCGAGACCGCGTACGACACCAGCTTCGTTCCGCAGGGCATCAGCGCCGACCTCATTGCCACCATCGAGGGCTTCAGCCGCACCGACGTCGACACCTACGCCGCCGAGTCGCAGGACCGCGCGGGCAAGGCCATCGCGAACGGCAACTTCGGCCGTTCGATCGTCCCCGTACTCGACATCAACGGCGACATCGTGCTGGACGTCGACGAGTTCCCGCGTCCGGGCACGACGGTCGAGAGCCTCGGCGGCCTGAAGCCGTCGTTCGCCGGCCTCGGCGAGATGGGCGGCTTCGACGCGGTCGCGCTGCAGAAGTACCACTGGGTCGAGTCGATCAACCACGTGCACACGCCGGGCAACTCCTCGGGCATCGTGGACGGTGCTGCGCTCGTCGTCATCGGCAGTGAGAAGGCCGGCACCGACAACAACCTGACCCCGCGGGCCCGCATCGTGTCAGTCGGCGTCGCGGGCACCGAGCCGACGATCATGCTCACCGGCCCCACGCCATCGGCGCAGAAGGCGCTGGCCAAGGCCGGCCTGAGCGTCGAGGACATCGACCTGTGGGAGCTCAACGAGGCGTTCGCGGCGGTCGTCCTGAAGTTCATGAAGGACCTCTCGATCCCGCACGAGAAGATCAACGTCAACGGCGGGGCGATCGCGCTGGGCCATCCCCTCGGCGCCACCGGCGCCATGATCCTCGGCACGCTCGTGGACGAGCTCGAGGCCCGCGACCTGCGCTACGGCCTGGCGACGCTATGCGTCGGCGGCGGCATGGGCGTGGCCACCATCGTCGAGCGAATCTGAGCAGGAGAGACAAGCTGTGAGTACCAACGTCATTCGCTGGGACCAGGACGACGAGGGCATCGTCACCCTCACCCTGGACGACCCGAACGCCCGCGCCAACACCATGACCGACGACTTCCGCAGCTCGCTGTCCGAGGCCGTCGACCGGCTGGAGAAGGAGAAGGACTCGATCGCCGGCATCATCGTCACGAGCGCCAAGAGCACCTTCTTCGCCGGCGGCGACCTGAACACGCTGATCCAGGTCACCCACGAGAACAAGGCCGAGTTCAGCCAGGGGGTGGAGCGCATCAAGGCCGACTTCCGCCGGCTCGAGAAGCTCGGTAAGCCCACCGTCGCTGCGCTCAACGGCGCAGCTCTCGGCGGCGGCCTGGAGATTGCCCTGGCCTGCAACCACCGCATCGCGCTCGACAACCCGAAGGCGCAGTTCGGCCTGCCGGAGGTCACCCTGGGCCTGCTGCCGGGCGCCGGTGGCGTCACCCGCATCGTGCGCCTGCTCGGCATCGCCGACGGCCTGATGAAGGTGCTGCTGCAGGGCACCCGCTACAAGCCGGCGCAGGCGTTGGAGGTCGGGATTGTCGATGAGATTGCCGCGACGCCCGATGAGCTGATCAGCAAGGCCCGGGAGTGGATCAAGGCCAACCCGCAGACCGAGCAGCCGTGGGACGCCAAGGGCTACCGAATGCCCGGCGGCGCACCCAGCAACCCCAAGGTCGCCGGCATGCTGCCCGCGTTCCCCGGCAACCTGAAGAAGCAGCTCAAGGGCGCACCGATGCCCGCGCCGCACCACATCATGTGCGCCGCGGTCGAGGGCGCCACGGTGGACTTCGACAGCGCGCTGAAGATCGAGGGCCGGTACTTCGTCAACCTGGCCACCGGCCAGGTCGCGAAGAACATGATCCAAGCCTTCTGGTTCGACCTCAACGCCATCAACGGTGGAGCCTCGCGGCCCGAGGGCTTCGACAAGCGGTTGCCCGAGAAGGTAGCCGTGCTCGGCGCCGGAATGATGGGCGCAGGCATTGCCTACGTCACGGCGCAGGCCGGCGTGCAGGTCGTGCTCAAGGACGTCTCCATCGAGGCGGCCGAAAAGGGCAAGGCGTACTCGCAGAAGCTGCTCGACAAGGCCGTAAGCCGCGGCAAGATCACCGAGGCCAAGCGCGACGAGGTGCTCGGCCGCATCACGCCGACTGCTGACTACGCCGACCTCGAGGGTTGCGACTTCGTCGTGGAGGCCGTCTTTGAGAAGGTCTCGCTCAAGCACTCGGTGTTCCAGGAGGTCGAGAAGGTCGTCAACCCCGACGCCCTGCTCGGCTCGAACACCTCGACGCTGCCGATCACGTCGCTGGCCGAGGGCGTCGAGCGGAAGCAGGATTTCATCGGCCTGCACTTCTTCTCGCCGGTCGACAAGATGCCGCTGCTCGAGATCATCCGCGGCGAGGGGACCTCCGACGAGGCACTGGCCCGGGCGCTCGACTACTCGATGCTGATCAAGAAGACGCCGATCGTGGTCAACGACAGCCGCGGGTTCTTCACCTCGCGGGTCATCGGGACGTTCGTCAACGAGGCGCTGGCCATGCTCGGCGAAGGCATTCGTCCGGCCACGATCGAGCAGGCCACCACGCAGGCCGGCTACCCCGTCGGCGCGCTGCAGCTGGCCGACGAGCTGAACCTCGAGCTGTTCCTCAAGATCCGTAACGAGACCCGCGACGCCATGGGTGACAGCTACACCCGGCACCCGGCCGAGGACATCGTCGAGAAGATGGTCGAGCTCGGGCGCCCGGGTCGGCTCGCCGGCAAGGGCTTCTTCGACTACGACGAGTCGGGCAAGCGCCTCGGCCTCTGGCCGGGCCTGGCCGACACGTTCCCGCCCCAGGGTGAGCCGGCATCGGTCGACGTCAGGAAGCTCGGTCAGCGCATGCTGGTGATCGAGGCCGTCGAGTCGGCCCGCTGCGTCGAGGAGGGCGTGCTGCTCACGACGCCAGACGCCAACATCGGCTCGATCATGGGCATCGGCTTCCCGCCGTGGACCGGTGGCGTACTGCAGTACATCAACGGGTTTGAGGGTGGAGTGAGCGGTCCCAAGGCATTCGTCGCCCGCGCCGACGAGTTCGCGCAGGAGTTCGGCGCGCGCTTCGAGCCGAACCCGTTGCTGCGCAAGAAGGCCGAGAACGGCGAGACGTTCTGACCCACACCCCAACGCTGATCAACAGCGCCGAACCGTCGAATGTCGACGGTTCGGCGCTGTTGATCACCAGGTAAGGAGCCGATGTGCCAGGACCGCTCGAGGGTGTGCGAATCGTCGAGTTGCCGGCCATCGGCCCGGTGCCCTTCGCGGGCATGCTGCTCGCCGACCTCGGGGCCGAGGTGGTGCGCATCGACAAGTTGGCCGGTGCCCGGCCAGGGCTCGGCGACGCATTGGTCAGCGGCCCGCTCGGACGGGGCCGTCGATCGATCACGCTCGACATTCGCAGGCCCGAGGGCGCCGAGGCGCTGCTACGCCTGTGCGAGAGCGCTGACGCGCTGATCGAGGGCTTCCGTCCTGGCGTGGCGGAGCGGCTTGGCGTCGGGCCCGAACAGGTTCTGGCCCGCAACCCGAAGCTCGTCTACGGACGAATGACCGGCTGGGGTCAGGACGGGCCACTGGCCCGGACCGCCGGGCACGACCTCACCTACCTCGCGCTCACCGGCCTGTTGGCCGGTATCGGCCGTGCCGGTGAGCCGCCGGTGCCGCCGGTGAATTACATAGCCGACTTCGGCGGCGGGGCAATGTTCCTGGTCACCGGCCTGCTCGCCGCGCTGCTGCACGCCCGCGCCACCGGCGAGGGTCAGGTCATTGACACCGCCATGGTCGACGGCGCGGCTTACCTCGGGTCGATGACACGGGCGTTCCTGGCGACGGGCGGGTGGCAGGACCGACCCGAGTCCAACTTCCTCGACGGCGGTTCGCCGAACTACCGCTGCTACACCTGTGCCGACGGCAAGTACCTCGCGGTGGGTGCGATCGAGCCGCAATTCTGGGCTGGTCTGTGCACGGCGATCAATCAGGACCCGGCCACCGCACCGTCGCCCTACGACCCGGCTCAGTTCGCCGCCTGCACCGCGCTGCTCGAGCAGACCTTCGCCGGCCGCAGCCGCGACGAATGGGCCAAGCTCTTCGAAGCCCTCGACGCCTGCGTCGCGCCGGTGTTGACGCTCGAGGAGGCGCTCGCCCACCCGCACAACGTCGAGCGCGGAACGTACGTCAAGATCGGCGACGTCGACATGCCCGGACCGGCGCCGCGGTTCTCGGCCACTCCCGGGCGGGCCGGCGAGCTGGTCGGCGTGGGTGATGACACCGTGCAGCTGCTGCGGGAGGCCGGTTACTCCGCGGCCGACATCGACGGGCTGCGCACGGCCGCGGTGATCTGAGCAGACTGCTCGCATGGACTTCAAGCTCGAGCTCGTGTGCATACCCGTCGGGGACGTCGATTCGGCCAAGGCCTTCTACGTCGACAAGGTCGGCTTCGTCGCCGACCACGACCAGCGGGTGAATTCCACGTTGCGCTTCGTGCAGCTGACCCCGCCCGGATCGGGCTGCTCGATCTGCATCGGCGACGGACTGACGGCGATGACCCCTGGGACGTTGGAGGGCCTGCAGCTCGTCGTCGACGACGTCGAGCAGGCGCGGGCGGAGTTCGCCGAGCGTGGACTGGACGTCGGGGAAGTCGAGGAGCTGCCGTGGGGACGCTTCATCTATTTCGCCGATCCCGACGGCAACAAGTGGAGCGTGCAGCAGATCCTGCCCGCTGGGTGATCCACCCGTAGGCTCGGCTCCCGTGCCCGGTCTGCGCAGTCCCGTCGAGATGCGCAACGTCACCGCGACGCGCTACGTCACGCCCCTGCGCGAGGGCGGCTCGTTGCCCGGGCTGATGGAAGCCGACGACCTCGGCACCTACGTCGTCAAGTTCACCGGTGCCGGACAGGGCCGCAAGGCGCTGGTCGCCGAGATCATCGGCACGTCGTTGGCCGGGGCGCTGGGGCTACCCGTTGCCGAGCTGGTGACGGTCGATGTCGACCCCACGCTCGCCGCCAATGAGCCCGACGAGGAGGTGCAGGACCTGCTGCGCGCCAGCCCCGGCCGCAACCTCGGCGTCGACTTCCTGCCCGGCGCGCTCGACCTCGACACCTCGGCGTTCCCGGTCGAGCCGCAGTTCGCGGGACAGGTGCTCTGGCTGGACGCGCTGATCAACAACGTCGACCGCTCCTGGCGCAATCCGAACCTGCTGTTCTGGCACCGCCGGCCCTACCTGATCGACCACGGCGCGGCGCTGACCTTCCACCACAACTGGGCGTCCTTCGACGCCGAGCGGATCGCAACGCGCCCCTACGACGCCGGCGAGCACGCCCTGATCACGTCGCACCCAGACCTCGACGCCGCGGACGCGGCCCTGACTCCGCTGGTGACCACGGCGGCGCTCGACGGCGTGCTCGCGCTCGTTCCGGACGTCTGGCTGAACGACGAGCCCGGTTTCGACTCCCCCACCGCCGTGCGCGCCGCCTACCGGGAAGCCCTGCTCGCTCGCGTCGGCGCCCACGACCAGTGGCTGCCTGCGTTGCGAGCAATGGCCGAGCAGGGCGGGGCACGACGGGTGGCCGTCGATCGCAACAACCGGCCGTCCTGGCTGGACCGATCATGACGCGATTGCCGTTCGAGTACGCGGTGCTCCGCGTCGTGCCGCGCATGGAGCGTGGTGAGCTCGTCAACGCCGGGGTGGTCCTCTACTGCCCCGGCGCCGACTTCCTGGGCGCTGCTGTCGCACTCGACGAGCAGCGGGTGCGCGCGCTGGATCCCGACGTGGACGTCGCGATGGTGACGGCAGCTCTGGCCGCGGTCGTCGGCACCTGCGACGGTTCGGGCCGTGCCGCGGCCGAGGACCGCGGTCGGCGGTTCCGCTGGCTGACCGCGCCGCGCAGCACGATGATCCAGCCCGGCCCCGTGCACACCGGCTTCACCACCGACCCCGTCGCCGAGCTCGACCGGCTGTGTCGGGTACTTGTCGCGCCGGTGCCGTCCGGGGAGGTCTGAATCATTCCGGGATCTCATGGGGCAGCGCGCAGACTCCGGGGTGGCTCGCCCGCCGCGGGCCACTGGCGGCCGATTGCAAAGGATGGCTCATGCCCAAGGCACCGAAGCTGAGTTGGACGGACTCCCCCGCTGAACACGACTACCCGTCGGCTGCGTCGTACTTGCGATTGGTGGCGGGGTCGACGCAGGTCGAAGTCTTGGTGGCGCTGTTGTCTCAGGCGCCGACGGTCCAGCAGCATGCCAAGGACGTCCTGCGCGCTGCTCGCCTTCCGCTCCTGCCGGTCGATGATCCGGAGGTTGCCAAGGACCTCAAGCGGGCGGCGAAGGGCGTCGCGTTGTCGCCGATCCTGCTGGTACGGGGCGACCTGGCGGTCGATGTACCGCTGCACATCGCCGACGGCTACCACCGGGTCTGTGCCAGCTACCACCTCAACGAGGACGCCGAGGTTGCGTGCCGCCTCGTCGAGCTTCCCGCGATCGCCGTCTGATCCGCTCGAGCGAGGGCCCGAACATGACCGACCAGCCGACGCCGACCGGCCACCCTGACGGGGCCCGTGCGGGCGACCGTGCACAGCTCGACCTGGTGATTCGCGATCGCCACGGGCCGCGGGTGGCTGCTCTGTTCGAGAGGCAGCCGATCTGGGCCTGGGATTTCACGAATCTGAGCTACGAATGGCGCCGCCTGTTCAGCGAGGTGTTCGGCACCTTCCTCCTCGTCCTGGCAGGTGCCGGGGCTCCGGTGATCGATCACGTCAGCAAGGGCCAGGTCGGTCGGGTTGCCTCAGTCCTCGCGCCCGCATTGACCGTGCTCGCGATCATCCTGTTCATGGGTGCCGTGTCCGGTGCGCACCTCAATCCGGTGGTGAGCATCGCCTTCGCACTACGCCGGGATTTCGGCTGGCGCAGGGTGCCGGGTTACGTCGCCGCTCAGATCGTGGGCGCACTGCTCGCCGCGGTGTTCCTGCGGGTCGTCTTCGGCAACCTCGCGCACCTGGGGGCCACGCTGCCCGGCGTCGGTTTCAGCAGTACGCAGGCCTTCGCCGTCGAGGCAGTGCTGACCCTGGGCCTGGTCAGCACCATCCTCGGCTCGGCCTCCAGCGCCCAGAACATCGGTTCGTTGTCGGCGCTCGCCGTCGGTGCATACATCGCCCTGGCCGGCCTGTGGGCCAGCCCGGTCAGCGGAGCGTCGATGAACCCGGTCCGCTCGCTCGCGCCCGCGCTCGTCACCGGCGACCTGCACGACCTCTGGATCTACCTCACCGCTCCTCTGATCGGTGCCGTGCTCGCTGTTGCCGCCGCCTACATCCTGCGCGGGCCGGGCGGTGGTCCCAGTGGCACCCGGGCGGCACAGGGAACCCTGCACAGTGCGGGTCCGCAGACGCGGTGAGGGCGAATCCCACGCAGAGTCAGCGGGTGTGGCGTAGCGCGGCATCGATCAGCCGATCGACGAGCTGCGGGTAGGCGACGCCCGAGGCGGCCCACATCCGCGGGAACATCGACACCGGCGTGAACCCCGGCATGGTGTTGATCTCATTGACCACGATCGCGTTGCCGGGCGTGACGAAGAAGTCGACGCGGGCGAGCCCTGCGCAGTCGAGCGCGTCGAAGGCCCGGCACGCGGCCTGCTGCACCTCTGCGATGACGTCGTCCGGCAGGTCGGGCGGCAGGTAGAACTCGCACGCGTCGTCGAGGTACTTGGCCTCGAAGTCATACCAGTCATGCCCGTTGCCGACCCGGATCTCCGCAGGCATGCTGGCCTCGGGCCGGCCGTCGGCGTCCTCGAGGACGCCGCACTCGACCTCGCGCCCGATCACCGCGGCCTCGACCAGGACCTTGGTGTCGTGCCGAAACGCCTCGTCGACCGCGGCGTCGAGCTCGGACCAGTCGCCGACCTTCGTGATGCCCAGACTCGAACCGGCCCGGGCCGGCTTGACGAACAGCGGCAGGCCGAGATGGTGCAGGTCGAGCGCCGACCACGGACGATCGGTACGCAGCACCGCGAAGCGGCCGACCTCGAGCCCCGCGTCGCGCAGCAGCCGCTTACTGAATTCCTTGTCCATCGCAGCAGCGCTGGCCAACACCCCGGGCCCCACGTAGGGCACGCCCGCGAGTTCCAGCAGACCCTGCACCGTCCCGTCCTCGCCGAAGCGACCGTGCAGCACGGGGAACACGACGTCGACGCCGGCCAGGGCGTCGACCGCGGCGCCGGCCTCCAGCGCAACCAACCCGCGGGCTGTCGGGTCGGCGCTGAGCGCGACCGACGTGCCCTTTTCGACCTCGGGCAGCGTGCGGCCGTCGATGCGCAGCGTGTCTGGCGTGGCGTCGGTGAGGACCCACGTACCGCTGGGCGTGATGCCGATCGGGACGACGTCGTAGCGTTCGGGGTCGAGGGCACCGAGAACGCTGCCAGCCGAGACCACCGAGATGCCGTGCTCGCTGCTACGACCGCCGTAGAGCACGGCGACCCGGATTCGTGCCACGACGGGTGACCCTACCGGCGGCGTGCCGTCAGCTTTCGGATTTCATCGAGCGCGCCATCAGCAGCTCGACCATCTTCCGCGGGGTCATTACGCCAGAGCAGACGGCTTCGACGGCCGCGGTGATCGGCGTGTCGACGTCGTGACTGCGTGCGAGGTCGAGCAGCGACCGGCAGGACTTGACGCCCTCGGCAACCTGCCCATGGGTGGCCTCCTGCGCCTGCGCCACGGACTCACCGCGGCCCAGCCGCTCGCCGAACGTCCGATTGCGCGACAGCGGCGAGTTGCACGTGGCGACCAGGTCACCCAGGCCGGCGAGCCCGGCGAACGTCAGCGGGTCGGCGCCGAGCCGCTCGCCGAGGCGCGCCGTCTCGGCCAAGCCGCGGGTGATGATCGAAGCCAACGAGTTGTCGCCGAACCCCATGCCCTGCCCGATGCCGCACGCCAAGGCGATCACGTTCTTCACCGCGCCGCCGAGCTCGCAGCCCACGACGTCGGTGTTGGAGTAGGGCCGGAAGTACGACGTGCTGCAGGTGTTCTGCACCGCGATCGCTCGCTGTTCGTCGATGCAGGCGACAACGGTGGCCGTCGGTTGCTGCAGGGCGATCTCGCGGGCGAGGTTGGGGCCGCTGACCACGACGATCCGTTCGCCGGGTGCACCGGTCACCTCGGCGATGACCTCGCTCATCCGCCGCGTGGTGCCAAGCTCGACGCCCTTCATCAGGCTCAGCAGGCTTGCCTCGCCGGGCAGGTGTGGCACCCACCCGGCCAGATTCTCGCGCAGCGTCTGCGACGGGATCGCGAACGCCACCAGCTCGGCACCCCGCAGCGCGGTCGCTGCGTCGTGGGTGGCCACCACACCCTCGGGCAGGTCGATGCCCGGCAGGTAGTCCTCGTTGCGATGCGTGGTGTTGATGCGTTCGGCGAGTTCGGTGCGGCGCGCCCACAGCGTCACGTCGTTGCCGGCGTCGACGAGCACTTTGGCGAATGTCGTCCCCCATGAGCCGGCCCCGAGTACCGCGGCCCGTGTCATGCGACGACGCAGTCG
>NZ_CAXTHK010000014.1:0-61491 GCF_964244045.1 uncultured Jatrophihabitans sp. | reverse complement strand
GAGCAGGACGAATGGGCATGGCCTTCGGCGGCCGGAGCGAAGCGGAGGACGGTCACGCGACGACGCAGTCGGAGCAGGACGAATGGGCATGGCCTTCGGCGGCCGGAGCGAAGCGGAGGACGGTCATGCGGCGTCCGAGGATGTCTCGCCGGCCCGGCGCCAGATGTGGAGCGGGCCGGTGGGCTCGGGCAGTCCGCGCAGATCGGCGACGTCGTGGCGCAGCCGCAGCATGATCAGCTCGGTGATCTCGCGCAGCACTCGCGGCGTTGCTTCGATTTCGCCGAACGCCGACAGGTCGAGCGGCTCGCCGACCGAGAGGGTGTGGCGCGGGCGTGGGACGAGCTTGAGCTTCCTGGCGTACAGGTCGACCTGGTCCTGCACGCCCCACTGCACGACGGGGATCACCGGGACGTCGGGCACGAGGGTGGCCAGCCGCGCGGCGCCGGTCTTGCCGGCCATCGGCCAGCCACCGGGGTCGCGGGTGACGGTTCCCTCGGGATGGAGCACGATCAGCTCGCCGCGGCTCAGCGCGGCGACAGCGGCGGCCAGCGATTGGCGCGCGTCGGTCGTACCCCGCTTCACCGGGATGTGGCCCATGCTGCGCATCCCCCAGCCGATGACGGGGACTTCGAAGATCGACTCCTTGGCCAGGAAGCGCGGGACCCTTGCTGCGTCGAGCACGAACTTCGCGACGAGGAACGGGTCGACGTGCGAGACGTGGTTCACGACGATGATGGCCGGGCCCTGCTGGGGCATGCGCTCGAGGTGCAGGTAGCGCAGACGGAACAGCAGGCTGGCCGGGGCGTAGAGGACGAACCAGGTCAGTCGCCAGCCGAACCCCATCTTCTCGCCGTGTCCCGGCTTGCGTAGCTTGGCGAGCCTCGCCACGTCACCGTCCTCCGCCTCGTTGCTGCCGTGAGCGCAGCGCTTGACGCTCGTGCGCGCGACCGCCTGCAGTCTGCCGTACCCGCGACCTCCCGTCGTGGACGGGCAGCCGCGCGGCTCTGGGGGCCGTTCCTAGACTCGAACCGTGCCCTGGACCGTTCTCATCCCGGCCAAGTCGCTGCCGGCAGCGAAATCGCGGCTGGCACCGCGTGCCGCGGACGCCGCCGGGCACGCCCGCCTGGTCGAGGCGATTCGTGCCGACACCCTTTCTGCGGCCCGGTCGGCGACCGGCGTCGCGCGCGTGCTGCTGGTCGTCGACCGCCCAGGTGAGTGGGCCCCGGTCGGTGCCCAGGTCGTCGTGCAGCGACGCGACGGGTTGAACGCGGCGTTGACGGACGCCGCCGCCGACGCGCGCTCGTCCTGGCCGGATGACGGGGTGGCGGCCCTACTGGGTGACCTGCCTGCCCTGCGCCCGGCCGAACTCGCCGACGCCCTGCGACAGGCCGCCGACCTCGACGCGGGGTACGTACCCGACGCCGAGGGCAACGGCACCACGATGCTGACCGCCGCCCCGGGCCGACAGCTGCAACCGCAGTTCGGCGCGGGCTCAGCTGCGCAGCACGCCGCCGTCGCCCGGCTGATCGAGGCCGGGCCCGGTCTGCGCCGCGACGTCGACACCGCGGACGACCTGCTGGCTGCCGTCGCCCTCGGGCTCGGAGCCGCCACTCGCGAGGAGCTCGCCTCGGCAGCGGAGATTCCTAGTTCACCCGGAGACGGCATAGTGAGGGCATGAGCGTCGAACCGAGCACTGTTTCCAGCCATGGGTCGGTGTCGATGGATCCGACGGACTCCGTACCGGAGGGTGACCTCGAAGCGACCGACGCACTGCACGTCGAAGACCTACCCGACGACCGCTTCAGCAACCGCGAGATGTCCTGGCTGGCGTTCAATGCCCGCGTGCTGGCCCTCGCCGAGGACACCTCGCAGCCGCTGCTCGAGCGGGCCAAGTTCCTTGCTATCTTCGCCAGCAACCTCGACGAGTTCTACATGGTGCGCATCGCCGGGTTGAAGCGCCGAGCGAGCACCGGCCTGCAGGTGACGTCCGCCGACGGGCTGTCGCCGCGCAACACCCTGGCGCGGCTGTCGGATCGCATCAAGCAACTCGTCGACCAGCACGCCCGCTGCTTCAAAGAAATCGTCAATCCCGAGCTCGAGGGCCACGGCATCCACATACGCCGCTGGGACGCCCTCGACCGCGACGAACACGCCACGCTGGCCGAGTACTTCGAGTCCAAGGTCTTCCCGGTGCTCACCCCGCTGGCCGTCGATCCGTCTCACCCGTTCCCCTACATCTCCGGGCTGTCGCTGAACCTGGCCGTCCTCGTCCGCGACCCGGACGAGGAGGTGCAGCGTTTCGCGCGGGTCAAGGTGCCCAACAACGTCCCCCGGTTCGTCGTCGTGTCCGAGAGCCCCGCCGAGGTCGAATACCTGCCAATCGAGGACCTCATCGCGGCCCACCTGCAGATGCTGTTCCCGGGCATGGAGGTCGTCGAGCACCACGTCTTCCGGGTCACCCGGAACGCCGACTTCGAGGTCGAGGAGGACCGCGACGAAGACCTGCTGCAGGCCCTCGAACGCGAACTCACCCGGCGCCGCTTCGGACCGGCCGTGCGGCTCGAGGTCACCGACGACATCGACGAGAACATCGTGACGCTGCTGGCCAGCGAGATCGAGGTCTCGGCCGAGGACATCCTGCGGGTGCCCGGGCTGCTGGACCTCAGCTCGCTGCACCAGGTGTACGACGTCGACCGGCCGGCGCTGAAGGAGCGACCGTTCGTCCCGACGACCAATCCGCGTTTCGCCGAGGGCGAGACGCCCAAGTCGGTATTCGCGATGATGCGCGACGGCGACGTCCTGGTGCATCACCCGTACGAGTCGTTCGCCACGAGCACCCAGCGCTTCATCGAGCAGGCCGCGGCCGACCCGAATGTCCTGGCCATCAAGCACACGCTGTACCGGACGTCGGGTGATTCGCCGATCGTGGAAGCGCTCATCGACGCGGCCGAGGCCGGCAAGCAGGTGGTCGCGCTCGTCGAGATCAAAGCCCGCTTCGACGAACAGGCCAACATTAAGTGGGCACGCGCGCTCGAGCGTGCCGGGTGCCACGTCGTCTACGGGTTCGTCGGCCTGAAGACGCACTGCAAGACGGCGCTGGTGGTACGGCAGGAAGGCAACCAGATCCGCCGTTACGCCCACGTGGGCACCGGCAACTACAACCCGAAGACCGCGCGGATGTACGAGGACCTCGGGCTGTTCACGGCCGACCCACAGATCTGCGCCGACCTCACCGACCTGTTCAACGTGCTCACCGGGTACTCGCGCCAGACGCAGTACCGCTCACTGCTGGTGGCGCCGCAGGGCATTCGAGCCGGGCTCATCGAGCGCATCGAGCACGAGATCGAGCTGGCTCGCGCGGGGCGTCCCGCCCTGATCCGCTTCAAGACCAACCACCTGGTCGACGAGCAGACCATCGACGCGCTGTACCGCGCATCCCAGGCCGGGGTGCGCGTCGAATTGCTGGTGCGCACGTTCTGCACGATCAAGGCGGGCGTTCCGGGGCTCTCGGAAAACATCCGCACGCGCTCGATCCTCGGCCGCTTCCTTGAGCACTCGCGGGTCTACTACTTCGGTGGCGACGGGGATCCGCAGTACTGGATCGGCTCCGCAGACCTCATGCACCGCAACCTCGACCGTCGCGTCGAGGTGCTGTGCCAGGTCAGCGACCGTGCGTCCCGTGCGCACCTGCAGGACTTCCTCGACCTCGCGTTCGACGACAACGTCTCGGCCTGGGACCTGCAGCCCGACGGCGAGTGGGTTCGGTCCGACGGCCAACATCGTGACTTCCAGGAGCTGCTGATCAAGCGGCTGGCCACCCGCAGGGAGTAGTCGATGCCCGACAAGCGATCGTCGGGCAGCACCATCCGGGCCGCAGGCGGCGCGGTGTGGCGCATGCGTGACGGAGTTGTGCACGTCGCACTCGTACACCGACCGCGCTACGACGACTGGTCCCTGCCGAAGGGCAAGCTCGAACCCGGTGAGAGCGAGCTCGACGCCGCGGTCCGCGAGATCGGTGAGGAGCTCGGGTCGCGGGTTGCCGCGTCGCGTCGCCTGACGACGATCTCCTACGACGTGGACGGCCAGCACAAGACGGTGTCCTACTGGACGATGCGCCACCTCACGGGCCAGTTCGTGGCCTCGGACGAGGTCGACGAGGTCGCCTGGCTCCCGGTGGCCGAGGCCAGCGAACGGTGCAGGCACGACGGCGACCGCGAGGTGCTCAACGACTTCGCGACGACGCCGCCCCCGGACTCGGTGATCGTGCTCGTCCGGCACGCGAAGGCGGGCAAGCGCTCGGAGTGGTCAGGGCCGGACGTCAAGCGCCCGCTCGATGCGGCCGGTCGGCGGCAGGCCCGCGCGCTCGCCCGCTTCCTTCGCTGTTTTGCACCTGACCGCGTGCTGTCGGCCAACCCGCTGCGCTGCGTGCAGACGGTGGGGCCGTTCGCGAACGACGCCGCGCTGGACGTCGTCGTCGAACCGGCCTTTGGCGACGAGGCATACGAGCGCGATCCGGCGGCGGCCGAGAACGCGTTGCTCGCGCTGGCCAAACCGCGCCGGGTAAGTGTGGTCTGCAGTCAGGGAGCGACCATCCCCGGCCTCGTTCCGGCCGTTGCGCCGTACGTGCGCTCGGCCGAGACGAAGAAGGCAGCGGCATGGGTGCTGTCGTTCGTCGACGGCGTTGCCGTTGCCGCCGACTACTGCTCCCAAGCCGGGCGGTAGGCGCCGAACGGGACTCACCGCTTAACGCCGCTGGGGCGCCGATCCACATCCGGATCGGCGCCCCAGCGCAGCTTCGTACGGAGCTACTTCTTCTTGGCGCCAGACTTCTTGGCCGCCTTCTTCGCGGGTGCCTTTTTCGCGGCCGCCTTCTTCGCGGGTGCCTTCACGGGTGTCTTTTTCGCAGGTGCCTTTTTCGCGGCCTTCTTGGCCGGCGCCGTGGTCTTCTTCGCGGCCTTCTTGGCCGGGGCACTCGCCTTCTGGGCCTTCTGCGCAGCCTTCTTCGCGGCCTTCTTGGCCGGCGCTGTCGACTTGGCCACCGACTTCTTGGCCGCCTTGGCCGCCTTCTTCGCAGCACTCTTCGACGGAACGCCGGTCTTGGATCCCAGACTCGACCCGGCTACCGATTTCGCTGCCGGACCGGAGGACTTGCTGGCCAGTGCCTTGGCGGCGCCACGCTTCTGTGCCTTCTTCGCCGCTTTGGCCGGCGCCGAGTTGGTGACGGCGGACAGCGCCTTGCCCGGCGCCTCGCGCACAGCCTCGACTGCGTCGGCTACTGCGCTCTGCGCCAGCTCCTGCGCATCGTGGACAGCGGCGGCTGCGCGTGAGCGGGTGTCGCGTGCGGACTCGGCCAGGCTCGCCACTGCGGCCTGTGTCCGCGCTGCGCGCTGCTCGAGCACCTCGCGGGCGCCACCGGCGATCGACTTGAATTCGGCGCCGGGGCGGAAGGCCGGCACCTTCGATGCGGGCACGTTCACCGTGGCACCGGTCGCGGGGTTGCGCGCGGTGCGTGCCGCACGGTCGCGACGCTCAAAGACACCGAAGCCGGTGATGGCCACGCGCTCGCCACGCGAGATGACGTCGTAGACGCTGTCGATCATCGCGTCGAGGGCGGTGGCGGCGCGCTTTCTGTCGCCGTCGAGACGCTCGGCGAGCAAGTCGATGAACTGAGCCTTGTTGGGCACGTGTCCTCCTGGGACCTGGTCATGATCACCGGCGATCGCACGATGGTCTTGTTCCGGGTCACGGTAGGGCTTTGCGGGGTCGACAACAACGCGAACACCCGGTCTCGCAAGGAATTTCGTCTTTCGAGGTCAGACCGACGCGGTCGGCAACCAGGGTTTGCGAGCGCTCTCGTACGTCGCGATCTCGTCGGTGTGCTGCATCGTCAGGCCGATGTCGTCGAGGCCCTCGAGCAGTCGCCACCGCGCGTAGTCATCGAGCTCGAAGTCGTGCACCTCGCCGCTCCACCGCGCCTGACGCTCGAGCAGATCAACGGTGACCTCGGTCTTCGGGTCGTCCTCGATGTCGTCCCACAGCCGTTGGACGATCTTCTCGGGCAGGGTGATCGTCAGCAGCCCGGCCTTGAGCGAGTTGCCGCGGAAGATGTCCGCGAACCGCGGCGAGATGACGACGCGGAAGCCGTAATCCCACAGCGCCCACACCGCGTGCTCGCGCGAGCTGCCGGTACCGAAGTCCGGTCCGGCAACGAGCACAGTCGCGCCGTCGAAGCGCGACTGGTTCAGCACGAAGTCGGGCTCGTTCGCCCGCCAGGCGTTGAACAGGCCGTCCTCGAAGCCGGTGCGCGTCACTCGCTTGAGATACACCGCCGGGATGATCTGGTCGGTGTCGACGTTGGTGCGCCGCAGCGGCACCGCGGTGCCGACATGTACCGAGAAACTGTCCATCGTCGGGTCTCCTACAGGTCTGCGGGGCTGGCGAGGTGGCCGGTGAGGGCGGTGGCCGCGGCCACGAGCGGCGACACCAGATGCGTGCGTCCACCCTTGCCCTGCCGGCCCTCGAAGTTGCGGTTCGACGTACTGGCACTGCGCTCGCCCGGCTTGAGTTGATCGGGGTTCATCCCCAGGCACATCGAGCAGCCGGCCTGGCGCCATTCGGCGCCGGCCGAGGTGAAGATCGCGTCGAGACCCTCGCGCTCGGCCTGCTGCCGCACCCGTACCGAGCCCGGTACGACGAGCACTCGCACACCGTCGGCGACCCGCTTGCCGTCGAGCACCTGCGCCGCGGCACGGAGGTCTTCGATGCGACCGTTGGTGCAGGACCCGACGAACACGGTGTCGACCTTCACCTCGCGCAACGGTGTGCCGGCGGTCAATCCCATGTAGGCAAGGGCTTTCGTGGCGGCTGCGCGATCGCCCTCGTCCTCGAAATCGGCCGGGTCCGGAACCGTGGCCGACAGCGGCGCGCCCTGCCCCGGGTTCGTGCCCCACGTGACGAACGGGGCCAGCCCGGCAGCGTCGATCACAATCTCGGCGTCGAACTCGGCGTCGTCGTCGGTGCGCAGGCTTGTCCAGTACTCGACCGCTGCGTCCCAGTCGGCGCCCTTCGGCGCGTGGTCGCGACCCTGGACGTAGTCGAAGGTGGTCTGGTCGGGTGCGATCATGCCGGCCCGCGCACCCCACTCGATGCTCATGTTGCAGACCGTCATGCGGCCCTCCATGGACATCTGCTCGAAGACCGAGCCGCGGTACTCGACCATGTAGCCCTGGCCACCGCCGGTACCCGTGCGGGTGATGACCGCGAGGATGACGTCTTTCGGGGTGACGCCAGGGGGCAGCTCGCCGTTCACCGTGACGGCCATCGTCTTCGGGCGATCCATGGGGAGCGTCTGGGTTGCCAGCACATGCTCGACCTGGCTGGTGCCGATGCCGAAAGCGAGCGCGCCGAACGCACCATGCGTGCTGGTATGGCTATCGCCGCAGACAATCGTCATGCCCGGCTGGGTGATACCGAGCTGCGGGCCGATGACGTGCACGATGCCCTGCTCGTCATCGCCCATCGGGTAGATGGTGACGCCGAACTCGGCGCAGTTGCGGCGCAGGGTGTCGATCTGCGTGCGGCTGACCTCGTCCTTGATCGACTCGGTGCCGATCAGCGGCAACACATAGTCGGTCGGGGTGTTGTGGTCCTCGGTGGCGAGCGTGAGATCCGGTCGATGCACGGGGCGACCCTCGAGGCGCAGGCCGTCGAACGCCTGCGGGCTCGTCACCTCGTGTATCAGGTGCATGTCGATGAACAGCAGGTCGGGCTCGCCCGCGGCAGCGTGCACCACGTGGCTGTCCCAGAGCTTCTCGGCGAGCGTCTTGCCCATGCCTCACACCTCGCGTGTTGGTTGCTTGTCTCATCCTGCGAGACAGTAGTATCGCTGTATGGGACAGCCTAGCAGCGCGGAGCGACCGGGCGACAGCGGCCAGAGCGGGATCGGCGTCGTCGACAAGTCAGTGGCGATCCTGGCCTCGGTGGCGCTGGCCCCGCGGGCGCTGGCGGACCTTGTCGCGGCCACCGACCTGCCCCGGGCCACCGCGCACCGGCTGGCCGTCGCGCTCGAGGCGCACCGCCTGTTGGCCCGCGACGCCGAAGGCCGCTTCATCCTCGGCCCGCGCCTCGGTGAGCTGGCCGCGGCGCTGCCCGACCCGGTGGTCGCGGCGGCCGGACCGGTGCTGGCGTGGGTGCGCGACGAGTGCGGCGAGAGCGCCCAGCTCTACCGCCGCGATGGCGCGGAGCGAGTGTGCGTAGCCGCCGCCGAGCGAGCACACGGCCTGCGTACGACCGTGCCGCTGGGCACCCGGTTGCCGCTGAACGCGGGTTCTGGTGCGCAGGTGCTGTGCGCGTGGTCGGACCCGGCCTCGCTCGTCGGGGTCGAGACGTTCTCCGAACGCTCGCTCGCCGAGGTGCGGCGCCGCGGCTGGGCGCAGTCCATCGGGCAGCGTGAGGCCGGCGTCGCGTCTGTGTCGGCACCGGTGCTTTCCCCCGAGGGCGAGCTGCTCGCCGCCATCTCGGTCTCCGGCCCGATCGAACGCCTCGGCCGCTCCCCCGGCACCCGCCTCGCCCCGCTGCTCACCCGCGGCGCGCACCGCATCACCACGTCCCTCGCTACCTGACCCCTCGCCCTCCGGTCAGTGGTCACTTACGTACGTCCGTGGTCACAAGAGACCGACCATCGACAACAGCAACTGACCACTGTTGTTACGGCAGCAAGTGCGGTGCCCGCTCCGACATAACGTGACGCACCTCAGGTTTGATCTGCCACGGCCGCCCCAGGAACCTCGGCTGGCCCGAAGTACAAGCACAGCCAACGCTCGGACGCAGGTCAGCGGCGCGAGTGATGTCCTTGCGCATGCGAATGGGGTCGGCGTGATCGGCGCCCTGGTACTCCAGGGCGAGCTTGGCTGCGGCCAGTAAACCGCCTCGTTCACCTCGAACACCGGCATGTCGGGCCCGTGCAGTGCCACGCGGAGGTGACTCTCGGGCCGGGACCTCGAACGCTGGTTCACCAGGGTCAGCGCGAGCCTGGCGCGCCTGACGTGGTGGCGTTGGGATCCAGTGGCTACTGCGGACGCCAGATCATCCACGGTGCGCCGGAACGCAGTGCGCTGTCCCCGGTGTCCGTGGCCACCGCGCGCCGACCATTGAGTGCCCCAGGTGATGATCGGCCCCAGGTGACTAGGGTCAACGGACGAGGGACGGACGGCCGAAGCGGGCGCGGACGCCTGGCGACCAGAGCGCTCTGAGAGGCACCCCGGCTGCGCGCACTCCGCTGGCCGCAAGCAGGTCGTCGTCCAGCTCGAGGAGCGATGCCTCGCGTAGCGGCCACGGCGCGTGCTCGTTCGGCACCCACACCGTGCGTCCGGCCACCCGGCTGTGCGCACCCCACCGCGACGTCAGCCAGGTCTCGAGCGGCGTCGGCTCGACGACCTCGCCGAGGCGCAGTGACAATCGGCTGCGCAGACCGCGCCGGGGCCAGCGGCGCACGCTGTCGTAGGTGACGACGTCGCCGTCTCGACGCGACGTCGCGTCCAGCGACATCCGCGCCCACGTGTACGGCATGCCGAACCCGATGCGCGCGAACGGCACGATCGCGAACCGCGCCGCCTCGAGCGAGCGGAACAGCACGCCGTGCCGACCAGCGTCGTCCACCGAGTACAGCCGGATGTTGGTCTCCAGGAAAGAGCCGAAGTACGGCACCGGCAGCCCCCGGCCGAATCCAGCTCGCCGCATCGCGAACGGCACGAGCGCGACGTAGGTCTGCCCATCGCTCCACACGTCGGGCCGCGTGCCAGGCGGGAAGAACCGAACCACGCTCGCCGGCTCGACCGGCCAATGGATGAAGGCGAGGTCGTTCCACCACTGGTCCATCAGCACCGGCCGCGGCAGCGGCGGCGCGAGTGCTGGGTACTCGGCGGGCAGGTTCACCAGTTGGTGGCGACGTACGTGGTCTCGAGGTACTCCTCGATGCCCTCGAACCCGCCCTCCCGACCGAGGCCGGACTCCTTAACGCCACCGAACGGTGCGGCCGGGTCGGACACCAGTCCGCGGTTCAGGCCGACCATGCCGACCTCGAGCTTCTCGCTGACCCGGAGCCCGCGCGCGAGGTCGCGGGTGTAGACGTAGCCGGTGAGTCCCATCTCGGTCGCGTTGGCCACCGCAATCGCGTCGTCGTCGTCCTTGACGACGATGATCGGCGCCACCGGCCCGAAGATCTCGTCGACGGCCACCGGCGCGTCACGTGGCACGTCGGTCAGCACAGTCGCCGGGTAGAAGAAGCCGCTGCCCTCAGGCGTCGACCCGCCGAGCACCGCCTTCGCCCCGGCCTGCACCGAGCGGGTCACCTTGTCGGCGACGCCGTCGCGCTGCTTGGCGTTGATCATCGGCCCGAGCTTGGTGCCCTCGGCGGTGCCGGGACCCATCGTCAGCTCGCCCATCTTCGCGGCCAGCTTCTCGGCGAACTCGCCGGCCACCGACTCCACCACCAGGAACCGGTTCGCCGCCGTGCAGGCCTGCCCGCCGTTGCGCATCTTGGCCAGCATCGCGCCCTCGACCGCGGCGTCCAGATCGGCGTCGTCCAGCACGAGGAACGGTGCGTTGCCGCCCAGCTCCATGGACGAGCTGACCACGTGCTCGGCCGCTTGCTTCAGCAGCAGCGACCCGACCCGCGTCGAGCCGGTGAACGACAGCTTGCGTACGCGCTCGTCGGCCAGCGCGTGTTCGACGAGGTCGCCCGGCTTGTCGCAGGTGATCACGTTGACGACGCCGGCCGGCACGCCGGCGTCCGTGAGCACCTGAGCGAGCACGAGCGCGGTCATCGGCGTGTCCTCGGCGGGCTTGAGTACCACTGAACATCCTGCTGCCAGGGCGGGTCCGAGCTTGCGGGTGGCCATCGCGGCCGGGAAGTTCCACGGGGTCAGCAGCAGGGCGACCCCATACGGCTTCTTGAAGGTGACGATCCGGTTCGCGCCGGTCGGCGACATCCGCACCTCGCCGCCGACGCGAACGGCCTCCTCCGAGTACCAGCGGAAGAACTCGGCGGCGTAGGTGACCTCGCCGCGGGAGTCGGTGAGCGACTTTCCCATCTCCAGCGACATCAGGAACGCGATGTCCTCGCTGCGCTCGATCATCAGCTCGTAGGCCTTGCGCAGCACCTCGGCGCGTTCGCGGGGCGCTCGTCCGGCCCAGTCCGGCTGTGCAGCAGCGGCCGCGTCGATGGCCGCGTCCAGGTCGTCCAGCCCTGCCCGGGCGACGGAGGTCAGCACGTCGCCGGTCGATGGATCAACGACCTCGAAGGCGCCCTGCGACCCGTCTCGCCACTGACCGTCGATGTACAGCTGGGTGGGGATGCCGGCCGGCAGTGCTGTCATGAGAAATCCTCCGCTTGCGTGGGGCGCATCGTCATCGTTCAGCTTGCCACTCGCACGAGAACCACGGTCTTGCGCTTCAGTGCACAGTCGTTCACTGTGTATGCATGAGGTCGGACGAGATCCGCGACGCCGGTGGCTTCGCCGGCCACGCCCTGGGCGACATCACCACTGCAGTGCGTGACACGCACGTCGCCGTCGCCGGGCGCATCTTCGGTCTGCTCGGCTCGGCCGGCGCCCCGATCAAGCTGCTGCACGACAGCATCTCGACGGTCGCGTACATCTCAACCCGATTGGGTTTGACCTATGGGCCGCAGGCGGCGGGCCTGCTCGCCGAGGCGCTCGGTCACGGGTCGGACGAGTCGATGCACGACCGGCCCAGGGCCCGGCTCGCGATCGGCGCGATCAACGGTGTGCTGGGCGACCAGATCGCCGACGAGCACCCCGCGCTGGCGCCCGAGCTGCGTTTACGCCACCACGCCGGACCGCTGCGCCGGTTGCCGGTCAACCTCGCGCACGACGCCGACGAGCGGGCGACCGGCCGCATCGTCGTCTTCCTGCACGGGCTGTGCGAGACGGACCTTTGCTGGTCGTACTCGGCCGTCAAACGGTGGGGCGATGGCACCGTCACCTACGGTTCCAAGCTGCGTGACGACGACGGATGGACTCCGCTCTACGCCAACTTCAACACCGGCCTGCACATCTCGGCGAACGGCCGCGAGTTGTCGGACCAGTTGACCGGCCTCGTCGAGGCGTGGCCGGTGAAGGTCACCGAGATCGCACTGGTCGGCCACTCACTCGGCGGCCTCGTGGCGCGCAGCGCGGCGCACCAAGGGCACGAGGACGGCATGCGCTGGACGAAGCTGCTGCGCCACGTGGTCGGGCTCGGCACGCCGCACCACGGCGCGCCGCTGGAACGCTTCGCCAACTGGGGCGCACAGCACCTTGCCCGACTGCCCGAGACCAGGGCCGTCGCCGGCTTGATCCATCGACGCAGCGTCGGCATCAAGGACCTGCGGCACGGCTCCATGCTCGAGGCCGACTGGCTGGACTGGCATCCGAACGACCCCCAGAACCGGGTCACCGAGGCGCCCCTCATCCCGGGCGTCGCGTACTCGATGGCCTCGGCGACGCTGTCGCGCCGGACCGAGGGGTTGTTCGCAATGGACCTGCTGGTGCAGCACAGCAGCGCGCACGGCAAGGGCAAGTCACGGACGATTCCGTTCGACGCCGCTCGCACGCACCACATCGGCGGCGGCAAGCACCACTTCGACCTGCTCGCCGACGCCACGATCTACACCGCGATGCGCGGGTGGCTGGCCGGCGCCGACGGTGCCGGACGAAGCAACGAGGACACCGCCGCCACGCGGCGCGAGAACCGTCGCACCGGGCGCACTCGCCAGCAGCATCGCGCCGGCTGATCACGACTGCGCGAGCAGCGTCCTCAGCTGGCGCACGAAGGTGTCCTGCTCGCGGCCGAGCGCGGCGAAGAACTGCCGGTCGCAGGCCTCGACGGCGACGAACGCCCGGTTCACCAGTTCGACACCGACCGCGGTCGCGTGCAGGGCGACGGCCCGGCCGTCGTCGGGGTGGGCTCGCCGCTCGACCAAGCCGCGGCCGGCGAGGGCGCGGGCGACCTGAGAGGTCATCATCGGGTCGGTCGCCGCGTGCTGGGCGAGCCGCACCTGGGTCACCGGGCCCTCGTCGACGCTGTTGAGCCAGGTGAGTGAGGCCAGCAGCACGAACTGCACGTGGGTCAGCTCGAACGGGCGCAGCTCGGCCCTGACGGCCGACTGCCAGCGGTTCGTGACCTGCCACATCAGCAGGCCGGCACTGTCACCGGCCTCGGCGTGCGCAGTGGCGAGGCGGCCCCGCGACGTCATGCAGCCTGCGACTCGAGTACCGCAGCACCGAGCCGGTCGAGGTCGGGCTGCATTGACGCGCGGATGCCGCGGCCGAGGATGCGTCGCCAGAAGAAGGCAAGCGGGCCGTCGAGGCCGACCTCGACCGCGACGTGCGTGCCCCGTGCATCGGTGGACACCCGGTGGTCGAAGGTGAGCCGGGCACCGAACAGCAATGAGACGTCGGTAAAGCGCCGACCGGGCTCAAGGCGCTCGATGATGAAGCGCACCTTCGGCCCGCCCTTCGGCTTGAGTATGCCGGTGGCGCCCTCGGTGAACTCGCCGTCGAGCCGTACCCACTCGGTGTCGAGATTCCATTCCGGCCACGTGGCCATGTCGGCCCACCTCGCGAAGAACGCGGCCGGGGCAGCGGACGAGTCGATGGCAGCTGACGCAAAGACAGGCATGGAAATAGTATGCACGCATAGTAACTAGTGCACAAGCCTCACCCCGCCGTTTCCTTCGTCCGGCAACCGGCCAGAATCGCAGGGAGTCCGAACCCGCGAACTAGGAGGCACGCCGTGAGCCGAAACCCCTACGACGATCTACCGCAGGTCGCGAGCTTCGAGGTGACGAGCGCCGACGTCACCGACGGCGAGGCATTGAACGCGCCGCAGGTGTCGGGCGTGATGGGCGCGGGTGGCGAGGACGCCTCGCCCCAGCTGTCCTGGACGGGCGCGCCCGAGGGCACGCAGAGCTATGCCGTGACCGTCTACGACCCCGACGCACCGACGGCCAGCGGGTTCTGGCACTGGGCGGTGTTGAACATCCCGGCCGACGTCACGGAGCTGGCGGCCAACACGAGCAAGACCGGCCTTCCGGACGGTGCGGTGCAGCTGAACAACGACGCGCGCTTCCCCGGATACGTCGGCGCGGCCCCCCCGGCCGGCCACGGCACGCACCACTACTGGGTGGTCGTGCACGCCGTCGACGTGCCCAGCCTAGACATCCCAGAAGAGGCAACGCCCGCCTACCTGGGCTTCAACCTGTTCAGCCACACGCTGGGCCGCGCCACGATCGTGGGCACCTACGAGGTCGCAGAATGAGCCAGCAGGTGAAGGGCGTGATCGCGCGGTCGAAGGGCGCCCCGGTCGAGGTGGTCACGATCAACGTCCCCGACCCGGGCCCAGGCGAGGCGCTGGTGACGGTGCAGGCCTGCGGCGTGTGCCACACCGACCTGCACTACCGCGAGGGCGGTATCAACGACGAGTTCCCGTTCCTGCTCGGCCACGAGGCCGCCGGCGTCGTCGAGGCAGTGGGCCCCGACGTCACCGACGTCGCACCGGGCGACTTCGTTGTCCTCAACTGGCGCGCCGTCTGCGGCGAGTGCCGCGCCTGCAAGCGCGGCGAGCCGCAGTACTGCTTCAACACCCACAACGCCACCCAGAAGATGACCCTCGAGGACGGCACCGAGCTGTCGCCGGCGCTGGGCATCGGCGCGTTCGCCGAGAAGACCCTCGTCGCCGCCGGACAGTGCACCAAGGTCGATGCTGGCGCTCCGCCCGAAGCAGCCGGCCTGCTCGGCTGCGGCGTCATGGCCGGCATCGGCGCGGCCATCAACACCGGCGCGATCAAGCGCGGGCAGAGCATCGCGGTCATCGGTTGCGGCGGGGTAGGTGCGGCGGCCATCGCCGGCGCACGGCTCGTCGGCGCGAACACGATTATCGCCATCGACATCGACGACCGAAAGCTCGAGACGGCCAAGGAGTTCGGCGCCACCCACACCATCAATTCGAAGGGTCTTGATCTCGACGCCGTCGTCGAGGCGGTCCAGGACCTCACTGGCGGTTTCGGTGCCGACGTCGTTGTCGAGGCCATCGGCCGGCCCGAGACCTACAAGCAGGCGTTCTATGCCCGCGATCTCGCCGGCACGGTCGTCCTCGTCGGGGTGCCGAATCCCGAGATGATGCTGGAGCTGCCGTTGATCGACGTCTTCGGCCGCGGTGGTGCGCTCAAGTCGTCCTGGTACGGCGACTGCCTGCCCAGCCGCGACTTCCCGCTGCTCGTGGACCTGTTCCAGCAGGGCCGCTTCCCGCTCGACAAGTTCGTCACCGAGAAGATCGGTATCGACGACATCGAGGCTGCGTTCGAGAAGATGCACAAGGGCGACGTCCTGCGCTCGGTGGTGATGCTGTGAGCGACGCTTGCGGAGCGAACCGACGGCATCGTGCTTCAGCAGAGTCGAACGAAGTGAGGCTCTAATGGCGGCTCGGGTCGAGCACACCGTCACGAGCGGAACGTTCAGCCTGGACGGCGGCACGTGGGACGTCGACAACAACGTCTGGGTGATTGGCGACGACACCGATTGCGTGGTCATCGACGCGCCACACCAGGTCGAGCCGATCGCCGAGCTGATCGGCGAGCGCAACCTGCTGGCCGTGCTGTGCACGCACGCGCACGACGACCACGTGACGGTGGCCAATGAGCTTGCCGACCGCTTCGACGCGCCGGTCCTGCTGCACCCCGACGACTCACCGCTGTGGCGGATGACCTACCGGCACGGTTCGTTCGAGGAACTCGCGGACGGCCAGACCTTCGACGTGGGCGGCACGCAGCTGCAGGTCTTGCATACGCCCGGGCACGCACCCGGAGCGGTGTGCTTCTACGCGCCCGAGCTCGGGTGCGTGTTCACCGGCGACACGTTGTTCAACGGCGGTCCCGGCGCAACCGGCCGATCCTTCTCGGACTTCGACACGATCGTTGGGTCGATCCGCTCGCGGTTGCTGACCCTGCCGGCCGAGACGGTCGTGCACACCGGGCATGGCGACGACACCACGATCGGTGCCGAGGCTGCCGCTGCGGACGGCTGGACCAAGCCGGAATAACGATCAGGCCGGGACGCCACCAGGTTCAGGGTCCGGGTCACCGTCGGGGATGAGCGGCTGACTCGGCGAAATCGCCGGCACCGGATCGGGACCGTCCGGCCCGGGCTCACCCGGCGCCGGCTCGATCGGTGCGGGCGGCAGTTCGACCGGTGCGTCGGGATCCAGCTCACCGGGGTCGTCGGGCACCGGCTCGGTGGGATCGATCGGCGGCAGGTCGTCCGGATCGGGCGTCGGCAGGGCCATGGGCCTAGTAGACACCACGAGGCGGAGATCGTCGTAGCGGTTCCGGACGGTGGCAACGCGCTGAGTACGTTCTGGTGAACCCACCCCTGACATCAAGGAGCACCATGCCCACTCGCACCGCACGCACCGCCTGGAACGGCACCCTGCAGGACGGCTCCGGCCAGGTCGAGCTGACCAGCTCGAAAGTCGGCACCTACGAGGTTTCATTCCCGAAGCGGGCCGCCGACGACGCCGACGGCACCACCAGCCCTGAGGAGCTCATCGCCGCGGCGCACTCGTCCTGCTACGCCATGCAGCTCTCGGCCCTGATCGCCGAGGCCGGCGGCACCCCGCAGGCTCTTGACGTGACCGCCGACGTCTCGCTCGGCCCGGACTCGGGCGGCGGATTCAAGCTGACCGGCATCAAGCTCACCGTTCGCGGCGAGGTCGACGGCCTCGACGCGGACGGTTTCGCCAAGGCCGCCGCCGACGCGAAGGCCGGCTGCCCGGTGAGCAAGGCCCTCACCGGCGTCGAGATCACCCTGGACGCCGCGCTGGACAGCTAGACCCCTGGCTGATCAACAGCGCTGAAACGTCAGATCGTGCCGTTTCAGCGCTGTTGATCACCGGAGGGGTGGCGGGGGCCCCACAATGTCGCCATGCAGACCCGAGCCGATGCCGTGGTGCTCTTCGGAGTCACCGGCGACCTGGTGTTCAAGAAGCTCTTCCCGGCGCTCTACCAAATGTCCCGGCAGGGCCGGCTGGGCGTGCCGGTCATCGGCGTCGCCCGCTCGGCCTGGGACGACGAGCAACTGATCGAACGGGCCCACAAGTCCATCGAGGCCGCGGTGGGGCAGCCTGACGACGCCGCCTTCCGGGAACTCGCGGCGCGGCTGACGATGGTCACCGGCGACTACGCCGACCCGGTCACCTACGAGCGGCTCGCCGAGCAGCTGCGGGAGTCGACGCGCCCGGTCTTCTACCTGGCCATCCCGCCGTCGGTCTTCGGCGACGTCGTTGCCGGCCTGGTGAAGGTCGGACTGGCCGAGAAGGGTCGCGTCATCGTCGAGAAGCCCTTCGGGCGCGACCGCGAGACCGCTGCCGATCTCAACCAGACCCTGGCCGGCGCGTTCACCCAGTCCGACATCTTTCGTATCGACCACTACCTCGGCAAGGAGTCGGTCGAGGGCCTGCTGGTCTTCCGCTTCGCCAACGCCTTCCTGGAACCGGTGTGGAACCGCAACTACATCGCCAGCGTCCAGGTGACGCTGGCCGAGGAGTTCGGCACCGAGGGCCGCGCCGGCTTCTACGACGGTGTGGGCGCCGTCCGCGACGTACTCCAGAACCACTTGCTGCAGGTCGCGGCGCTGCTGGCCATGGAACCGCCCATCGCCGACGATGCCGACGCGTACCGCGATGAGGAGGTCAAGGTGCTGCGTCAGGTCGAACCCCTCGACCCGGCCACCACCGTGCGTGGTCAGTACGTCGGCTACCTCGACGAGGCCGGGGTGGCGGCCGGTTCCACGACCGAGACGTTCGTGTCGACCAAGCTGTCCATCGAGTCCTGGCGTTGGGCCGGTGTGCCGTTCTACCTGCGGGCCGGCAAGTGCATGCCCGGTACCGCCACCGAGGCAGTCGTCGAGCTGCGGCGGCCGCCGCGGTTGCTGTTCAGCGAGATCGACGCGCCGCTGCCGGAGGCCAACCTCGTGCGCTTCCGGCTCGGGCACAGCGACGGCGTCACGATGTCAGTACAGGCCAAATCACCCGGCACCGAGACGGTCAGCCAGCCCGTCGACCTCGGGGTGGATTTCGCCACCGCGCTCGGCCACCGGCAGGAGGCCTATGAGCGCCTGCTCGACGACGCCATGGACGGCCGGCGGCACCGGTTCGCCCGCGCGGACACCATCGACCAGGAATGGCGCATCGTTTCGCCCATCCTCGACGTCGCAGAACGACCGGTGCCCTACTACAAGGGCACCTGGGGGCCGGCCCAGGCCGACGTTCTGGCCGGCGGCTGGCACGACGTCTCGCTAAGAATCAAGAACCAGGGGTGACGAGCCACTGACGCTCGCGTCGGCGGGGCCGTGTTGGATCGGGACGTGCCCACCGAACCGGACGCCCTGTTCTCCGCCGCCACTGCACTGACACCCGCCGGACCAGCTCTGGACGGCGTGCGCACGTTCACCGCTGACGCGCATCCGCGGTGGACGATCGGCGGCAAGCCCAACGGCGGCTACCTGCTCGCCATGCTCGGCCGCGCCGCCGCCGAGACGTCGACCCATGAGCACGTCATCGCCGCGAGCGCGCACTACCTGCGGGCACCCGAGGCGGGACCGGTCGAGGTGACCGCCGAGCTACTGCGCGCGGGCCGCTCGGCCAGCCAGCTGCGGGCCCGCCTCGTGCAGGACGGTCGCACGTGCGTCGAAGCGCTCATCACCACCGCCGACCTGAACCCCGAGGCCGATCCCTACTGGGCCGATGGCGTGCCCGATCCGGGAGCGAGCAACCGCGAGGCAGCACACCGGCTGCCCGCGGTGAATCCCAGCGGGGTGCAGGTCGACATCATGGGCCTCGTCGACATCCGCATAGACACTGAGACGTTCGGCTGGGCCCGCCGCGAACCCAGCGGTCGCGGCGAGCTGCGCGGCTGGCTGGCGCTGCCCGGCGGCGAGGACTTCGACCCTATCTCGCTGCTGTACGCCGTCGACGCGTTCCCGCCGGCCACCTTCGACATCGCCCTGACCGGCTGGGTGCCGACCCTCGAACTCACCGCCTACGTGCGCGCCCTGCCGGCGCCCGGCCCGCTGCGGGTGCTGCAGCGCGCGAGCCTCGTCGACGACCAGCGCGTCGACGAGCAGTGCTGGGTCTGGGACTCGCGAGGTCGGGTGGTGGCGCACGGCAGCCAGCTCGCCGGCATCCGGCTCGGCTGAGACTCCGCCGCGACTCCCCCTCCGGGGTGAGCCGCCAACCCCGCCTGTCGGGCACACTTCACTCGTGCCCCACTTTCCGCCGCAGCGCCTGGTGGAGAACCGCCGCGTCGTCGCGGGGCGCGCGTGGTGGGATCAGAGCATCGCCGGTCAGGGCGTCAGCCGGATGCGAGAGCTGGACCTCGACACCCACGCCCTCGCGCTGTGCGCGCAACAGGTGCTGTGCACCGCTCCGTTGGTGGTAGCGATGTCGGCGGTGCTGCAGCGCACCACCGGCCACAACGTCAGCGTCGTCATCGCCCGGTTCTTCGGCCTGACCCAGAAGTCGCGACATGACCTCTCGCTGCTGTTCGGTCGCGCGTCGCCGTCGATCAGCACGTCCGTGCTCGTCCTCGGGCTCGTCACCGCGGTGATCTTCATGACCAGCGTCGGTGCTGTGCAACAACGAGCCTTCGAACTGATCTGGACGCTGCCCCGTGCGAGCGGCGTGCGCACCCACTTTCGCCTGCTGCTCTTCGCGCCCGCCTTTACGGCCTTCATGGTGGCCGTCCTGCTGGCCGGTCGCATCGGCCGCTCCGTCGACGCCGAGTTCGCGCACGTGGGGCCCGTCTCCATCGCTGTCCTGCAGGCCGCGCTGGCGTTCGTCTTCTACTGGTGGACGCAGTTCTGGCTGCTGAGCGGACGCGTCTCGTACCGAGCGCTGCTGCCGGGCGCGGTCGCTGTCGCGGTGCTCACCACCGTCCTGGTGCGCCTGTCACGGCTGATCGTGCCCGGCCAGATCTCCTGGCAGGTCGACGCCTACGGGCTCATCGGAGCCGTGTTCGTACTGTCGGTCTGGCTGATGGTGCTCAGCGCGGTCATCTTCGCGGGTGTACTGATCGGTGCGCTCGTGGCTGAGCGGCGTACCAAGCCGAACGCAGAGGACGACGCGCTCGAGCCGACGCCACTCACCAGTGCGGGTCTGACCTCGGCCGCCGAAGAGCACGCACCGACCGGGAGCTAGCTGTTCGCTGCGATGTACTCCTCGGGATCGCGCTCACTGGTGTCGATGCCCTTGCCCTCAGGGTGCTGGCGCCAGAAACGCAGCCACTGCATGGCGAGCTCGTGCCGCACCTCGCGCGAGGCGCTCTTGATGAAGTCGGGCATGCCCTCGCGCTCCTCCTCGTCGAGGTGCTCGCCGTTCTCGGTGCGGGCCTTGCCGACTGCCTCGAACCACTCGTCGGATCCGGTCTCGTGCTCGCCAGCCGCGCGTACCGCCTCGCGGATGCTGTTGTGGTCGCTGATCGCGTCCTCGGTCTCGTCCTCGGGGTCGCCCTCCTTGCCGCCAAGCTTCAGCAGAGCCGGGTAGAACACCGTTTCCTCGGCCTCGGCGTGGATATCGAGCCGGGTGGCCAGCGGCTCCCAGATCGCGTCGAGCTCGGCCACATTGCTGGCCTCGTCGAGCAGGAAGAACTGCCGGCGGAACCAGTCGTGGTCGGCGTAGATCAGTTCGATGATGTCGGCCATGAGTCGTCACTACCCACCGGGGCGAGGCGGGTCACCGGAGGGTGACGGCAGTGGGTGGCCGGGGTACCAGGCTCCCGTGCAGATACTGGTGACCGGCGCGTCCGGCTTCGTGGGCCGGTCGCTCGTCCTGGCTCTGGTCGACGCCGGCCATGAGGTGCGGGCCATGACCCGTCGCCCTGAGGTGTACGACGGGACGGGCGAGCCGGTGTTCGGCGACGTCGACAACCTGGACTCGCTGCCCGCGGCCCTGGCCGGCTGCGACGTCGCCTACTACCTAGTGCACTCGCTGAACCACCGTGACTTCGTCACGCGCGACGCGGCCGCCGCGCGCGGCTTCGGCGACCTGGCCGCGGCAGCCGGGGTGCGGCGCATCGTCTACCTCGGCGGTCTCGGCGATCCGGACGACCGGCTGTCGGCCCACCTGCGGAGCCGCCAGGAGTGTGAAGGCCTGTTGGGCCTGGGGGGCGTACCGGTGAGCACCCTGCGGGCCGGCATCATCATCGGTCACCGCGGTGCCAGCTGGGAGATCATCCACAACCTCGTCGGCAAGCTGCCCGCGCTGACCGTTCCGCAGTGGGGCCGCACGCTCACCCAACCCATCGCCCTGTCCGACATGGTGCGGTACCTCGTCGGTGTGCTCGACGTCGACGACCGCGAGACCTACACCTTCGAGGTCGGCGGTGCCGACGTGCTGCGTTACTCGGACATGCTCAGCCGGGTCAGCGTCCTTGAAGGCCGGACGTCGATCTTCCTGCCGATCTGGCTGCCCGGCGGCACCCGGCCGGCCGCCCGGGCGGCGGCCGAGGCGTTGCCGCTGCTCACCGGCGTCGACCGGCACACCGTTCGGGCGCTGATCGAGTCGATGAAGAACGAGGTGGTCGTGCGCGACGACCTCGTGCGCAGCGTGGTGCTCTTCGAACCGATGGGCTACGACGACGCCGTGCTGGCCGCACTGCGCGACAGCGCCCAGGACAAACTGCGCGACAGCGCCCAGGACAAACTGCGCAACAGCGCCCAGGACAAAGTGCGCAACAGCGCCGCCGACGAACTGCGCCGGTAGGGGGAGCGCCGGGAACCTCGCTGGCGAGGTTCCCGGCGCAACCGCCGCTGCGCGTCGCGATCGCGCGTGCTGCCCCAGGTCCCCCGATCCGGAACATGCAATGCGGAGTGCAGACAGCGTTGCGGGTCGAGTTCAGCACTGTCAATCACCAGGCGGCGTGTTCGGCGCGGATTGCCTGCTGGCAGGCTGGAGGTGTGCTGGGACTTCCCGACTCCGTCCACGTCTGCTTGTTCGACCTCGACGGCGTACTGACCGACACCGCCTCGGTGCATCGCGCCGCGTGGAAGAACACCTTCGACCCGGTGCTCGACAAGCACGGTCAGCAGCCGTTCACCGATGACGACTACGCGCAGTACGTCGACGGCAAACCGAGAATGGACGGCACGCGGGACTTCCTGCGCTCACGCAACCTCGACATCCCCGAGGGGGGCAAGGACGACGGCCCCGACGACGAGACCGTGCACGGCATCGCGGCCCGTAAGAACGACGAGGTGCTCGCCAAGATCGCGAAGGACGGCGTCAAGGTCTATCCGGGATCCCGGCGCTACCTCGAAGCTGCCCAGCAGGCGGGGTTGCGGCGCGTCGTCGTGTCCTCCAGCGCGAACACCGAGCAGGTGCTTCGGGTGACCGGTCTGGACGCCTACCTCGAGGGCCGCGTTGACGGCAAGACGATCGAGGAGCAGGGATTGCAGGGCAAACCGGCGCCGGACTCCTTCCTGGCTGGGGCCAGGCTCGTCGACGCCGCCCCGGACACCTGCGCAGTGTTCGAGGACGCGACCGCCGGCGTCCAGGCCGGGCACCGCGGGAAGTTCGGTTTCGTCGTGGGGGTGAATCGCATCGACGCCCACCACGCCGCGGACCTTGCCAAGCAGGGCGCCACCGTCGTCGTCGACGATCTCGCCGATCTGCTCGAGGGCGACGCATGAGCACCTCGTTCGCCGACCGCTTCCCGGCCGACCCCTGGATCCTGCGCGAGGTCGGCCTCGACCACCGTGAGCTGGCGCAGTCCGAGTCACTGTTCGCACTCGGCAACGGCCACATCGGCGTTCGCGCCAACCTCGACGAGGGTGACCCGAACGGGTTGTCCGGCACCTACCTCAACTCGTTCTACGAGACCCGGCCGCTGCCGTACGCGGAGGCCGGTTACGGCTACCCCGAGACCGGCCAGACGATCCTGAACGTCACCAACGGCAAGATCATTCGCTTACTCGTCGACGACGAACCGCTGGACCTGCGTTACGGGCAGCTGATCTCGCACGAGCGCATCCTCGATCTGCGCCGCGGGGTACTCGAGCGCCACGTCGAGTGGGAGTCGCCGTCGGGCACCCGCGTCAAGTTGCACACCGAGCGGCTGGTGTCGCTGGCGCGGCGGTCCATCCTGGCCATCCGCTACCGCGTCGAGGCCATCGACACCCCGCTGCGGATCGTCCTGCAGTCCGAGCTGGTGGCCAATGAGCCGCTGCCTACACAGTCGGGCGATCCGCGGGCTGCGGCGGCGTTCAAGGATGCCCTCGAGTCGATCACCCACGACTCCGAGGGCAACCGCGCCCACCTCGTGCACCAGACCCGCTCAAGCGGACTGCGGGTGGCTGCGGCGATGGGCCACCAGCTCGACGCGGCGCAGGCGTGCGCCACCGAGATCATCGACCACCCGGATTGGGCGCGGTACACGGTGTCGAGCACGCTCGCGCCGGGTGAGACCACGGAACTGGTCAAGTTCGTGGCCTACGGCTGGTCCGCCACCCGCACGACCCCGACCCTGCGTGACCAGGTCGACGCCGGGTTGATCAGCGCCGACCAGGCCGGCTGGGACACCATCGAGCAGGAGCAGCGCGAGCACCTCGAAGAGTTCTGGTCCGGTGCCGACGTCGAGATCGACGGGCCGGTCGAGATCCAGCGCGCGGTGCGGTTCGGCATCTTCCACGCCTACCAGGCCAGCGCCCGCGCCGAACACCGCTGTATCCCGGCCAAGGGCCTCACCGGTCCCGGTTACGACGGCCACGCGTTCTGGGACACCGAGATGTTCGTCCTGCCGCTGCTGACCGCAACCGCGCCGCACGCCGCAGGCGACGCCCTGCGCTGGCGGGCCGACACCCTCGACGCCGCCCGCGACCGGGCCCGCACCCTTCGGCTGCGCGGCGCGGCCTTCCCCTGGCGCACGATCGCCGGCGAGGAGTGCTCGGGGTACTGGCCCGCGGGCACCGCCGCGCTGCACATCAACGCCGACATCGCTGCTGCGGCCGCGCGGCACTTCTGGTGGACCCGCGACGACGACTTCGCCCGCACGGTGGCCGTGCCCCTGCTCGTCGAGACCGCCCGGCTGTGGTGCTCGCACGGTTACGACGGGCCGGACGGGCAGTTCCACCTCGACGGCGTCACCGGTCCCGACGAGTACACGGCCGTCATCGACGACAACGTCTTCACCAACCTGATGGCCAAGCGCAACCTGACGTCCGCGGTCGAACTGGCCCGCCAGTTCGCCGAAGACGCGCAGGCCCTCGACGTCGACGACGACGAGATCGAACGGTGGGCCGACTGCGCCGCGCGCATGGCGGTGCCTTACAACGAGCGGCTGCAGGTGCACGAGCAGGACCGCGGGTTCACCTCTCGCGAGATGTGGGACTTCGAGCGCTCGGAGCGCAACGACGAGTACCCGCTACTGCTGAATGCGCCCTACTTCGAGCTCTACCCTAAGCAGGTCGTCAAGCAGTCCGATCTCACCCTCGCCCTGCACTGGTGCGGCAGCGACTTCGACGCCGAGCACAAGGCCCGCGACTTCGCCTACTACGAGCCGCTGATCGTGCGCGACTCGTCGCTGTCGGCCTGCACGCAGGCCATCGTCGCCGCCGAGTGTGGGCACCTCGACCTCGCCGCCGACTACCTTGCCGAGGCTGCACTCATGGACCTGCACAACCTGCAGCACAACGCGCGCGACGGGCTGCACATCGCCTCGCTTGCCGGCGGTTGGCTGGCGCTCGTCGCAGGTTTCGGTGGCATGCGCGACATGGGTGACCAGCTCATCTTCCGCCCGCAGCTGCCGCCGGGGTGGACGGGCCTGCGCTTCGCGCTGCGCGTCGGGCAGCAGCGGCTGCGGGTCGACATCGGGCCGGACACCGTGCGCTACAGCACCGACGGCGACGCCACGATCCCCGTCCTGCACCTCAGCGACGACGACGAGCACGAGCTGGTCGAGATCAAGGCCGGCGCCGACGTCGAGCGGCCGTGGACACCTGTGGTCCCGCAGACGCCCACGCCGACGCAGCCCGCCGGGCGACCACCGTTCTCGCTGTCGGACATGGCTGCGCGGTCCTGATGGCCACGCGGCGGAAAGGCCCCGATGAGAACCGTAAGCGGTTGGCCGCCGAGCGGGCGGCCGAGGCGCGCCGGCGCATAGCCGAGGAGCAGCGCCGCCGCCGAATGATCACGGTGGCCGGCGCCGTGGTGGCCATCGTCGTGGTCGTTGCGGTCTTCGTGGTGGTGAAGGTGGTTTCCGACGGCACCGCCCGGAAGTCGGGGACGAAAGCCACCGCGGCGGGCGCCGCCGTCACGACACAAATCGCGACAATCCCGAACTCGGTGTTCAACACGATCAAGCTGGGCGACGCCCGCGCGGCACCCAAGCCGACCACGGGGGCCCCGCTGACCGGCGACGGAAAGCCGCGGGTGCTGTTCGTCGGAGCCGAGTGGTGCCCGTTCTGCGCGGCCGAACGATGGCCCCTTGCCGTGGCGCTCGAGCGGTTCGGTGATCTGCACAACCTGCAGGAGGTCTCGTCGTCGCCGGACGATTCGTACCCCGACACCGCGTCGCTGGGCTTCAGCGGCTCCACTTACACCAGCAGCTACCTCGCCTTCACCGGCAAGGAACTGGAATCGAACCAGGTGTCCGGCGGGAAGTACACAAAGCTCGACACCCTGACCAGCAGCGACAAGGCCCTCTACGAGAAGAAAGCCAACGGCTACCCGTTCATCGATCTCGGCGGGTCCTCCTTGATCGAGGGAGCGCAGTACGACCCGGCCGTCCTGAAAGGCAAGACGCAGGCTGAGATCGCCGCCGCGCTCGCTCGGCCCACGACCAGCATCTCGCTCGGCATCGTCGGTTCGGCCAACCTGATCACGGCGAAGCTCTGCACCCTGACAAACGGCGCACCCGCGGCGGTCTGCTCGTCGTCCGGCGTCAGGGCCGCTGCCGCGGCACTGCCCACGGAGTAGCAATGAGCCCCGATCGCTCGGCTCCGCGGCGCTGGGGTGCGCTCGCACCGGCCGTCCTCGGGCTCGTCGCGTCCGGCTACCTGACCGTCGAGCACTTCAGCTCGTCGACGACCTTCGCCTGCCCCGAGAACGCGACCGTGAACTGCCAGAAGGTGACGACGAGCAGCTACTCGCACCTGCTCGGTGTGCCGGTGGCCCTGGGCGGGGCGCTGTACTTCGTGGTGATGGTGGCACTGGTCAGCCCGCCGGCCTGGCGGGTGCCGATGCTGAACCGGGTGCGGCTCGTCGCCGCCGTGCTGGGCGTCGTAGCTGTGCTCTACCTGGTGTGGGCGGAGCTGTTCCGCATCGACGCGATCTGCCTGTGGTGCACCGTCGTGCACGTGTGCACGGTGTGGCTGTTCGCCGCCGTGCTCTGGTACGCACCACTCACCGACCCAGCGATCACTCCCAGCGATCACTGAGCGGCGAGGTAGCCCATCAACCCGGTGAGGTGCAGCAGCCGGGTGACCCGCTCGGGCACCTGCCGCAGCGCGAAGTGCGCGCCGCGGTCCTCGGCAAGCTGACGCAGGCTGACCAGCAGTCCGAGTCCGGACGAGTCGATGAACGCCACCTCGGCGAGGTCGACGATCAGGGTGTGCGTCCCGGCCGGGCGCAGCAACTCACGGGCCTGGCGCAGGGTGGGCGTGACGTCGGCCTCGTCGAGCGAACCGGACAACCGCAGGGTGACGACCCCGTCGGTCTGGTCCGAGGTCTGCAGGTCGGCCACAGGGCGACGATACCGAGTCCCGCAAGATCGGCTTGGATGGTGTGGTGACCGATCTCGAGACTCTGCACGCGTTGGCCGGGACGTACGGCATCGACACCGAGTACTGGGACTGGCAAGGCCAGCACCGGACGGTGCCTGACTCGACGCTGATCGCCGTGCTCGGCGCCATGGACGTCGACGCCTCGACGTCGCAGCGCTGCGCCGAGGCGCTGGCGGCTCGCCGGGACCGCGACGACTACGGCGTGCCGCCCTGCATCGTGCTGCGTGCCGGGCAGTCGTGCGCCGTTCCTGCGCCGGGGCGCGTCGAGCTGGAGGGCGGCGGCAGCCGAGCTGTCGGGGATGAGCTGCCCCGCGACCTGCCGTTGGGTTACCACACCCTCGTGCTCGACGACGGGGGCTCGACCCCGATCATCGTCACCCCTGAGCGTCTCGAGTTGCCCACGGCCCTGCAGGAGCAGCCGGGCTGGGGCCTGGCCGTCCAGCTCTACAGCGTGCGCTCGCGCGACTCGTGGGGCGTCGGTGATCTTGCCGATCTACGCACCCTGGCCACGTGGTCGGCCTACGAGCACAGCGCCGACTACGTGCTGGTCAACCCTGTGCACGCCGGTGAGGCCGTCCCGCCGCTGGACCCGTCGCCATATCTGCCCGCGAGCCGCCGATTCGCCAACCCGCTCTACCTGCACCTCGAGGACCTACCCGAGTACGGCGCGCTGGCCGCGGCACAGCGCGCTGAGGTGGACCGGCTCGGGGCCGAGGTGCAAGCGCGCTCGGACGAGCGCATCGAGCGCGATCCGGCGTGGACGGCCAAACTCGCGGCACTGGAGATCCTGCTCGCGCCCGAGCCGCCACCCGAGCGTGAGAGCAGCTTCGCCGCGTACCGGGAGCGGCAGGGCGCTGCCCTGCCTCGCTTCGCGACCTGGTCGGCGCTGTCCGAGGCGTACGGCAACGACTGGCGCGTCTGGCCCGAGCGCTACCGCGACCCGGCCGATCCGGGCGTGGCCGAATTCGCTGCTGAACACGCCGCGCGCGTCGACTTCTTCGCGCGCGTGCAATGGTTGCTCGACGAGCAGCTGACCGCGGTGCAGGCTACGGCGCGCGACGCAGGCATGGCGCTGGGCATCGTGCACGACGTCGCGGTGGGGGTCAACCCGGCGGGAGCGGACGCCTGGGCCTACCAGGATGCGATGGCGACAGCGGTGACGGTCGGCGCGCCGCCGGACGCGTACTCGCAGCTCGGCCAGGACTGGCGGCAACCGCCGTGGCGGCCTGATCGGCTGGCCAGCATGGGATACGCGCCGATCCGCGAGCTGTTCGCAACGGCACTGCGCTACTGCGGTGGCCTGCGCGTGGACCACATCATCGGGCTGTTCCGGCTCTGGTGGATTCCGGATGGGCGGCCATCGCTCGAGGGCACCTACGTGCATTACGACCATGAGGCCCTCATCGGCGTCCTCGCCCTCGAGGCCCACCGGGCCGGCGCCGTCGTGATCGGCGAGGATCTCGGCAACGTCGAGCCGTCGGCGCGTGCCTACCTGCACGAGCGCGGGCTGCTGGGCACGTCGATCCTGTGGTTCGAGACCGATGTCGACGGCGCTCCACTCCCCCCGCAGCGTTGGCGCGCGCTGTGCCTGGCGTCGGTGACCACTCATGACCTGCCGCCCACGGCCGGGTACCTCGCCGGCGAGCACATCCGCCTGCGTGACCAGTTGGGCCTGCTCACCCGCCCGGTCGAGGACGAACTTGCGGCCGCGGAGACCGAACGCACCGCGTGGACAGCAGAGCTGGTCCGCGAAGGACTACTACCCGCCGGTAGGACACCGTCGACGGAGCAGGTGGTGCTGGCCCTGCACCGCTTCCTGACGCTCACGCCGGCACGGTTGCGGTGCGTGGCCCTCACCGACGCAGTCGGGGACCGCCGGATCCAGAACCAACCCGGGACGGGCGACGAGCAACATCCCAACTGGAAGGTGCCGCTGTCCGGACCCGACGGTGTGCCGCTGCTGCTGGAGGACGTGCTGACCGACGCCCGAACCGCAGCCGTGCTGGGCGTGTTCCGGATCTAGGGTTCCGGGCCTAAGGCTTCCGGGCCTAAGGCTTCCGGGCCTAAGGGTTCCGGACCTAGGCCGACGCGGCCCGCAGCTTTTCCAGCAGGGGCCCAGCAGCCTCGGCCAGGAACTGCTCCTGGCTCTCGTCGCCGGCCTGCACGATCGCGATGTCGGTGAAGCCGGCCGCCCAGAACGGCCGCACGGCCTCGACGATCTCGTCCAGGTCAGGCCCGCACGGGATAGCGTCGGCGACGTCGTCGAGGGTGACGAACTGGCTGGCCGCGTCGAAGGCCACCGGCGTCGGGAGGTCGGCGTTGACGTGCCAGCCCCCGCCGAACCAGCGGAACAGCTCGTGGGCCCGCTCGACAGCCCGGTCCTTGTCGGGGCCCCAACAGATCGGGATCTGACCGATCTTGCGGCTCTCCGGCAGCCCGGCGGACGAGCGCGCGGCGTCCCAGTTCTGCACGAACTCACCCTCGGGCTCGACGGCGATCAGGTGGTCGACCAGCGGGGAGAACTTGGTGATCGACGAATCACCGGATACCGCGGCGGCCAGGGCGATGGGCTGATCGGGCAGGTCCCACACCTTTGCCGAGTCGACGCGGAAGTGCTCGCCGACCCAGGTCGTCTGCTCGCCGGTGAGCAGCGCCTTGATGATCTCGATTGCCTCGATGAGGCGCTCCTGACGCACCGAGGCCATCGGCCAGGGCGCGCCCACGACATGCTCGTTGAGGTTCTCGCCCGAGCCGAGCCCGAGGGTGAACCGGTTGTCGCTGAGCAGCGCGAGCGTTGCGGCCTGCTGGGCCACGATCGCCGGATGGTAGCGGAACGTCGGACAGGTCACGTAGGTCATCAGCTCGACGCGTTGCGTCACCTGCGCGACGGCGCCGAGCATCGTCCAGGCATGCGGCGCGTGACCCATCTCGGTCAACCACGGGAAGTAGTGATCGCTCGAGACCTCGAAGTCGAAGCCGACGTCCTCGGCGCCCTGCGCGTAGCGCACCAGCTCCCGTGGTCCGCTCTGCTCGGTCATGAGCGTGTAACCGAACTTCGTCATGCGTCGTGCCCTTTCTGGCTTGTGCCGAGCGGCGTGTGCGCCCAGCGTTCGAGCAGGTCGGCAGGATTTCGGAAGACGTCCGTGGCCCCGGCTTCGCGCAGCTCGGCCTCGCTCGTACCGCCGCACTCGACGCCGAGGCATTCGACGCCGGCCTTGGCCGCGGCCTGGACGTCCCACACCGAGTCGCCGAGGAACACCATCTCGTGCGGCTGCAGACCGGCCTTGTCCAACGCAACCTCGACCAGGCCGGGGTCGGGCTTGCTCGCCTCGCTGTCGTCGGAACTCGTGACGTGGTCGAGCACGTCGTCGAGGTCGAGGACGGCGCGCAGCACCCCCAGCTCGGTGCTGCTGGCCGACGACGCCAGCACGGTGCTCAGGCCGGCGTCATGGCAGCGCCGAACGAGTTCGCGAGCGCCCGGCAGCGGCTGCAGGCGGTCCCAGTAGGTGGCATAGAGCGCGTCGTGCGAGGCGATGAGCGCGGACAGCTCGTCCGCGTCCATGTCGTCGGCCGCCTTGCCGAGCACGTGCGGCACGAGCTGGTCCCCGCCCATGCCGACCGAGCGATGGATCAGGGCCGTCGGGATGTCGTGGCCGTGCTGACGCAGTGCCTGCCACCAGCAGACGGCGTGGATGTATCCCGAGTCGACAAGCGTCCCGTCGACGTCGAACAGCACTCCGCGTGTCCTCATGCGAGATTGCCTACCCGGAGTGCGGTCGGGACACACCCGCGGCGAGCTTGCCGAGGTAGCTGGCGAAGCCGTTGGGTGCGCGCCCACGGGTGCGCGAGCTGGTCTCGACGACGACGTCACCGCAACGGCGCACCTGGGTAGCTGGGTGCTTCTCGACGCGTGCCGTCAGGTCGACGTCCTCGTGGCTGCGCAGCGGCGCCCAGCCGCCGACGGCGTGGTAGGTCGATGCGCGGATGCCCAGGTTTGCGGCGTGGACGTGCTCGTGTCCGTCGCCGAGCCGGTGCGCATCGAACCAGGCCCGGCGCACCGTGTCGGGCAGGCCTGCGGCCGACGGCCGGACGGTGCCCAGCACGAGGTCGGCGCCGTCGTCGGCGTGGGCGAGCATCCGCACCAGCCAGCTCGTGGGTACCCGGCAGTCGGCGTCGGTGCTCGCCAGCCAGTGCTGCGGACTCGCCGGTAGGTCCGCAGCACCGATCCGGCGGGCCGCCCCGACCGACCGCTCCTGCGCGGTGCGCAGCTCGACATCCGGGTACCCGCCCGCGACCACGGCCGTGGCGTCGCGGCAGTCGTCCAGGACGACCACCACACGCGAGCGGACCGACGTGCGGCGGTGCAGCTCGGCACACGCCACGGCGAGGGACTCGAGACACCCCCTGATCTCGTCCTGCTCGTCGCGCGCAGGCACGACGACGGAGACGTCGGTGATCACGCGGCGCCCCTCGTCACGACAGGACACCGGTCTCGACGGCCACCGAGCGGCCGGTGCGCGTCCAGACGTGCAGCAGGAAGTCGTCCTCGATGTGCGTGACGATCGCATGCAGCCGCTCCTCGAACACCCGGTGAACGGCCTGTGCGGACTGCGCGTGTCCGGGCGCCGGATGCCGCCAGTGGCAGGCGACAACCACACCGTCGTCGGACAGGCCGGCCAGGGTGCGCTCGGCCAGCGCCGTGAGGTCGGCACAGTAGTAGCCGACCTCGCTGAGCAGGACGAGGTCGAAGCAGCCGTCCGGCCAGTCGTCGGGGATGCGCCCCCGGGCCACCGTCACCGGCAGACCGGCCACCCTCGCGCGGGTCTGCTGCAACGCGCGGTCGGTGACGTCCCACGCCACCACCTCGTCCGCGCGGGTCGCGAGCCGTTCGGCGAACAGGCCGGTCGCGCAGCCCGGTTCGAACGCGCGCCGGAAGTGCGGCCGGGGCAACGCGGCGAGCACCAGCTCACGCTTGCGCTGCTCGTAGAACCGCCCGGCCAGCCCCCATGGGTCGTCGGTCTGCGCGTACAGGGCCTCGAAGTCAACCGGCGCCCCAATCTCACGCGCACGCCCGCTGGTGGCGACGAAGCACTCGAACGGGCGGGTGAAATGGGCCAGCATCCGCGGCGGCAGGATCGCCTCGTCGCCCGCGTGGTCGGACAGCGCGGCGTGCTGCGACTGATGGCAGGCCAGAGCGCGGGCCTTCGCCGCGCAGGTGTCCGAGTCGAGGTCGAGACGGGCCAGCCCTGGCACCGCCGTCTCGGCGGGATCTCCCCAGTGCCACCACCAGATCGGGTATTGCCAGTGCCCAAGGTCGTGCTCGGTGGCGACCTCGGCCGCGGCACGAGCACACGCCGCGTGATCGGGATGCCGGTCTCCGGACCAGGGGCTGACGATCAGCGTGCAACCCGCAGCGTGGTGCGCCACCTGCGCCTGCAGCGCGGCCCGGTGCTCGGCCAGCTGCCCGTCGGGCAGCCCGAGGAAGCGCACCGCGCAACCGGGTACGAGCTCGGCCACCGCGGCCTGGACCTCGAGTCGACGCCGGGTCGCGAGCTGGGCCGGCGTGGTCGTCGGCGACTGCGGGTGCGAGGCCTCGCCGTCGCTGGCCACCACGACGATCACCGCAACGTCGCGCTGTGCGCAGGCCGCCAGCAGCCCCCCTGCGCCGAGCGTCTCGTCGTCGGGATGGGCGGCCAGCACCAGCACTCGCTCGCCGCCGCCGGGCGCCACCAAGCGGGGCAGGCCGTCGAGGACCCAGAGCGCCTCGTCGGTGCCGGCAGCGAGGTGGTCGAAGGCCGTCATCGGGTGCCGGCCACGAGCCCACCCAGGGCGGCCAGGTCGCGTTCGGCGTGGTGCTGGCGGACGTAGAGCGTCAGGTCGGCCACCCGTGCCGCGTGCTCGGCATCGAAGGCCAGCGGCGTAGGCCCGAGCGCGTGGCCGACGTGGCGAAGCACGTCCTCTACGCAGCCGGCCACCACCGCCCGTGTACGCAGCGCTAGCACCTCGGGCTCGGTGACTCCGCCGTCGACGGCGCGAGCGGCCGAGTCGAGGACACACTGCGCGGCGTGCAGGGCGGTGTCGACGGCGCCGCGGTGCACGTCGTCGAACGGGCGTGGGCGCGCGGCGAACAGCGTGTCGGCCAGCCCCAGTGCTCCACCGAGCCAGCAGGCCGCCACGCCGATGCCGCCCCATGCGAAACCGGGCCGGTGCAGGTACCACCCGGGTGCGCCGATCCGCTCGGCCGGGCTGTCGGTGAAGGTGACAGGCCCGCTCGTCACCGTGCGCAGCCCGCGAGCCACCCAGCGCTCAGGCGGGTCGGCCCGCACGTCGCAACGCTGCAGCTCGACCGCGTACAGACCCCGCTCCGTGCCCAGGTAGGCGGTGACCAAGGCGGCGTCGAGGGCGCCGCCGAGCGAGCACCAGGGCTTGACGCCGCTGAGCGTCACGCGGCCGTTCTCAGCCGGCTCGGCGGCCAGGCGCACCCCGGGCGCCTCGGCTGCGAACACACCCCACGTCCGATGCTCGGCGCGCATGTCGCGCCCGCTCTCGGCGAGAATGGCCAACGCGTCGGTGTGCGCCTCGACGACCCGGGCGACGGTCAGGTTCGCGCGACCGAGCTGCGTCAACACCTGCCAGCGTCCGGCGGTGTTGCCACTGCCCGGCAGCGGCAGGGCCGTGCCGATGTCACGGGCGAGTTCGAGCGCCGACGCGACGTCCTCGCCGCAGGCGCGCGCTCGGGCTGAGAGATCAGCCGAGGACGCGCCGGGGCCATGCTCGATCGGCTGGGCAGCTACTCGCGCGGACATTGCGACTCCGGTTTGAGTCGGGAGGCGAGCATCTTCACCTTGCTCTGACCCTAACCCCGGATACCGACACCGTGCGGTTCAGCACCTGTGTTCGCTCCGCAAGCGTCGCTCGCGCCTTGTTGTTCGCTGCGCAAGCGTCGCTCAGCTCGGCAGGACTCCCGTGCTGGCCACCTCTTCGGCCACCGAGGCCACCTTGCGGTTGGAGCGTTGGGACGCGGTCGAGAGCAACGTGAAGGCGACGTCGGCGGTGATGCGGTGACGTTCCATGAGGATGCCCTTGGCCTGGCCGATCAGGTCACGGTTCTTCAGTGCGAGTCCGAGGTTGTCGATGCGCTGCGCATCCGAGAGCACGACCGCCGCATGCACGGCCAGCAGCTCGGCAACGCGTTGCGCGCGTTCGCCGAAGGCGTTGGGGGTCGTGGAGTACAGGCTCACCGAGCCGAGGCGGTGCTCATCCACCCAGAGCGGGACACACAGCATGCTGCGCACCCCGAGCACGATTCCCCGCGCTGTGAAGTCGGGCCAGCGCGGATCTCGGGCGAGATCATCGACGACGATCGGTAGCTGCGAACGCGAGGCCTCAATGCACGGACCCTCGCCGGTGCGCTGCTGGATGACGTCGAGCTCATTGGGCGGCTCGCCCAAGGCGGCCTGCGGCTCGAACGAGCGGCCGCGCAGGATGTTGACGCCTGCGAAGTCGACCAGCTCGATACAGTCCGTGGCCGCGAGCAGGATCGCATCGAGCGTCCCTTGCAGGCCTGCGGTGCGGGCCCGGAGGGCGCGCCCGATGGCGTCGACGGCGGTGACACCGTCGCTGATCGTGTTGCCGTCCATCTCATCGAGTTCCATCGCACACCTCCATGGCAGCTGAGTATCCCCCGCGCGCACCCGAAGATCGACAGGGAGGGGACGCGCTGCGGCTCCAAGGCACAAGCATGTTCCCAGCGGAAACCGGTAGGTTCGGGTAGTCGAATACACGGCTGCCCCGGGCATCACCTGCCCCGGTTCTGGGAGCTCTGCTCGTGCCGGCCTCGGCCAAATCCTCTGCGACCTCCGCCCTCGTCGATTTCGTCCACGCCCGGCTGGACGACGAGGACAGTGACATCGCCCGTAGTCCCGATTCAGACGAGCGGCAACGACGCGCCGTCGACGTTCGCGCCCGCCGCGAGGTGGTCGCCTCGGTGCAGGAACTGCTCGGCCTGCGCGACCAGCCGAACGAGAAGGCGGTCCGCGACCTCGCAATCTCGATCCTGCGCTCGCTGGCCACGCCGTTCGCCGATCATCCAGCCTTCCGCGAGGAGTGGCACGCCGCCACCCGCTGATCAGCGTTCAGGTGGCGTCTCACCCATATTCACCGAAACTGATCCTTGTCCCGTAGCGGTTTCAGTCTTGCTAAATACAACGTCAAGCAGAATGGAGGTTCTTGACGTCGCGTCAGCTCGATTCCAGCGCGCGACGCGCGTAGATTCAACGACATGAACACCTCACGCCCCTTCACCGCCGACAGCAACAAGCTCGCCTACGCCCAGGTCTTCTCGCGCACCACCGCGGGTCACCCGCACACGACCGATCAGCGCACGTCGTCGCTGCGCGGGCTCGCCGCCCGCCTGCGCTCGGGCAAGCCCACCCGCTGACCCCGCCGCTCGACATGTTCGACGCCGTCGTCTTCGACTTCGGCGGGGTGATCATCGACAGCCCGTTCGACGCGTTCAGCGAGCTCGAGCAACGGGACGGCGCCGCCCCCGGCAGCATCCGGGCCATCAACGCCCGCAATCCCGACAACAACGCCTGGGCGCGCATCGAGCGCGGCGATGTCGACACCGACACCTTCGTTGCCCTGTTCGAGCAGGAGGCCGCCGCGGCCGGGGTGACGCTGCCCGCCCGCGACGTCCTCGCTGTCGTCACCGGCGCCTCCTTGGCACGCCACGTCGCCCGGCCGGTGATGCTTGACCTGCTCGCCGAACTGCGCTCCCGTGGGCTGAAGCTGGCCCTGATCACCAACAACATCCGCCCGCTCGGTGACAGCCCCGACGTCGCCTGGGTCTTCGACGCCTTCGACGTCGTCGTCGAGTCCTCGCTGGTGGGCCTGCGCAAGCCCGAGCCGGGCATCTACGCGCTGGCTCTGGATTCCCTGGACGTTCCCGCCGAGCGCGCCGTGATGCTGGACGACCTGGGCATCAACCTCAAGCCGGCGCGGGCACTCGGCATGGCCACGATCAAGGTCACCGACCCCGACCGGGCCGCTGGCGAGCTGCGTCAGCTGCTGGGCTGGTCGACCGGCTGAGAGGCCTCGGCGCCCGCCCTGATCCGCGCCCGCGCGCGAGCGATCGTGATCGCGCTCTTGAGTGAGTGGATGTCGTAGGCGCCGTAGTGCCGCTGACCGTTGACGAAGAACGTCGGCGTGCCCGACACCCCGCTGAGGTCAGCCGAGTCGACGTCGCGGGCCACCCTTGCCGCGAACCGGTGGCTCATCAGGTCCTCGAGGAACCGGTCAGTGTCCAGCCCCAGATCCTTGGCGTAGCCGAGCAGATCGGCCGTCTTCAGGTGCTCCTGCCGGGTGAGCAGCAAGTCGTGCATCTCCCAGAACCGGCCCTGCGCGTGCGCGGCCTCGCTGGCCTCGGCGGCGAGCTGGGCCTGCGGGTGGACGTCCGTGAGCGGCAGGTGGCGCCATACATAGCGGAGGTCGAGGTCGTCGAGCAGTTCCCGAACAACGGGCTCGGCCTGGCCGCAGAACGGACACTGCAGATCGCCGTACTCCACTAGCGTCACGCTTGCCTCGGCAGGCCCGCGCACGTGATCATGCTCGGGCTCGACCGGCGCCTCGAGGTCGACGAGCTGATCGGCGTCGCCGAGCAGGGCACGTGCCCGGCGGGCCGCCGGCAGCCGTGAGGTGATCGAGTAGACGACCCAGGTCAGCGCGGCGGCGATGACGCCGGCCGCAAGGACACCGAATTTGGCTTCGTCGAGCTCGCGACCCGACAGCGCCCGCGCCGCGATCACGAACGACACCGTGAAACCGATGCCGGCGATGGTGCCGCTGCCCGCGACCGCCGCCCAGCCGACGTCCGGTCGCAGACGTCGTGAGCTGACCCGCTCGATGAACCAGGACGCTGCGACCACCCCTAGTGGTTTGCCCAGCACGTAGCCGACGACGATGCCGAGCGTGATCGGCGACGCGATCGCATCGCGCAGGAACGCCCCGTCCAGCACCAGCCCGGCGTTGGCCAGCGCGAACAGCGGCACGATGACGTAGCTCGTCCACGGCAGGTACAGGTCCTGCGACCGAGCGTTGGGCGAGAGCGTCTGGGTGAGTCCGGTGCTGGCCGAGCGGGCGAGTTCAGCCGTCGGCTGCTCACGGAAGAGCCGGAACAGCCCGCTGGCGTTCTCCAGGTCGGAGCGCGAGGGCGTGTAGTCGGTCGTGGCCAGGCCCATGATCAGCCCGAGCACGATGGGGTCGATCCCGCTGCCGAGCAAGGCGAACCACCCGACCACGCCCAGCACGGCGAACGTGACGCCCGAGCGCAGCCCGCTGGCCCGCACGGCGAAGATGACGCCCACCACGACCAGGGCCGTCAGCAGCGGCCCGACCTGGATCGGGTCGCTGTACACCACCGTGACCACGATCAGCGCAATGACGTCATCGACCACGAACACGGTCAGCAGGAAGATCCGGACCCGATCGGGCACGTCGCGCCCGACCACGGCCAGCAGGCCCAGCGCCAGCGCGGTGTCGGTGGACATCGCGATACCCCAGCCGGAGGACCCGGCTCCCCCGTGCGTAATGACCAGATACAACGCGACCGGCACGATCATGCCGAGTGTGCCGGCGGTGGCCGGCAGCAGGAAACGACGCCGCTCGCGCAGGTCACCGAGGTCGAACTCTCGACGCGCCTCGAGACCGACGACGAAGAAGAACAGCGTCATCAGCCCGCTGTTCACCCACGTCCGGACGTCGCGCACGACGCCGACGTCGCCGAGGCGCAGCGACAGCTTGGCCTCCCACGCGCTTGCGTAGGAGGCGGCGTCGAGGTTGCTCCAGATCAGCGCCGCCACGACAGCCGCCAGCAGCACCCCGGCACTGCCGGACTCGGTGCGCAGGTAAGCCCGGACCGGAGCGGTCATGCCGCGGGTCCACTGGGTCACCCCACGCAACGTCGGTTCGCTCATCGCACCCGTCACCCGCTCAGGACGTAGCGGCCAGGCCTACGCGCGTGCAACTGCGTCCAGCCCTTACCGTCGGGCTTCAACGCACCGGCCGGACCGCGCAGGTCGAGCAGCGTCGACCAGCGGACTTTGAGCCGATAGACGCCGGCCGCGGGCACCGCCACGGTCAGCTGGGCCTGGGTCGAACGGACCATCGTCGCGGGTGTGGCCACAATCGGCCTGGGCGAGGTGACCGCGTACAGCTCCCACTTGCCGTCGGACCAGACCCGGTGCAGGTAGGGCAGCCGGCCCGAGCGCACCAGGGTGTCCTCGGGACCGTGCTTCAGCGTGCGGTGGTCAATGGCTACGTAGCCGACCGCGTTGTCGTCCAGCCAGCGTCGATACCTCGCGGCGTCGAGCCTCGGCGAGGCCAGCACGCTGTCGTAGGCGTTGTCGGCCTGCGTCTCGAAACCGCGGGCCAGCTGGGCGTGTCCCAGCAGCGCGTATGCGGCCACGTGCGTGCCGTCGGGCACCGTCTCGACCCGGTAGTTGTCCAGGCCGCGGACCGAGTCGAGATGCCGTACGAGGCCGGCCACGTAGGCCTGCTCCGACATCGGCTGAGCGGCGACCCAGAGATCCTTCGCCGAGCCCACGATGCCGATCGACACCGCGAAGGCGGCAACAAATGCGGTGACGCGCCAGCCCGCGCGGGAGGTGGCCACGACCGCCGCGGGCAACACGATCCAGGCGAAGCGCTCGAAGTTGGAACCCAACCCGTTCGGGACGAGAGCCACGATCGGGCAGGCCACCAGAGCCAGCAACACCACGGTGCGCACGTAGTCGGGCGGTCGGGCGAGCAGCATGGCCGCGAGAGCGGCTGCCGTGAACCACGCCTGCACCGGCTGGAAGCCCTCCGGTCCGGGCGTAGCGAAGTACACGACGACGAACAGCAGGCAGACACCGGCTGCGCCCACGGCGGCCAGCGCAGCGAGTCGCCGGCGGCGGTCGTGCAGGAGCACCCCGGCCACGCCGAGCGCGAGAAACGCGCCGGACACCGGTGACACCAGAGCCGTCAGCGCAGCTACGGCCCCGGCGAGCCACGGCCGGTTCGCGCGCACGCACAGCAGTGCCACCAGCATGAACACCGAGCCGAACGCGAAGGGCACCCGACCACTCCACAGGCTGAAACCGGTGGCGATCGCCGAGGTCCAGGTGGCGGCGACGGGGTGGCGCGTCCCGCGCGCCAGGACGTGGACGAGCGCGGTGACCGCGATCGTCGAGGCTGCCCCCAGCAGTCCCGGCTGCACGACCTTCGAGACGTACGGCGTCAGCACCGAGTAGTGGCCGGGCACCGTGCCGCCGAACCACGCGAACCAGTAGTGCAGCCCGACTCCGTGCGCCGCCGCGGACGAACGGGCGCGAGCGGCCCAATAGTCGCCCACCGGGGGGTCGATGACGAGGAAGGCCACCGAGACGAGGACGGCGAACGGCAGGGCCGCAAAACGCAGCCCGGTTGCCCGGATCTTCAGATCCCGCAGTGTCATGCGACGACGCAGTCAGAGCAGGATGGGGGGGCGTGGCGTTCGGCGCCCAGAGCGCAGCGGAGGGCGGTCATCCGCCTAGGTCATCGAATGTCGCGTCGGAATGCAAGCCGGCCGGCCGGTGAGCTCAAGGACGATGCCCGATTTAGCGGTTTTGCGCAGAGTGCGTGACTTCGCGGCGGTCGGGTCGTTAGACGAAGAACAATGCCGCGCCGCCCCGTACAGGACCCGGGACGGTGCGGCGTTGCTGTGTGCGGAGCGACGCGGCGCCCCGGTCAGGTTCGGTCGAGGTCTGCCCACACCTGTTTGCCGCCGTCCCGGCTTTCCGAACCCCATTCGGTGCACAGGGCCGATACGAGCATCATCCCGCGTCCGCTGGGACGCTCGTGCGACAGTTCGGCGATGACCGGCTTGATCGAGGAGCCATCGGCAAGGGCGATCCGGACCCCGGCGTCGCGTTGGACGAGGAGCAGTTCGAACCCCGCAGTCCCCTGGGCGTGCCGGTAGGCATTGGTGACCAGCTCGCTAGCGATCAGTTGGGCATCGGAGATGAGGTCGCCCAGATCCCATGCCGGGAGCAACGCCGCGACGATGTTCCGCGCCGCTTCCGGCGCGTGCACGTCGGCCGGGATCTCGATCGATGCTCGCCATCGATCCACTGCGTCCTCCAAGTTGGTCACGCGTTCCAGCGGGGAGTAACCCGCCAAATCCCCCGGGGCAAGGCGGGTTACTCCCCTCACCGATCCGCGTGCAATTACCGCGCATCGATGCCCCCACGACTCGGGCCTTGTGCCCGTCATCGGGAGTTTCGTACCCCGGCCGCGGACCGGACAGAGATCACGTCAACGCGGACACGAGGGCACCGGATCAACCACGGAATGACGTCGTCCGGACGTCATGGACGTCGCGCCAGGGGCTGCTATCCCAACCCGCGCATGATCGTTCCACAGCGCCTGCTACGGCGCAAGGACCGGATCTCGGGTGTTCCCGACAGCGTAGGCTTGGATTACTGAGGGTCCTTCGTGTGTCGCCACAGGCGGCGTCGCCTTTGGCGAACGCCTACCGCTCCGCCGCGCAAGCGACGGGCAGTCGGGAACGCACGAAGTGCAGTCAGATGGCGAACGCACCCTGCAACCGCAGCCGATCGAGCTGGCCGACGCCTATTCGGAGTTGCAGAATCTTCTCCTCGACGGACCCGACGTCGCGGACTTCTTGAGTCAACTCGCCACCCTGGCCGCTGCGGTAGTTCCCGGGACGCATTGCGGGATCACGCTTCGACGCGACAATGAGGTCGCGACCGTGGCCGGCAGTGACGCCGTCGCCCTGCTGATGGACGAGATCCAATACCTACGCGGACACGGACCGTGCCTGGAAGCGATGCACACTGGGACCCGGGTCGACGTACCGGACATGGTCGAGGAAACCCGGTGGGGCGACTACAGCGCGCACGCCCTGGCCAGCGGCATCCGAAGCGCCGTTTCCCTGCCGCTCACCCTCGCCAGCGACACCATCGGCGCGCTGAACCTGTTCAGTGCGGCCTCGCACGCTTTCGTCGAAGCCGACATCCAGCGAGCCCTGGCCTTCACCCGCCAGGCCGCCACCGCCTTGACCATCCTCGTGCGTCAGGTCAGAACCCTCGTTCTCGACGACCAGCTACGCGAGGCCATCGCAACGCGCGCGACGGTCGACCAGGCCCTCGGCATGCTCATGGTGACGCGCAAGATCAGTTCCACCCACGCGTTCGAGGCACTGCGCCACGCTTCCCAGTCCAACAACCGCAAGATCAGCGACATCGCCGCAGAACTCATCGAGACCATGACGGGGCACCCGCCCCAGCCACCGCGGCCACTCACCGAGCGCGAGTGACCTCGTCCCATGCGACTGCACCCCTCGGAAGACCGAGGGGTGCAGGTGTGGGTAGCCCCAACGGGATTCGAACCCGTGCTACCGCCTTGAGAGGGCGGCGTCCTAGGCCACTAGACGATGGGGCCGCTGGAAAAGCCGGTAATGCAGACAGCTGATCTCATTGCGCTGGGGTACCAGGACTCGAACCTAGACTAACTGAACCAGAATCAGTTGGGCTGCCAATTACCCCATACCCCATGGGCTGACCCGCGGCGATTTCCTCGTCCGGGCCAGCGTCAGACTCTACCGGACGCTCGCAGCCGGTTGCACCACACACTCGTCGCGCGGACATCCCGGTCGCTCAGAGGAACCGGCTGATGATCTCCTTCATGATCTCATTGGTGCCGCCGTAGATCTTCTGGATGCGGGCGTCGGTGTACATCCGCGAGATCGGGTACTCGGCCATGTAGCCGTACCCGCCGAAGAACTGCAGGCACTCGTCGACGATGTCGCACTGCTGCTGGGTCAACCACCATTTGGCCATCGACGCGGTCGGTACGTCCAGCTCGCCCTGCAGGTGCTTGCTGATGCAGTCGTCGATGAAGACGCGCCCGATCTTGGCGTTGGTCGCGGCCTCGGCGAGCTTGAACTTGGTGTTCTGGAAATTGAACACCGGTTTGCCGAATGCTTGCCGTTCCTTGGTGTACGTGACGGTGATGGCAATCGTCTCCTCGATCGCTGCGATGGCCGCAACGGCCAGTACGAGACGTTCCTGCGGCAACTGCTGCATGAGCTGGATGAAGCCCTGGCCCTCGACCTCGCCGAGCAGGTTCGATGTCGGCACCCGAACGCTGTCGAAGAACAGCTCCGCAGTGTCCTGGCCGTGCTGGCCGATCTTCTGCAGCACCCGTCCCCGCGAGAATCCTGCGAGGCCGCGGGTGTCGATGCCGATGAGGGAGATGCCAGCCGCTTTGTTGTCGGGGTCGGTCTTGGCGACCAGGACGATCAATTCGGCCTGCAGACCGTTGGAGATGAACGTCTTCGAGCCGTCGATGACGTAGTGGTCACCCTCGCGGATCGCGCGGGTCTTGACCGCCTGCAGGTCCGACCCGGTGCCCGGCTCGGTCATGGCTACCGCGCCGACGAGCTCGCCGGATGCCAGCTGCGGCAACCAGGTGCGCTTCTGCTCGTCCGTGCCGTAGGAGTGCACGTAATGAGCGACGATGGTGCTGTGCACCGCGGTGCCCAGGCTGGGCGCGCCGGTGCGTACCTGCTCCTCGGCCAGGACCGCCTCATGAGCGAATGTGCCGCCCCCGCCGCCGTACTCCTCGGGGATGGACGGGCACAGCAGACCGAGCTCGCCGGCCCGGAGCCACACCTCGCGGTCCACGTGCTGCTGTTCGCCCCACCGCTGCTCGTGCGGCGCGCACTCCTTCTCGAGGAAGGTGTGCGCGAGGTCGCGGAACGCTTCGAGGTCGTCGTCGCTCCATGCCGGGCGGGGTGTGGTTGCCGTCATGCATCAGCCTCTCGGTTGGTATCCGGGACATGTTGGTATCCGGGACATTATGTCCCTTATACCTCCCGGAGGCCAGGCGGTGGCTCAGGCGGCGTCGACCTCGGCGTCACGTACGGCGGCCAGCGGCCGACGCAGGAAGGGCAGCACCTCGGATAGCAGCGCGTCCGGCTGGTCGATCTGCGGGCAGTGTCCGCACCCGGGCAGCACCACCGCGGTGTTCGAGTGACCAAGTCGCTTCACGGCGCGAGCCGGGGTCAGCATGTCGCGCGACCCGAACACGATGAGCGTGGGGATGGACGAGTCGCCGATCAGGCCGCCGAGTCGTGCCGAGCCGAGCTCACGCACCAGGACGCGGCCAATGGGCAGTAACCCGGGCATCCGGCCACGCTCGCCGAACGGATCGATGAAGCCGCGGCGCACCTCGGGGTCGAGTCGGCGCGGGTCGCCGGCCGCGATGTGCGCATAGAACCAGCCAAGGCCCAGGACCGCACCACGTTCGGGCACGACCCGCAGCGCGGTACGTAGGCCGAGTTCGGCCGGCCGCGACATCGCCAGGCGCCAGAGCTTCGGGACCGCGCTGAGCCCTGGCATGTCGGTGAGCACCACCCGCTCGGTCCGCTCGGGGAAGCGCGCCGCGAACAGCGCCGACACCGCCGCGCCCATGGAGTTGCCGATGAACGACACCGCGTTCTCAGCGCCGGCAAGCCCCTCGGCGTCGAGCACCTCGGCCACGACGTCGACGTAGCCGTCCAGCAGCGGGTCGGTCCAGCGCCGGGTGCTGGCGCCGAACCCGGGCAGGTCGATGGCGATGACCCGGTGGCTCGTGGCCAACGCCGGCACCAGCCGGTTCCAGGTCGTCAAGTTGTCGGAGAAGCCGTGCAACAGAACCACGGTGCGCGTCTGCCCGGCGTCGCCGGTGACCGTGTAATGCACGCCGTCGACGCCTGCCGGGGCAAGCGGGCGCGGCGCGGATCGCGGCTGCGGTGCCTTCAGCGTCGTCACGGGTGCGTGGTTACCCACGTCACACCTAAAGAACACCGAATCTCGCAACGTCGCGTCACAGACAGGACGAACGGCACGAATAGCCCCGCTCGTTGTCGCCCGTGCCATGCCCTGCCTAGGCTGACCTCATGGCCGATGTCGTGATCTGCGCACCCGTCCGCACGCCCGTCGGAGGGTTCCAGGGGGTGTTCGCCGATCTCACGCTGGCCGAGCTCGCCTCGTCCTGTCTCACCTCACTCGTCGAGCGCACCGGACTGAGCGCGGGCGACGTCGATGACGTCGTTCTCGGCAATTGCTACCCCAACGGCGAGGCGCCGGCCATCGGCCGGATCGCCGCGCTGGACGCCGGACTCGGCACGTCGGTGCCCGGACTGCAGATCGACCGGCGGTGCGGCTCGGGTCTGCAGGCCGTCCTGTACGCCGCCATGCAGGTCGGATCGGGGGCTGCGAGCCTCGTCGTGGCCGGTGGTGTCGAGGCCATGAGCCAGACCGAGCACTATGCGCTGGGCCTGCGCAAGGGCGTCAAGGGTGACGGAGTGCAACTGATGGACCGCCTCGCCCGCGGACGCACCACCGCCGGCGGCAAGTTCCACCCCGTGCCGGGCGGGATGCTCGAGACGGCCGAGAACCTGCGCGCGGAGTACGGCATCAGCCGCGAGGAGCAGGACGAGTACGCGCTCACCTCGCAGCGCCGGTGTGCTGCCGCCGTCGAGGCCGGCCGGTTCGACGACGAGATCGTGCCCGTCGAGGTGCCCGGCAAGCGCGGCGCGGACCCGACGCTGATCACCAAGGACGAGCACCCGCGCCCGGACACCACCCTTGAGAAGCTGTCCGGACTGCGCGCAGTGATGGGCAAGACCACCGAGGGCGCGACGGTGACCGCCGGCAACAGCAGCGGGCAGAACGACGGCGCGGCCATGTGCGTCGTCACCACCGCCGCGAACGCTGAGCGTCTGGGCCTGCGCCCCATGCTGCGCCTCACGTCATGGGCGGTGGCGGGCGTCGGCCCCGAGGTCATGGGCATCGGCCCCGTGCCGTCCACCGCCCTCGCCCTCGAGCGCGCGGGGCTGACGCTGGCCGATATCGACCTCATCGAGCTGAACGAGGCGTTCGCCGTACAGGTGATTGCCGTGCTCCGCGAGTGGAAGTTCACCGACGCCGACTACGAGCGGCTCAACGTCAACGGCTCGGGCATCTCGCTCGGCCACCCGGTCGGCGCCACCGGCGCCCGCATCCTGGCCACCCTGGCCCACGAGATGCAGCGCCGCGACAGCCGCTACGGGCTGGAGACGATGTGCATCGGCGGCGGCCAGGGCCTCGCGGCGGTGTTCGAAGCGGTCCGCTGATGGCGTGGCGTCAGTCGACAGCGGCGATGAACATGCGCGAGCCGGGCGGGGCGATCCGGCCGTAGTCGGCTGCGGTTGCTCTGCCCTGGTCGGTGCTCATTGCCGCCTGCAGTGCGTCCTGGTCGGCGAAGTACAGCTCGGCCATCCGGTAGTACGTCTGCTCGCCACCGTCGGCGGCCGCGACGAGGCGCGCGGTGTCCCAATTCTGCAGGCCGGGCAGTTCGTCGACCAGCGGACCGTGAACGCCGAGATAGTGCTGGTCGAAGCTTTCGGCGTCATCGGGTTGGGTGTAGAGGACTACGAGCTTCACCGTCATGATTGGACGGTAGCTGCCTGCAGCCGAGCCAGGGAACGCTCGCGGCCGAGGATTTCCATGGACTCGAACAGCGGCGGCGAGACAGTGCGCCCGGTGATCGCCACCCGCAGCGGGCCGTAGGCGTTGCGCGGCTTGAGCTCCATGGACTCGACGAGCTGCGTGCGCAGCACGTTCTCGATCGACGCTGTCGACCAGTCGGACAGCGCCTCGAGCACGGGCAGAGCTGCGGCCAGCACGACCTGCCCGGCGTCGCCGAGCTGCTTGGTGGCGGCGGCCTCGTCGACGCTGAACTCGTCGTCGGGCACGAGCAGGAAGCGGACCATGTCGGCGCCCTCGCCGAGCGTCTGCACGCGCTCCTGCACGAGCGGAGCTGCGGCGGCGACCACCGCGTCGTCCGTAGGCAAGCCGTCGGCAGCCGCCTGCGTGGCAAGGCGCTGCCCGAAGTCCGCGCCGTCGAGCAGCCGGATGTGCGACGCGTTGATCGACTCGCACTTCTTGCCGTCGAAGCGTGCGGGGTTGGCGTTGACGTCCGCGATGTCGAACGCGGCTACCATCTCGTCGAGGCTGAAGATGTCGTGGTCGTCGGCGATCGACCAGCCGAGCAGCGCAAGATAATTCAACAAACCTTCGGGTATGTAGCCGGCCTCGCGGTACGTATTCAACGATGCCTGCGGGTCGCGCTTCGACAACTTCTTGTTACCCTCGCCCATGACGTAGGGCAGGTGGCCGAACGTCGGGACGAAGTCGGTGACACCGATGTCGATCAAGGCGCGGTAGAGCGCGATCTGCCGCGGTGTGGACGGCAGCAGGTCCTCGCCGCGCAGCACGTGCGTGATCTTCATGAGCGCGTCGTCGACGGGATTGACGAGCGTGTACAGCGGGTCGCCGTTCGCGCGGATAACCACGAAGTCGGAGACGTTCGCCGCCGCGAACGTGACGTCACCGCGGACCGCGTCGTGCCAGGTGATGTCCTGGTCGGGCATCCGCAGCCGGAACACCGGCTCGCGGCCCTCGGCACGAAACGCAGCCTGCTGATCAGAGGTCAGTGTGCGGTCGAAGTTGTCGTAACCGAGCTTGGGGTCGCGCCCGGCTGCGCGGTGTCGCGCCTCGGTCTCGTCGGGCGTCGTGTACGACTCGTAGAGGTGCCCGGCCTGGAGCAGCTGCCCGGCGACGTCGCGGTAGATGTCGCCCCGCTCGCTCTGCCGGTACGGGCCGTACGGGCCACCGACCTCGGGGCCCTCGTCCCAATCCAGTCCGAGCCAGCGCAGCGCGTCGAGCAGCTGGTGGTAGGACTCGACGGAGTCACGCGCGGCGTCGGTGTCCTCGATGCGGAACACGAACGTGCCGCCGACATGCCGCGCGTACGCCCAGTTGAACAGGCAGGTACGGATCAGCCCGACGTGCGGGTTGCCGGTGGGTGACGGGCAGAACCGCACCCGAATCTCAGCACTCATGCCTGCACCACCGTGTTCGTCAACGTGCCGATGCCCTCGATCTCGACGCTGACCGAGTCACCCGCGGCGAGCGGCCCGGTTCCAGCAGGCGTGCCGGTGAGGATGACGTCGCCGGGCAGCAGCGTCATGATCGTCGAAACGAAGGCGATCAGGTGAGCGACGTCGCGGGTCAGCCCACTCGTCCTGCCGTCCTGCTTGATCTCGCTGTTGACACGGGTGACGACGCGCAAATCGATCGGGTCGAGGACTGTCTCCACCCAGGGCCCGAGCGGGCAGAACGAGTCGTATCCCTTGGCCCGGCCGGCTTCGCCGTCGGCGCGTTGCTGGTCACGCGCGGTGACGTCGTTCGCCGCGGCGTAGCCGAAGACGTGGCGCAGCGCGGTCTCGGACGGCACATTGCGGGCCGGGCTACCGATGACCACGGCCAGGCCGCCCCCAGGCTCGACCTGCGAGCTGGACGGCGGCAGCCGGATGACGTCGGCCTCACCGATCACCGATGTCGAGGGCTTGAGGAAGATCACCGGTGACCCGCTCGCATCGTCGCCGTAGTTGTCACTCACGCCGACAACCTTGCTGGGCAGGAACGGCGACAGCAGCCGCACATCGCTCAGCGCCCAGCGGTCGCCGGTGAACTGCAGGGCGCCGAACGGGTGCCCATCGATGGCCGCAACGGTGAGCGCTTCCGGACCTGCGCCCGCCGGACCCTCGACCGTGCCCCACGCGACACCGGAGGCAACGGTGGCCGACCCGGGATGGACGAAGCGAGCGATACGCACGGTGAGTCACGCTACCGGGGTTCGCGCTTCGGCCCAGCGCCGTGTCCGCCGCGCGGATCGCGCATACTTGATGACGTGTCCTCACCGCTGTCGGCCCTGCCCGTGGACAAGCGCAAGCAGCTCGCGGCCACCCTCGGGCTGTTCTCCGTCCTGTTCGTCGCCGTCGGGACGGTCGCCGCCACCGGGCCCGGCACCGCGGTCATTCGGGCGTTCGTCATCATCGCGCTCGTCGTTGCGCTGCTTCTCGCGCTGCTGGCCTGGGGCGTGCTGCACTCGCTGCGGATCGACGCCGCCGACACCCGCCTCGACGCCGCGATCGAGACAGCCATCGCCGCGTCGCCGCAGAAGTTCGGCCAACTGTGCAACTGCGGACACCAGCACGATCCCACCGAGCTGCACATCACCGATGCCGACCAGCCCGCGCAACGGGCCGGTGCTATGACGGACTGCTCGCACGATGGTGCGGGCGCGGCGTGCGCCCATGACTGCGCGTCCTGCATCCTGGGCACGCTGCGTCCGTTGCCCAGCCAGACCCGCGGGGAGCGGCTCAGCTCGTAGCGTGCGCATCCGCCGGCTCTAGGTCGCCGCCCTGGTCGCGGTGCTCGCCGCGACCAGCGCATGCACGTCGTCGAGCCCGCACCGTTCGGATCCGAGCTCGCGACCGGCGCAATCGCCACCGTTGATCCCGTCCGGCACGCCTTTCGCCACCCCGGCGCCGACGCGGACCGTCGCCACTCCCGCGCAGCTCGTTACGGCGTTGGCCACGGCGCGCGCCGGGACGGTCATCAGGCTGGCCGACGGTAGGTACCAGAACCGGAAGGGCGACCGGTGGCAGCTCGCCGCCAGCGGCACCGCCAATCATCCGATCACCCTCGAGGGCGGACGCGGCGCAATCCTGCAGTCCGATTCGACGAAGGGCGACTACGGCCTTTGGCTCACCGCCAACTACTGGCACGTCACCGGCATCACCGTCCGCAATGCCACCAAGGGCATCGTCCTGGACGGGTCACAGCACTCGATCATCGACAACGTCGAGGTGTACGACACCGGCGAGGAAGGTGTCCACTTCCGGTCCTGCTCGTCGGACGGTGTCCTGCAGAACTCGTCGATCCACGACACCGGTCTGCAGAGGCCGCAGTGCGGCGCGGGCGTGTACGTCGGCTCCGCGCAGTCGAACTGGAAGAAGTACGGCTGCACCGACGGACAGGACAAGAGCGAGCGGACAGCGATCAGGTCGAACCTGTTCCGGCACATCGCCGCCGAGGGAGCCGACCTGAAGGAGGGCACCGACCCGGGGTTGCTGGCGGACAACACCTTCACCGACACGGGGTAGTCAGGCCAGAACAGCGCGGATCCGCGGTGGACGACAAGGGCAACGGCTGCTTGGTTCAGCGCAACACCGTGACCGATCCGCAGGGCGACGACCAGGACGCGTTCCAGACCCACGCCCTCTACCCGGGCGACGGCACGAACAACACGTTCACGCGCAACGTTGTCCGGGGTCGGTGGCCAGGATTTGGGATCGGGCTCTATCCGCCGGCGGCGAACGTCGTGCGCTGCGACAACACCGCGCCCGGTGCTGCATGAGGGCTCGTCGGCGCGCAGAACAAGGCCAGCACGTGCGCCTGACAGGCCGTCAGACGCCCGGGGTTGTCGTGAGCAGTCCGTACCGGACGGCGTCGTGCAGCGCGAGCCACGAAGCCTCGAGCACGTTGCCGTGCACCCCGACGGTGGTCCATTCGCGCTCGCGGTCGGACGTCTCGATGAGCACCCGGGTCACTGCGTCGGTGCCGTGCCGGCCGGCCATGATGCGCACCTTGTAGTCGGTGAGCTCCATCTTCGCGAGCTGCGGGTAGGTGCGCTCGAGTGCCTTGCGCAGCGCGCGGTCGAGCGCGTTGACCGGCCCGTTGCCCTCCTCGGTCGAGATGACCCGGCTGCCGCCTGCGGTCAACCGCACCGTTGCCTCGCTCACCGTGCCGCCGTCGGCTCGGCTGTCGGTGATGACGCGGTAGGACTCAACCGCAAAGGGTGGGGCGACGTCCGGGCCGGCGAGCTCGTCGCGCAGCAGCAGCTCGAAGGACGCGTCGGCGGCCTCGTAGGACCACCCGTCGGCCTCGCGCTGCTTGACCGTCTCCACGACGCGGGCGACGACCTCGGGTGCTTGCGATACGTCGACCCCGAGCTCCTTGGCCTTGAGCTCGACCGACGCCCGACCGGCCATTTCGGTGACCAGGATGCGCTGGCCGTTGCCGACAACCACCGGGTCGAGGTGATTGTAGAGCTCGGGCGAGACCTTGATCGCCGACGCGTGCAATCCCGCCTTGTGGGCGAACGCGGCAGCGCCGACGTAGGGCGCGTGGGTGTCCTGCGACAGGTTGGCGATCTCGGCGACGGCGTGCGAGACGCGAGAGATCTCGGGTAGGCAACCCTCGGGCAGGACGTCCAGGCCCATCTTGGTGACCAGCCCGCCGATGACCGAGAACAGGTTGGCGTTGCCGGCCCGCTCGCCGTAGCCGTTGGCGGTGCCCTGTGCGTGCGTCGCGCCGGCATCCACAGCGGCCAGGGTGTTCGCCACTGCGCAACCCGTGTCGTCCTGGGTGTGGATACCGAGCCGGATACCGGCGCGACGACGTACGTTCGACACCACGTCGTGCACGCCCATGGGCAGCATGCCGCCGTTCGTGTCGCAGAGCACCCCGACGTCCGCTCCTGCAGAAGCGGCGGCGTCCAGCACGCGTACGCCGTAGTCGGGGTCGTGTTTGTACCCGTCGAAGAAGTGCTCGCAGTCGACGAAGACACGTCGGCCTTCAGCAACGAGGAAGGCCACGGTGTCGGCCACCATGGCCAGGTTCTCCTCCTGGGTGGTGCGCAGCGCACGCTCGACGTGCCAGACGTCGGACTTGGCGACGAGGGTGACGACGGGAGCCTGGGAGTCGAGCAACGCGCGAACCTGCGCGTCGTCTGCGACCTTGACGCCTGCCTTGCGCGTGGCCCCGAAGGCTACGAGCACCGCGTGCCGCAGCTCGAGCTCGCCGGCCGCCGCGCGGGCGAAGAACTCGGTGTCCTTCGGCATTGCGCCGGGCCAGCCGCCCTCGATGAACCCGACGCCGACCTGGTCGAGCAGCCGAGCCACCGCGAGCTTGTCAGCGACCGAGTAGGTGATTCCCTCGCGCTGAGCGCCGTCGCGCAGCGTCGTGTCGAAGACGTGGAAGGCGTCGGTCTGCATGGTCTGATCCTCTTCGCGGGTGTGTCAGGGCAACAAAAAACCCTCCGCCAGGAGGCGAAGGGTTGAGCGCGTCGGTGATGGGAGCTTGGTCCGACGCGCCTAACTAATGATCGAGGTGATGATGAGCTGGAACTGCACGAGCCGAGTGTGCCACACGGCGCGGGGTTGCGTCACCCCGCGACGGCTTTCGACAGCCGCTCGCCGATCTCGGCCGTGCTGCCCGGCTGCTTCGGTTCGCGACTGACGAGGTCGGCGGCGACGGCGGCCTCGACCTTTGCCGCCGCCTCCTGTTCGCCGATGTGCGCAAGCAGCATCGACACCGACAGCACCGCAGCCGTCGGGTCGGCCTTGCCCTGGCCGGCGATGTCGGGTGCCGAGCCGTGCACGGGCTCGAACATCGACGGGTTGGTGTGACTCGGGTCTAGGTTGCCGCTGGCTGCAAGGCCGATGCCGCCGGCGATTGCTGCGGCGAGGTCGGTGAGGATGTCGCCGAACAGATTGTCGGTGACGATGACGTCGTAGCGGCCCGGGTCGGTGACGAGGTAGATCGTTGCGGCGTCGACGTGGTTGTAGGCGATAGTCACGTCCGGGAAGTCCTGGCCGACCTCCTGCACGGTGCGGAACCACAGGTCGCCGGCGTTGGTCAGGACGTTGTTCTTGTGCACGAGCGTCAGGTGCTTACGTGGACGCGCCTGCGCCCGGGCGAATGCGTCGCGGACGACCCGTTCAGCGCCGAAGCGGGTGTTGAGGCTGACCTCAGTGGCGATCTCGTGCGGGGTGCCCTTGCGCAGCACTCCCCCGTTACCGGCGTACGGGCCCTCGGTGCCTTCACGCACGACGACGAAGTCGATCGGCGGCTCGCCGGCCAGCGGCGTGCTGACGCCTGGGTACAACGTGGCGGGACGCAGGTTGACGTAGTGGTCGAGCGCGAAGCGCAGCTTCAGCAGCAGCCCGCGCTCGAGCACCCCGGACGGGACGGACGGGTCGCCCACCGCGCCGAGCAGGATCGCGTCGTGGCCGCGGATCTCCTCCAGCACCGAATCGGGCAGCACCTCGCCGGTGCGATGCCAGCGCGCGGCTCCGAGATCGTAGGTCGTGGGCTCGACGCCAGGAAGCACCGCATCGAGGACGCGCAGTGCCTGATCTGTGACGTCGATACCGATTCCGTCGCCAGGGATCACCGCGAGCTTCATAGGGTGAACCCTAGCGACGGACCGTCCAGTGCCGCTTAGCGGGCGGCGGTGCCCTCGACGTAGTCGTCGTCAGAGGAGACCCAGCTCATCAGGCCACGCAACTTGCGACCCGTCGTCTCGATCGGGTGCTGCTCGCCCTTGGCCCGCAGCTCCTTGAACTCAGGCGCGCCGGCGTCCTGGTCGGCGATGAAGCGAGCCGCGAACGTGCCGTCCTGGATGTCCTTGAGCACGGCCTGCATGTTCTCCTTGACGCGCTCGTCGATGACGCGAGGACCCGACACGTAGTCGCCGTACTCGGCGGTGTCGGAGATCGACCAGCGCTGCTTGGCGATGCCGCCCTCGTACATGAGGTCGACGATGAGCTTGAGCTCGTGCAGGCACTCGAAGTACGCGACCTCGGGGGCGTACCCGGCCTCGGTGAGCGTCTCGAAGCCGTACATGACCAGCTGCGACGCGCCGCCGCAGAGCACGGCCTGCTCGCCGAACAGGTCGGTCTCGGTCTCCTCGGTGAACGTGGTCTCGATCGCACCGGCCCGGGTACCCCCGATGCCCTTCGCATAGGACAGCGCGAGCGCCCGCGCGCCCCCCGTGGCGTCCTGCTCGACGGCGACGAGAACCGGCACGCCCTTCCCGTCGACGTACTGGCGGCGGACGAGGTGGCCGGGGCCCTTCGGCGCGACCATGGCGACGTCGACGGAGGCCGGCGGCTTGATGTAGCCGTAGCGGATGTTGAACCCATGGCTGAAGAACAGCGCGTCGCCGTCCTTGAGGTTCGGCTCGATCGACTCGGCATACAGCTTGCGCTGTGCCGGGTCGGGGGCCAGCACCATGATGAGGTCGGCCTCGGCGCACGCATCGCCGGGCGTGAGGACCCGCAGGCCCTCGTCCTCGGCCTTGGCCCGGCTCTTGGAACCCTCGAGCAATCCGATGCGGACGTCGACGCCCGAATCGCGCAGCGACAGCGCGTGTGCGTGCCCCTGGCTGCCGAACCCGAGCACTGCGACCTTGCGGCCCTGCACGATCGACAGATCGGCGTCGTCGTCGTAGAACATCTCCACTGCCATGGCTTGTGCGTCCTCTTCCTGGATTCGTTTTCGGAATTGTCTCTAAGCGCTGCGGTCGACCGCGCGCAGGGCTGCATGCGTCATGGAACGCGGCCCTCGCCCCAGCGCCACCATGCCGGACTGCACCATCTCGCGGATGCCGTAGGGCTCGAGCATCTTGAGCAGCGCGTCGAGCTTGTCGGGACGACCGGTCAGCTCGACGGTGATCACCTCGGGTCCGACGTCGGCCACCTTGGCCTTGAACAACTCGACGATCTGCAGCACGTCGCGCCGCGTCGTCTCGTCGGCGCGGACCTTGACCAGCAGCAGCTCGCGCTGCACGGCCTGCTTCTCTTCGAGCTCGACGATCTTGATGACGTTGATCAGCTTGTTCAGCTGCTTGGTCACTTGCTCGAGCACTGCGCCCTCGACGCTGACCAGGATGGTGATGCGGGAGATCTCGGGCACCTCGGTGGGGCCGACGGCCAGCGACTCGATGTTGAACCCGCGACGGGCGAACAGTCCCGCGACGCGGGTGAGCACGCCCGGCTTGTTCTCGACGAGGACGGACAGCGTGTGGATGGTCATGCCTCAGACTCCGTGGTCGAAGTTCGGGCGGATGTCGCGCGCGGTCTGGATCTCGTCGTTGCTGGCGCCGGCCGCGACCATCGGCCACACCATGGCGTCCTTGCCGACCGTGAAGTCCACGACGACCGGCTGGTCGTCGATGGCCATGGCCTGCTCGATCGTGGAATCGACGTCGGCCTTCGTCTCGCAACGCAGCCCGACACAGCCGTACGCGTCGGCCAGCTTCACGAAGTCCGGGATGCGGTGCTTGTGGGTGCCGAGCTCGGTCTGGCTGTAGCGCTGGTCGTAGAGCAGCGTCTGCCACTGGCGCACCATGCCGAGGTTGCCGTTGTTGATGACAGCCACCTTGATGGGGATGCCCTCGATCGCGCAGGTGGCGAGCTCCTGGTTGGTCATCTGGAAGCAACCGTCGCCGTCGATGGCCCACACCAGCGTGTCGGGGCAGCCGACCTTGGCGCCCATGGCCGCCGGCACCGAGTAGCCCATCGTCCCGGCGCCGCCAGAATTCAGCCAGGTGTAAGGGTTCTCGTACTTGATGAACTGGGCGGCCCACATCTGATGCTGGCCGACGCCGGAGGTGAAGATCGTGTCCGGGCCGGCGATCTCGCCGAGGCGCTGGATCACGTACTGCGGGGACAGCGTGCCGTCGGCCGGGTCCTCGTAGCCGAGCGGGTAGGTGTCGCGCCAGTTGTCGATCTGGCGCCACCACTCGGTGAGGTCGGTGCGGTTGCCGGCGTCGAACTCGGCCTGCAACACCGGCGCCAGCTCGAGCAGCACCTCGCGGACGTCGCCGACGATCGGGACGTCGGCAATGCGGTTCTTGCCGATCTCGGCCGGATCGATGTCGGCGTGGATGACCGCCGCGTTCGGGGCGAACGTGTCGAGGCGGCCGGTGACCCGGTCGTCGAAGCGGGTGCCGAGCGCGATGAGCAGGTCGGCCTTTTGCAGCGCGGTGACCGCGGAGACGTTGCCGTGCATGCCTGGCATGCCGAGGTTCTGCCGGTGGCTGTCGGGGAACGCCCCGCGGGCCATGAGCGTAGTGACGATCGGGATGCCCGTGAGCTCGGCGATCTGGGCCAGCTGGCGGGTGGCCCGACCCTTGAGCACACCACCACCCACGTACAGGACGGGTCGACGCGCGCCGGCAATCAACCGGGCCGCCTCGCGGATCTGCTTGCCGTGTGGGCGGGTGACTGGGTGGTAGCCCGGCAGAGCCATCTTCGGCGGCCAGACGAAGGGGGCCGACAGCTGCAGGACGTCCTTGGGGATGTCGACGAGCACCGGGCCGGGACGGCCGGTGGCGGCAAGGTGGAAGGCCTTCGCGATTGCCTGCGGCACCTCCTCGACCGACTGCACCAGGAAGTTGTGCTTGGTGATCGGCAGGGTGATGCCGGAGATGTCTGCTTCCTGGAAGGCATCGGTGCCGATCATCGGACGGCCGACCTGGCCGGTGATGGCCACCATCGGCACGGAGTCCATGTAGGCGTCGGCGATCGGCGTCACCAGGTTCGTGGCGCCTGGACCCGAGGTGGCGATGCAGACGCCGACCTTGCCGGTGGCCTGCGCGTAACCCTCGGCAGCGTGCCCGGCCCCCTGCTCGTGGCGCACCAGGATGTGCCGCACCTTGGTGGAGTCGTAGAGCGGGTCGTAGGCCGGCAGGATCGCTCCGCCCGGGATCCCGAAGATGACGTCGACGCCGACGTTCTCGAGCGATCGCACGAGGGCCTGGGCCCCCGTCAGCTCGGTGGTACCGGCGGTGCTGCTGGTGGTGTGGCTGGCCGGGTTGGTCATCCCGAGTGCCCTTCTAGATGGAGCTGGTAATTGACCGAACAACTGCAAGATCACAACAAAAAACCCCTCGTGCCGAGAGCACGAAGGGTGAGCGCGTCGCTGGAGTTCTGGAAGAACCTAGGCGGCGCGCCAGCTAACGAGTACGAGGCGACTCATGGCTGAAACAGTACACGGCGGCCGAGGAGGTGAACACATGAATCCGTTCGTCGCGCGACGTTAGGGACATTTCCCTCACGGGCAGAGTCGGGGGGACCTAGTCCCCCATCATCGCTTCCGCCGACCCGCCGGTCTCGTCGCAAGCGCCGATCGATTCGCACCGTAGGCAGTGATCGCACCCTGGGTGGGCTCGAATCGCACCCGCGCTTCGGTACAGCCCAGGGGAACGACAGCCCACTCGCGCCCCCTCTCGGACGGATGCCATGACCCCCACTCGCCGCCCCGCCCTCCTCGTCGCTCTCGGACTCGTTGTCGCTCTGCTGTTTCCGCTGTTCATCGGCACCGCTGCGGCAGACGCCCGGACATCGACCGAACGCAGCATCGCCAACGCGGTCACCGCGCTGCTCAACAGCGAACGACAGGCCAACCACCTGCGGGCACTGCGAACCGACGTCCGCTTGATCTCCTCGGCGCGCAGTCACAACCTGGCCATGGCCCGCCGCAACACCATGGCGCACCAGCTTCGCGGCGAGTCCGCGCTCGGCCGCCGCCTCGACCGCGCGGGCTACCGCTGGACCCAGGACGGCGAGAACATCGGCTACAAGAACCGCTTGACGACGGCCGCCGCGTTGGCGCTGCAGAAGGCGATGTACCACGAGCGGGCGCCGTACAACGGCCACCGGCTCAACATCCTGAACAAGCACTTCCGCCACGTCGGCGTCGATGTCTACCTCGACCGCGCGCACCACAAGATCTGGCTGACGGTCGACTTCGGTAACAAGTGACCGGCTGAACCGGGCGTTCTCGCTCCGCTCAGTCGCAGACCGCACCCTGGGCTGCACTGCCGACGAGCTTCGCGTACTTGCGCAGGACTCCGTAGTCGAATTGCGGCGGCAACGGCTTCCAGTCGGCCCGGCGCGCCTCCAGTTCTGCCTCGTCGACCATGAGGTCGAGCGTGCGGGCGGTCATGTCGAGGCGGATCCGGTCGCCGTCCTGCACCAGGGCGATCGGACCGCAGTGCGCCGCTTCCGGGGCGATGTGCCCGATGCACAAGCCGGTCGTCCCGCCGGAGAAGCGGCCGTCGGTGAGCAGCAGGACGTCCTTGCCGAGTCCGGCGCCCTTGATGGCACCGGTGATGGCCAACATTTCGCGCATGCCCGGCCCACCCTTCGGGCCCTCCCAGCGAATGATCACCACGTCACCGTGGCTCAGCTCACCCGCGGCGAGCGAGTCCATGGCCGCCTGTTCGCGGTCGAAGACTCGTGCGGTGCCGTCGAAGACGTCGGCGTCGAACCCGGCGCTCTTGACCACCGCGCCATCGGGAGCGAGCGAGCCGCGCAGCACCGTGAGCCCACCGGTGCGGTGGATCGGCGAGCTCATCGAGTGGATGATCTTGCCGTCCGGGTCGGGCGGTGCGATCTCGGCGAGGTTCTCGGCAAGCGTCTTCCCGGTGACGGTGAGGCAGTCGCCGTGCATCAGCCCGGCGTCGAGCAGGGCCTTCATGACGACCGGAACACCGCCAATGGCGTCGACGTCGGTCATGACGTAGGAGCCGAACGGTTTGACGTCGGCCAGGTGCGGCACCTTGTCGCCGATCCGGTTGAAGTCGTCGAGATCGAGGTCGACATGCGCCTCGTGCGCGATGGCCATCAGGTGCAGGACGGCGTTGGTCGAACCGCCCAGCGCCATGACGACCGTGATGGCGTTCTCGAAGGCCTGCTTGGTGAGGATGGTGCGGGCCGTGATTCCGGCGTCGACGAGCGCCACGGCCGCCTCGCCGGAGCGGATCGCGAACGCGTCGCGGCGCTTGTCCGGAGCGGGCGGCGCGGCACTGCCGGGCAGCGACAGCCCAAGGGCCTCGGCGGCGCTGGCCATCGTGTTCGCCGTGTACATCCCGCCGCAGGCACCCTCGCCCGGACAGATCGCCTTCTCGATGGCGGTGACCTCGTCGCGGGTCATGTGCCCGGCCAGGCAGGCGCCGACGGCCTCGAAGGCGTCGATGATGGTGACGTTGCGGTCCTGGTAGCGACCGGGCAGGGTCGAGCCGGCGTAGAGGAACACGGCGGCGACGTCGAGGCGCGCGGCGGCCATCATCATCCCGGGCAGCGATTTGTCGCAGCCGGCCAGGAGCACGCCGCCGTCGAGCTGCTCGGCGCGGAAGACCGTCTCTACCGAGTCGGCGATGACCTCACGCGACACCAGCGAGTAGTGCATGCCGGAGTGGCCCATCGAGATGCCGTCGGAGACCGAGATGGTGCCGAACTCGAGCGGGAAACCGTCGGCCGCGCGCACGCCCTCCTTGGCCGCTTTGGCCAGCCGATCGAGCGACAGGTTGCACGGCGTGATCTCGTTCCACGACGACGCGACGCCGATCTGCGGCTTGCGCCAGTCGTCATCGCCCATCCCGACCGCGCGCAGCATCCCGCGGGCGGCGGCACGCTCAACCCCGTCGGTGACGATCGAACTGTGCGGCTTGCGGTGCTGTGCGGGAGTCTGCTCGCTGCTCACGTCTGAAAACCTTACGGGTACCGTTTCGACGTGTCCGCACTCGTTCCCGATTCGCCGTGACTACCGCGACGCCCGAGGTGCGCGTGTTCCGGCTGCCCGCAATGACATGGGTGCCAGTGCTGTTCCTCTGGGTCGGCTCGATCCCGGTGGCCTTCGCCGCCGACGGTAGTGAAGGCGCACGCATCCGCGTCGGTCTCGGGATCCTGGTGCTCCTCATCCCCGCGCTGGCCAGCGTCTTCGTCGCGCGCACGGCCACCGTGGTCAACGGCGCGGGGTTGCTGGTGCGCGCACCGTTCGGCAAGCGGGTCATGCCGTGGAACGACGTGCGCGGGCTGTCGGTCACCGGACGCAGCGTGTACGCCGTGCTGCGCGACGGCGCCGTCCGGCTGCCCTGCGTGCGGGTCTCGATGCTGTCCGAGTTGGCCCGGGCCAGCGGCGGGCGGCTGCCCGAGATGGCCGACCCGGTGCTGAAGGGCCCGCCCGAGCGCCGTCGCCGCCGGTAGCCGTCAATATCCGTTCGCCACTTTGTTTTCGAGCTCCTCGCCGGCCGCGTACCGGGTGATCTGGCGCGTGACGAGCCGGTACGCGCGCCCGTCCGATCCGCTGGTGCCGCCCCCGATGTGTGGTGTCAGCACCAGGCCGGGCGCGGTCCAGAGCGGGTGGTCGCCCGGTAGCGGTTCGGGGTCGGTGACGTCGAGGAAGGCGCGCAGCCGACCGGCCTGCAGCTCGGCCAGCAGAGCCGCGGTGTCGACGATGCCGCCGCGTGCGATGTTGACCAGGATCGCCCGGTCGGGCATCGCGGCCAGGAAGGCAGCATCGACGAGGCCGGCCGTCTCTGTCGTCTGCGGGACGGCAACCGCGGCGACCTGGTGCTGCGGCAGCAGGTCGGGCAGCTCGCCTAACGCGTGTACGCCGTCGCGGGCGGTGCGCGCGACCATCGTCGTCTCAGCGCCGAACACCCGGGCCGCGGCGGCTATCCGGGCGCCGATGTCGCCGGCGCCGATGACCAGGACCCGAAGTCCGTCCAGACTCTCGGTGGACGTGTCGACCCACTCGTGGCGGCGCTGCGCGGCGGCGAATGCGGGCAGGCGACGCAGCAGGGCGAGCATCCCGGCGACTGCGAGCTCGGCCGTCGACGGACCGTGGACGCCGCGTCCGTTGCACAGCAGCACGCCGTCGGGCACCACCGGCAACCATGGTTCGACGCCCGCCGAAACGAGCTGGATCACCTTCAGTCTGGAAAGACCGGCCAGCACGTCGGGCGGCGGCGGGCCGGCGTCGTAGCGGCCGACGAAGAACTCGATGTCGTCGGCACCCCCGGGTCGTGAGCGGTGACCGTCCCAGACGAGCACCCGCACGCCGTCGGGCAGTTCGCCGAGCAGGTCACGGGCATCGTTGCTGGGGACGCTGACGGTGATCACGGCACCAGAGTAGGGAGCCGCGGGGCGCCCACAGCTGGACCAGGCAGACTGGAGATCATGCGCCGCGCTTCCTGCCTCGCCGTCGCGGCGGTCGCGGTCCTCGTCACCGCCTGCTCGTCAGGTTCCCCGGACACCGACTTCTCACCCAGCCCCGGCGGTACCGACGTCGAGGGCCAGGGCGGCGTCCACATCGACCCGATCATTCCGACGCCGTCGCTGAAAAGCGGTTCGACCGGCAGCGGACCGCCAGCGGGGTCGTCCGGCTCGTCATCGGGCACGGCCGGGCCGGACTCGCTGGTGGTGGCCAGCAAGCTGACCACGCCGGTGGGCATCGCGCTGTTGCCCGACGGAACGGCGCTGGTCGGCGAGCGCACGACCGGGCGCATCGTTCGGGTCCAGCCCAAGGCGGGCAAGCCGGTGCCGACCGTCCGCACGCTGACCGGCCTTTCGACGGCGGGGGGTGGTGGGCTGATGGACCTCGCGGTCTCGCCCGACTACGTCGAGGACAACCTGATTTACGCCTACATCTCCACCGCTACCGACAACCGCGTCGTCGACTTCACGCTGAAGGGCCCGGTCACGCCGATACTCACCGGCATCCCGCGGGGCAGCAGTGACAATGCCGGACGACTCACCTTCGGCGCCGACGGCGACCTGTACATCGCGACCGGCGACGCCGGGCGGCCGACCCTGGCTGCGAACGCGACAAGCCTGGCCGGCAAGGTCTTGCGGATCACCGACATCGGCGAGCCGGTACGGCGCAACCCGACCGCCCGCTCCCCCGTGCTAGCGCGCGGCTTCCGCTCCTCGGCAGGGCTGTGCGCGTCGACGGCCAGCCCCAACGTCTTCCAGGTCGAGCAGCGTGGGTCGGCGGCGCCGGTCGTCAACGTCGTCACCTCCGGCGGCAACTACGGCTGGCCCACCGCCTCGGCCGCGACCAAGAAGCCGGTGTCGACGTTGCCTGCGGCCGACAGCGGGCCGGGCGGTTGCGCCGTGCAATCGGGCCGGCTGTGGGTCACCTCGCTCGACGGCAAGACGCTGATCTCGGGCGGATTGGTGGACAGCCCGTCGCCGCAGGTCGGGCAGTACTCGACCGTCCTCACCGACGTGTACGGCCGGCTGCTGAACGTCGTGCCCGCCCCCGACGGCGCGCTGTGGATCACGACGTCCAACCGCGACGGCAAAGGCACGCCGGTCGCGGCTGACGAGCGGGTCATCCGGTATCCCCCGGCGTCGGTCGGCGGCGCCGGCGGGCGCACCACCTGACTCAGGCGTGCTCGCGCTCCTCCATGCAGGCACCTCACTGCAGGAGCGACAAGGCGGGCCGCAACGGAGCCATTCGGGTTCCGCAGCAGCTATCGAAGTGACCCGCCTGACGAGAGGCGACAGCGTCATTGGCGACATCACACCCCATCCTGTAGGTCGACGAGCTTCTCGGGTGGGGCTTGATCAACAACCGCTCATGCCGATGACCGCGCCGCAGATAGGTCTCGTTCGTCGCAGCGTGATCTTCGAGGACGCGATGGCATGCTCGGGCAGTGACCCCTCGCCACCAAGCAGAAGCCCGCGCAACGTACCTGCGCGATCTTGGCGACGATGTGAGCCGTGGGCTCGAACTCGTCGTACACGACCTGGTCGCGACGAACGCGATGGAGCGCCCCCGAGCTGAGGCCGCCGTACGCATCCGAGCGGAAGATCACCTCGGGTTCGTGCGGAGCGCCGGCCTTCCAGTGACCGCTCAGGAGATATCGGTTTGGGTCGCTGAGGCCGTCCAGGAAGATCTCATCGAAGGACGGGGCACCACGCCGCCCGGTGACTTGGCCTCGCTGTCCTGACCACCCCAACCACCCGTTGTGGCTAGAGGGAGACTCTCAAAGTGGCGGCGATCGCGACGAAACCTGGACATGCATCACCACGCATCAGTCGTTTGCCGAACTCGGGACTGCCCCGGGTTCGGTTGACTCTCGGGGTGTGTTGATCAGGCCGCGGTTG